>JBJEJD010000151.1:0-11190 GCA_051877705.1 Coprococcus sp. | reverse complement strand
AGAGACCATTTTTTCAGCTTCGGATCATAGGCTTCCGGATAACTCATGGTCACCAAATGTCCGACACACCATGTGACAACGGCATCAGCTGACTCCAGATATCCGTCAGCCGCCCGTCCTCCTACATTTAATACTTTGGCAAATTCTCTGGCCACACTGGGCTTTTCTGCTATGTATAATGACTTTGACTGCACTCCTTATTCTCCGAATACTGCCCGGTAATCTGCCTGGAACTTGGCAATTCCCTGATCTGTCAGAGGGTGCTTTGTCATCTGTTCAATAACATTATAAGGTACAGTTGCAATATCCGCTCCTGCCAAAGCACAATCCGTTACATGAATCGGATTTCTTACGGATGCGGCAATAATCTCTGTCTCATATTCATAAATATCAAAGATCTCTGCAATTGTTCGAATCAGGTCGATACCAGGCTGGCTGATATCATCCAGTCTTCCGAGGAACGGAGAAACATAGGTTGCTCCGGCTTCTGCTGCCAACAGCGCCTGGTTAGCTGTAAAAATTAATGTCACATTCGTCTTGATTCCCTCTGCAGATAATACCTTAACTGCTTTCAGCCCCTCTACAGTCATTGGAATCTTCACAACCATATTCGGATGAATAGCTGCGATTTCACGGCCTTCTTTGATCATACCTTCTGCATCGACAGTCGTAGCCTTTACTTCACCACTGATAGGGCCATCCACAATTGTTGTAATCTCTTTGATAACTTCATTGAAATCTCTTCCTTCCTTTGCAATCAGTGAAGGATTGGTGGTCACTCCACAGATGACTCCCATATCATTGGCTTTACGGATATCTTCCACCTTTGCAGTATCAATAAAAAATTTCATAATTCATTTCCTCCTTTAATTTAATCAGGGTAATATCTAACTCCTTTATTGCACATTTTCACGTACTTGTCAAGTATGCTCTTCCATATTCATATTATTACTTGCCGCTCAACTCCGTCTGTAAATATCGCCAAATTGCCCTATTCAGGCGAACATATTTTTGTTTCCTATTTTTAGGGTTCATGCTATAATTATAGCAGTTTAACCGATAAAGTTAAACGGTTATTATTATACATAATCTCATGAATATAAAGGAGGTTTATTATGACACCTAAACAACAATACTATGCCAATCTGGCCAACACCATGATTCCTGCCCTTCAAAAACGCGGTTTTGAAGCCAGCTTCGCAGCAGACAAAAAAGAAGCTCTTGAAAAAGCCATGGGCTATCTCACTGAAGGATGTACCGTTGCCTGCGGTGGCTCCATGACCCTTGGAGAAATCGGCTTCAACGAAGCGCTTAAGTCCTCCGGATGCGTATTTCTTGACCGTTTTGCCGCCAAAACAGAGTCTGAGCGTGATGAAATCTTTTCAAAAATAGCCATCTGTGATTACTATTATATGAGCACCAACGCTATTACCATGGACGGACAATTAGTCAATATTGACGGCAACGGCAACCGTGTAGCCTCTCTGATTCATGGTCCGAAGAATGTTATCATCGTTGCCGGTATGAATAAGGTCTGTTCCGATGTGGAAGACGCCTATAAACGTGTCAAACTTTCAGCAGCTCCACCTAATACTGTGCGCCTGAACAAGAAAACACCTTGTGCCATGACAGGCAAATGCGGCGATTGCCTGAGTCCTGACTGTATCTGTACTCACACAGTTATTACCCGCCGCTCTAATATCCCTGGCAGAATCAAGATCATTCTGATCGGAGAAGAACTGGGATACTAAAATGCAGCCTCAATTGTTATTTTTTGACATCGATGGAACATTACTTTCTGACTATACACACGAGATACCCGACAGTGCCATTCTTGCCATCCGTCAGGCTCAGGCCAATGGCCATCTGGCCTTTATCAATACCGGGCGCACTATACGTACCATACCGGATGCGATTAAAGCGCTCCCTTTCGACGGCTTTTTATGCGGCTGCGGGACCCGGATTATCTGTCATGGCCGGACGCTTATGTCTCACTCATTTTCCATGGAACGTGGCATTGAACTGATTGATCTCATAGAAAGTCTGGATATTGAAACCTTCCTGGAAGGATCAGAAGATGTTTATTGTAAGCGGGGCCTCTATCGCCAGAACATCCTGAACCAGATCAAATTTTCCTTCAGAGAGCTAGGCCTTGGTCTGACTTCTTTCATTGATGAAAAGAATTTTATTTTTGATAAATTCATCATTATCTCTGATGATCAGAACCGAACAGATCAGTTCATACAGACCGTCCATCAGGATATCGAAGCCATCGATCGCGGAAACGGAATGTATGAATGTATTCCCCGGGGCTTCTCTAAAGCCTCTGGCATGTATCTGCTGTCAGATCACCTGAATATTTCCATGGATAACACATGGGCCTTTGGAGACAGCAGCAACGACCTGACTATGCTCAAGGCGGCTGCACACGGAATAGCCATGGGAGAACATTCATCTGCATTGGATCCATATGCCGAAATCATTGCCGATACTGTAGAAAACAACGGTATTGCCAAGGCTCTTAAAAAGGCCGGCTTGATCTGAACAATCTTTAATAAAACCGCTGCATCATCAAAAGATTGCAGCGGTTTTGTAGTATTAAGCATATAATGGATATTTATCTGTCAGTGATTTTACGATGGCAACGGCTTTTTCCTTATTACCTTCAAAATCTTTTAACGTGATGGCAATGGCTTCCGCGATCTGATCCATATCAGCAGCATCAAAACCTCTGGTTGTTGCAGCTGGTGTACCCAGTCTCAATCCACTTGTTACAAACGGAGACTGAGGATCATTTGGAATCGTATTCTTATTACAGGTAATATGCACTTCATCCAGCATCTTCTCAGCCTGCTTGCCTGTCAACCCCAGATCCTGCAGATCAACCAGCATCAGATGATTATCCGTACCGCCGGATACAATCTTAATGCCTCTCTTTGTCAATCCAGCGGCAAGAGCCTGTGCATTCACAATAATCTGCTTCTGATATTCTTTAAAATCATCACTCAGAGCCTCTTTAAATGCTACAGCCTTCGCTGCAATTACATGCATCAGAGGTCCTCCCTGAGTTCCCGGGAATATGGCAGAATTCAGCTTTTTGGCATATTCATCTGTACCGCAGAGGATCAAGCCACCCCTTGGTCCACGAAGTGTTTTGTGAGTTGTTGTTGTCACCACATGCGCATAAGGAATCGGGCTTGGATGCAATCCTGCGGCCACGAGCCCGGCAATATGAGCCATATCCACCATCAGAATAGCACCCACCTTATCAGCAATTTCTCTAAAGCGCTTAAAATCAATGGTCCGGCAATATGCGCTGGCTCCGGCAACGATAAGCTTCGGCTGACATTCCAGAGCAATACGCTCTACCTCATCATAATCAATAAATCCCTGTTCATTCACACCATATGGCACACAATGGAAAACCTTTCCGGAAAAATTAGCCGGACTGCCATGAGTAAGATGACCGCCATGATCAAGGTTCATGCCCATAAAAGTATCGCCCGGCTTCAGGAAAGCCTGGAATACAGCCATATTGGCCTGAGCACCGGAATGTGGCTGAACATTGGCATAAGCAGCACCAAAAAGCTTTTTGGCACGCTCAATTGCCAGATTCTCCACAATATCCACATACTGGCAGCCGCCATAATATCGCTTTCCAGGATATCCCTCGGCATATTTATTGGTCAACGGGCTGCCCATAGCAGCCATTACAGCCTTACTTACAAAATTTTCTGAAGCAATCAATTCAATATTACGGTTCTGTCTTCCTGTCTCCAGCTCAATGGCTTCCGCAATCTCACTGTCAACTGCCTGAATTTCGTCAAATGCGTACATCGGCATTACCTCCTCTATGTTGTTTCGATATCTGATAACATCGAAGCATGGTTCCTTTCATTATAATAATCTGGTCATGATGATAACCAACATCATCTGGCACAGCAGGATCAGTGGTATTCCTATGGTAAATTGTCTGTGCTTTGTTTTATGTCTAAAACAATACATACCGATTAATACACCTACACTTCCACCCAGAACAGCTATCAGAAAAATCTGCCTCTCAGGGATTCTCCACCAGTGTCTGACAGCCCGCTTCTTATCAATACCACAGATAATGATACCTGCCACATTAATTACTAAAAGATAAATGAT
This sequence comes from Coprococcus sp., assembly GCA_051877705.1. Classification (GTDB taxonomy): domain Bacteria; phylum Bacillota; class Clostridia; order Lachnospirales; family Lachnospiraceae; genus Coprococcus_A. The sequence goes on along the minus strand of JBJEJD010000151.1, from coordinate 7,038 downwards.
TAAAGCAATCATTCTTCTGTCTCAGCAATACAGATACCAAGTTCTTCCAGCTGCTTATCATCAACTGTTCCCGGTGCATTAGTCAACAGACATGACGCATCTTTTACCTTCGGGAACGCAATAACATCTCGAATACTGTCCACCTGAGCCATCAGCATGATCAAACGATCAAGACCATAAGCCAATCCTGCATGCGGCGGCACACCATATTTGAATGCTTCCAAAAGGAAACCGAACTGATCGTGGGCTCTTTCCTGAGTAAATCCAAGAGCTTCAAACATTTTTTCCTGAATATCATCCTGGTGAATACGAACACTGCCTCCACCAATCTCTGTACCATTCAGAACAATATCATAAGCCTTTGCACGCACACGCCCCGGATCTGTATCAATATATTGCAGATCCTCCTCCATAGGCATCGTAAATGGATGATGCATCGCCTGATAGCGATTTTCTTCCTCAGACCACTCAAGCAGAGGGAATTCTGTCACCCAAAGGAAATTATACTGATTCTTGTCCAGCAGTCCCATCTGCTCAGCCAGTTCAAGCCTTAAGGCACCCAAAGATGCATAGACAACCTTATTCCTGTCTGCAGCAAATAAGAGAAGGTCTCCCGGCTCACCCTGCATGGCATGAATCAAAGCCTGCATTTCTTCTTCCTTCATAAACTTTGCAAAGGAAGATTTGATGGAACCATCCGGCTGAATAGCCACATAAGCCAATCCCTTTGCACCATAGTCCTTAACAAAAGCTGTCAGCGCATCAATTTTCTTACGAGGCATTGTTCCCTGTCCCTTCGCATTGATACCTCTGACTGAGCCGCCAGCTTCAATGGCATTCTTAAATACGACAAATTCACAGCCACGGACAACCTCTGTGACATCATTCAATTCCATACCGAAACGCGTATCCGGTTTATCAGAACCATAACGATCCATCGCTTCCTGCCATGTCATTCTCTGAATCGGCAGAGATACCTCAACACCTATTATCTCTTTGAACAATTTTGCCAGAAGACGTTCATTGACATCAATCACATCATCCACATCTACAAAAGACAATTCCATATCCACCTGGGTGAACTCAGGCTGCCTGTCCGCACGAAGATCCTCATCTCTGAAACATCTTGCAATCTGGAAATACCGGTCGTAACCTGATACCATCAACAGCTGCTTGAAAAGCTGAGGAGACTGAGGCAGAGCATAAAACGTACCCGGATGCACGCGGCTTGGCACAAGATAGTCTCTTGCACCCTCAGGTGTACTCTTGGTAAGCATCGGTGTCTCAATCTCCAGAAATCCTTCCTCAGAAAGGAAATTCCTGATTACAGCACATGCTTTGCTTCTCATAATGATATTCTTCTGTATATCCGGCCTTCTCAAATCAAGGTATCTGTATTTCAGACGAAGATCTTCCTTTGTCTTACTATTCTCTTCAATATGAAATGGCGGTGTTTCGGATTCTGACAATATTCTCAGCTGTTCTGCCACAACCTCAATCTCGCCCGTTGCCAGATTCTTATTAACAGCTCCGGCACGTTCACAGACCTTACCTGTAACAGCAACCACAAATTCACTTCTCAGTCTTCCTGCCTTTTCAAAAGTCTCGGTGCCGCAGTTGCTCTCCTCAAAAATTATCTGTAAAATACCGGAACGGTCTCTCAGGTCAACAAAAACAACTCCGCCTTTATTTCTACTCTTCTGAACCCAGCCCATAACAGTCACAACCTGACCAGCCTGAGCTTTGCTCAGCTCCGCACAACGATGGGTACGTTTTAACCCACTCATTGATTCTGCCATACTAAGACTCCTCTCTGTTTATCTGTTTCTTTTGTATTGTTTGAAATAGTAATGCTCCGTTGCTATGGACAACATTCTAATCATTATAGACTTTCTCAAAATCATGGAAGCCTTCTGCCTCCAGTTTTTCAATCTGCTGTTTCATATTCTTGCGCATCGGCTGAATAGTAACCGTTGTTCCTTCAGCACGAAGTTCTTTGGCACGTTTGAATATCTCAAGCTTTCTGTTGAGAGAAACATTCTTGCCAATCAGGATGGCCAGGCTCTTATCTGCCACCGGCATTGCGGTATCCAGTTTATCCTTCAGAATCGTAATAATACGTTCAAAGCCAATGGAAAAACCACAGGCACTCACATCCTGTCCACAAAACTTTCCGATCATCTTATCATAGCGTCCACCTCCGGCAATGGAGAAATTATAGCCATCAATACTTATCTCAAAAATCGTACCCGTATAATATCCCATGCCGCGCACCAGTGTAGGATCGAAGATAATCTTTACATGCTCATCGATCATAGCCTTTACGCAGGAAATAATATCATCTACACCTTCCACAACTGTCCTGTTGAGATATTCCCCGCTGATATCCTTACAGAATTCACCGCAGGTCACTTCTCCCTGTAAAGCTTCATAAATTGACAGATAACGGTTCACTACATCTTCCCCGTAACCGTTCTCGATCAGTTCTTTCCGGATACCGTCAAGACCGATCTTGTCAAATTTATCAAGAGATATCAGAACAGCACCAATATCATCCTCCGCAAACCCTGCCTGCAGTGCTGCTGCTCTCAGGATCTGACGATCATTAATATGAATAGTAAAATCCGTGATGCCAACTTCCCTGAATATCTGAGACAACATATCAGATGTAGCTGCAACCAGCTCTATCTCAGCCAGATTCGTGTCATCACCAAGAATATCGATATCACACTGAGTAAACTGACGGAAACGTCCCTTCTGTGGATTATCAGCACGCCATACATTGCCAATCTGCAGTGCCTTAAAAGGTGTCGGCAGCTTTTCCTTGTTATTGGCATAATATCTTGCCAGAGGAACCGTCAGGTCATAACGCAGACCGTTATCTGCAAATTCCTGCTTACCGGCCTCAATAGCCCTTGTCAGGTCAGCGCCTCTTTTCATAACTTTGAAAATAAGCTTCTCATTATCTCCGCCCTGTTTTGACGTAAGGTTCTCTATATGTTCCATAACGGGAGTTTCGATCTGCATAAATCCATAAGCTGCATAACTGGTTTTGATCATCTGCAGAATATGCTCTCTTAATCGCATGTCCGCAGGAAGCATATCGCACATACCTTTAACAGGTGTTTTAATAAACTTCATCATTTACACTCCTTCTACCGGTTTTAAATCCCGGCGTTCCCAACAATTTCATCGTAAAAAACGCCTGTATACATTCTAGCCTATATTGTACAGAACCGCAAGCTTTGATTTTATAAAGTTTTGTGCTGCTGTATTATGCGCCGATGATGAGTTTATCCTCTTTATAGAGATAACGGTAAACATGATTGGATAGTACCTCTTCTTCAGAGACAAGCTGATGGTTAACCTGTTCCACGATCTGACGCAGATCCCATGCAGACATTTCATCTGCTATTGGTACAAGCAGCACCTCGTGGATACTGCTGGGCAGCACAAAAATATCTTTCTTTATTCTGGACGCAAACTGCCTTAGACAATCTGTATAAAAAAGTATTGTCGCTCCATTCAAACGCAGATCGTTGGTAAGCACATACATAGACAAATCCCATGATACCGGATAATTCTTAAGATATTCGATCTCCTTCTCATCACTCTCCATCTGTATAAGTCCTTCTAAAATATCCTGTATAGGTTCCAGTGTAGGCTGCCATAATCTTTGCATATTTTTCACAGCAAGATCAAACAGATCAAATTCGGAAGTCTCCCATTCTCTCATCATTTCATTATTAACCAGAATCGTACCAATCTGTTCCTCATCCTTCTCCATGAGTATTCGAAATGTCAGAGCCAGATCAAGTTCTCTGATATGCGGACAATTCTCCAGCTGTACTTTATTCTTTTCATAATTGACAGCCTTCATTATAATCCGTTCATATACATTCTCCAGATGTAAAAACCACTGATATTCCAAATCCCATTGTTTCTCAGCATGATTCCGGTAAAAGTAAATAATCTGCTCAGCCAGAACATCCTCACTTTCCCCCTGCAGATAGCGCCCATACAGATCCTTCAGATAAAACACAGGTGCATAATCTCCTTCTTCCTGCTCAATCGTCAATGTATCGAATACAACGCCATTGTTTTTCACGACCTCCGTCACCGATACGCCGGATATTCCTGTATTTTCCAGACCATCTTCAACATTCTCACGTATATATGATACAAATTCTTCATATGATAATATTGACTGATTCATTATCTTTCCTCCTTATTTTTACAGGTTCCGGCCGAAAACTTTTGTATGTTCATTATAAAAGGGCTATCCATGTTCCTCAATCATCATTTATCGACACTAATATAAAACCATCGACATCAGTCACAATCCTTCGATAATTACACAGTCAATTAAGCAGCTATAAAATACAGCTCACGACAAAAAGGGATGTGACTCATTCGTCACATCCCTTTTTGTAATCATTTTATATTCAGCGCTTGTCCGCCTTTTTCAGAAGTTGCTGCAGCTCATTCATACCAAAAACGTAATGTTTACCGCAGAAATGACAGTTAACCTCTATCGGCTGCTTATCATCGATCATTTCCTGTATTTCTTTTTTGCCGATACTGATAATGGCTTTCTCCACCCTGTCATGGGAACAATCACATACAAACCCTGTCGGAATATTATCATAAAACTCTATGTCAAATCCATCCAGTACTCGTCTGATCATACTCTCCGGTGTCTCTCCCTGTTCAAACATAGTCGTAACAGAAGGCAGTTTTTTTACATTCTCCTCCAAACGATTAATGACAGATTCTTCTGTAAACGGCATCAGCTGCAGGATAAAACCGCCAGCTTGTTTTACCGTATTATTCTTCTCCATCAGCACTCCCAGAGCTACGCTGGAATTAATCTGCTCACTGGTCGCATAATAATAGGTCAGATCCTCCGCAATCTCACCCGATACCAGCTGTGTCTGTCCAACATAAGGTTCTTTCATACCTATGTCTTTAATAACGCTTAATACCCCCAGGTCAAGAGCCCGACCTACATCCAGCTTGCCCTTACTGTTCGGAGGCAACATAACATCCGGATTATTGACATATCCTTTGACAGTCCCATCTGATTTGGCAGTAACCGTCAACCCACCGATTGGACCGCTGCACTGAATCTGCAACGTCAGCAGATCCTTCTCTCCCTTCATCATACTTCCCATCATGGCTCCCGCTGTCAGCAACCTTCCAAGAGCCGCTGTTGCTACAGGACTTGTATTATGTATCTGTCGTGCCTGTTCCACTAAATCTCTGGTTGATGCAGCAAATATTCTGACCTGCTTGCCAGCCCCCACTGCATGCACGATATAATCTGACATTGATCATTCCTCCATCTATCTGCCTGTCCGGCAATACACGATAAATTATAATTCTTTATTTTCTATCCGCTCACGTTTGCCATGTTCTCTGGCAATAAAATAAACCCTCTCACTGTCAGGCTCTGGATTATTATACGTAAAAGCATCATAAATTGCAAGTACTTCCATCCCGGATTTTTCGAGAAGCTTTTTCACCATTTCCAATGGATATGCCCTCTGATAATGGGTTTCCTGATATCTTCTGAACAGATCATCCTTCTCCCGGACAAAAATGCTCAGGTCATACTCATTGATCATCTCTTCTTCATCATAATAATTGTCCCAGATAAAGCTGCATTCTTCACGGTCCTCGGCAATGGTCTGCTCACCCAGTACCTCCTGATATTTATAAACCGTATTCAAATCAAATATAAAGATACCTTCAGGATCAAGATAATTATTCACAAGGCTGAACACCTGATACAGTTCATCCTCATTTAATATATAGTTTATACTGTCACAGATACTGACTACAGCTCCTACAGTCCCATACAATTCAAAAGATCTCATATCCTGCAGCAGATAAAGAATTTCCGGAGATGATTTTTCCCTGGCAATAGCAAGCATTTCCTCAGAAATATCGATACCAATCATATCATAATTCCGTCCATTCAAATATCTGGTCATAGCACCTGTTCCACATCCCATATCCAGTACTAAACCATCTTCCACACCATATCGCCTCAAAAGTGAAGTCAGATAATCTCCCCATTCGTCATAAGGAATATTATCCATGAAGATATCATAAACTTGTGCAAATCCTGTATAAGCTTCCATATTATTCCTTCTTTATCTGCCGGTATGACATTCTCCTGTATTTTCTGATCTCTTATTCCGGATAAACCAGATCCACAAAACGGTGTATAGCATCCTCTAACTCCGTTGTGTCCGGTATATAATCAAAATCAACAGGCTCCGGCTGTTTTTCCTTCAGTTCCTGAATCAGTGCATCACAGGCATCCGTTAACTGCCGCCATCCATTCTTAATATGCCCGTAATTCACATCATCCAAAGCATCAATGTATGTATCATACTGCTCTTTTTCCTTCAGCAGCTCATCCAGTTCTGCCATACCCGATGCTATATCATATTCTTCACCTTTGATATCAGTTCCTGCATTGATACAGCTGACAACATTACAAAGGATCCCATTCCAGACATCATCCACCATATAGTGCACTGCATTTCTCAGCACATGCCTCGCATCATCAATATTACTCTGATAAGCCTTCTCCAGATTAGTCAGAGCCTCTGTACTTCTGTCTCCAAGCACATTATCCGCTGCTTCCTGAGCTGATAAGTAACCTCCGTAAATGGCATTCAGATCATTATGATCAAAATTCATATACCACGACCGTCCTCTGCGAGTCATATCCACACTGATTTCTGCCAATCGAAGTTCTGTCTCACTCTCTGTCAAAGCTTCCAGCAGCATTTCATCGATTTTCTGCTTCAGCATCTCCTCTCCCATTCGTTCTTCTTCAGGTTGATAGGCATCATAAATAACCAGCTGATAAGCACTTACGACAAATTGTCCGTAAATTGCTTCCATATCCCGGTTACTTACAGTAAGCTCTGCTGTAGCTTCTGATCCACGCTGACTGACATTTTTGACTTCATAACTGAAATCTCTCATAATTGCCTGATATATCTTCTGTTCATTATTTCC
>JBJEJD010000150.1:0-11215 GCA_051877705.1 Coprococcus sp. | reverse complement strand
TCTTAATGCTTTTACTATCAGCTATCATGTTTTCAGGAGACAAACGGATTCTGTGGTTCCATGAGATTAGCCTGGGGTATGCAGCAGATGGTGGGATTGCAATTATGGAATGGAGTACCCATAGAGGATTGGGCGGCGAGAACATTGCTATAAAAGAATATGTGTATAACAAAGAAGAACTGATGCTCAGAGATTTAAGCAGCAGTATCATTGATATCGCTTTTCTGGAGAATGAAGGACTGCTGTTCGATAATAAAATAACAGATATTAGAATTATATTGGAATTCAGATTGGAGGATCATACGAATATAGCTGTCTGTGTAAAAGAGAAGATGCTGGAAGATAATCTGGATATTCTGCTTCATTTTACGAATATTTTGGGACTTAAAGATGCAGAGATCGATGCATATAGGCTTTTGATGCCTGACGAATGGATCGAACTTTACCGAAAAATGGGATATGAAGACGAACAAATCATGGAATATCTGATTTTAGACTTTCAAATGGAGGCATTATGGCAATAAAAAGCTGGAGGGACAGCCAGTCTTTTAAAAGGTGAAGAACCGCTACTTATTTAAAATATTGTCAAAATCTTAACTTTTAAATTGGTTGGGCCTCTTGATTTTCGGATTTGTAAATAGGTAAAATGACTGTAAAACAAAGAGAATCACACAGTTTTTTAAAGAATATATCTAAAAAGTTTTTTTAAAATACAGATTTGCTATTTACTTATCAGATGATGTGTTGTAGAATAAGGATGAAGGTAAAAATTCAACAAAGAAAGGGAGTTAAAAAAATGTCAACCGTATTATATGAAGTAAAAGGTAACATTGCTATTCTTACAATTAGCCGTGAAAAAGCATTAAACGCTCTTAATTCAGACGTCCTGGATGATCTGAATGCTGCTCTTGATGCAGTAGATGTAAATGTTATCAGAGCCCTGATCATCACAGGTGCTGGCAAGAAATCTTTTGTAGCTGGTGCAGATATCGCTCAGATGAGCACATTAACACCTGAAGAAGGCGAAGCTTTCGGTAAGAAGGGTAATGATGTGTTCAGAAAGATTGAAACATTCCCTATTCCAGTAATTGCTGCAGTTAATGGTTTCGCATTAGGCGGCGGCTGTGAGATCTCCATGAGCTGCGATATCCGTATCTGCTCTGACAATGCTATTTTTGGTCAGCCGGAAGTTGGCCTTGGTATTACACCTGGTTTTGGCGGTACACAGAGACTTGCTCGTCTTATCGCTCCTGGTATGGCTAAAGAGATCATTTATACGACAAAGAACATTGATGCTGCAAAGGCTAAAGAGCTTGGTCTTGTGAATGAAGTATATCCACAGGATGAACTTCTTCCGGCAGCTGAGAAACTTGCTTCCAAGATTGCAAAGAACGCTCCTATCGCTGTTCGTGCCTGCAAGAAAGCCATCAATGAAGGTCTTGATCTTCCTATGGACGAAGCTATCGTTCTCGAAGAGAAACTGTTCGGCAGCTGCTTCAAGACACATGACCAGATTGAAGGTATGGATGCATTCCTTACAAAGCGTAAAGAGAAAAACTTTATCAACGCTTAATCTGTTATAGTTTGGGAACGGCCTGGAGGCCATAATGTTTAAATTAAATTTATTGTTAGGAGGAGTTTTACAATGAAAGTAGGAGTAATTGGCGCTGGTACAATGGGTTCAGGTATTGCACAGGTATTCGCTCAGACAGAAGGTTATGAAGTTTGCTTATGCGATATTACAGAAGAATTTGCTGCAAACGGCAAAAAGAAAATCGAAAAAGGTTTATCCAAGAAAGTAGCAAGAGGCAAAATGGCTCAGGAAGATGCTGACAAGATTCTTGCTAAGATTTCAACAGGTCTTAAAGATATCTGTACAGATTGTGATCTGATCGTTGAAGCTGCTATCGAGAACATGGAAATCAAGAAACAGACTTTCAAAGAATTACAGGCTATCTGCAAACCAGAAGCAATTTTTGCTACAAACACATCTTCTCTGTCCATCACAGAGATCGGTGCTGGCTTAGACAGACCTATGATCGGTATGCATTTCTTCAATCCTGCTCCATCCATGAAGCTGATCGAAGTTATCGCTGGTCTTAATACACCTGTTGAAGTTGTTGACAAGATCAAAGCTATTTCTGTTGAAATCGGCAAGGAACCTGTTCAGGTTGAAGAAGCTGCAGGTTTCGTTGTAAACAGAATCCTTATCCCTATGATCAATGAGGCTGCCGGCGTTCTTGCTGATGGTGTTGCAGATGCTGCAGGTATCGACACAGCTATGAAGCTTGGTGCTAACCATCCAATGGGACCTCTTGCATTAGGCGATTTAATTGGTCTTGATGTTTGCCTTGCAATCATGAACGTTCTTTACACAGAGACAGGCGATCCTAAGTATCGTCCACATCCACTGCTGAAGAAGATGGTTCGTGGTGGTAAGCTTGGTCAGAAGACAGGCGAAGGTTTCTTCAAATATTAATTCCCTGTGACTGGCGAAAGCTGCTGAATCAGTACATATATGGCGCCAGCTGATCTGATAGAGTAATGAGATATCAACTGCTGTACGATTACTTATGAGTGGTAAACGTACAGCAGTTTTTTTGTTTATTTTTCAAGAAAAAGTTACTTTTTGTAAATAGACTATTGAAATGCCTTCCCAGATTTGGTAACATTGAATAAAAAGTGAAATTCAAACTTCGACAGAATGAATAGTGATTTTTGTTGAGGATGTTAGATTATTATAGATTAGACAGCGGAGGTCATTTTAGATGCATGCACAAAGAGAGTCATTGGATGAGGAAATAGAAAAGATAAAGCAGGTATTGAGCGGTAATATTAAGCATTACCGTAAGCTTAGGAGGATATCCCAGCAGGCACTGGCTAACATGTGTGGGCTTCATCGGACTTATATATCGGATCTGGAGAATGCAAAATGTAATCCAACATTAAGTGTTTTGATGGTTATGGCGGATTGCCTGGGCGTCAGTCTGGAAGATTTACTTAAAGAGGGATAAAATCTGAATCCGGTATTTACTTTTGTTGGAATATAGCATAAAATAATAGAGTATTGTCGACAGATTTATTAAGACAAAATACATGATATACAGCATGTAAAAACATATAAGGAGCTGAGTTTATGGTTAGAGCAATCGTTGGAGCGAACTGGGGAGATGAAGGCAAGGGCAAGATTACGGATATGCTGGCTGAAGAATCTGATATTATTATCCGATTCCAGGGCGGAAGTAATGCCGGTCATACAATTATCAATGATTATGGCAAATTCGCATTGCATCTTTTACCGTCAGGTGTTTTTTATGATCATACAACAAGTATCATCGGTAATGGTGTCGCCCTGAATATTCCGTATCTGGTGAAAGAGTTGGATGACTTGACTTCAAGAGGCGTTCCGAAGCCAAAGATTCTTGTATCTGATCGTGCACAGATTCTGATGCCGTATCATATTTTATTTGATGCTTATGAGGAGGAGAGACTGGGAGGCAAGTCCTTTGGTTCTACTAAGTCAGGTATCGCACCATTTTATTCCGATAAATATGCCAAGATTGGTTTCCAGGTCAGTGAGCTTTTTGATGAGGAAGGTCTTAAAGAGAAAGTTTACCGTGTTATTGAGATGAAGAATGTCCTGATCGAGCATTTGTATCATAAGGAGAAGCTTGATCCGGAAGCAGTTTATCATACTATGCTTGAATACAGAGATATGGTGGAACCTTATGTTTGTGATGTATTTGCATATTTGCAGCAGGCATTGAAGGAGAATAAGAATATTTTGCTGGAAGGCCAGCTGGGATCATTGAAGGATCCGGATTTTGGTATTTACCCGATGGTAACATCCTCATCGACTCTGGCATCTTATGGGGCCATTGGAGCAGGTATTCCGGGATATGAGATCAAGAATGTCATCACGGTCGTTAAAGCCTATTCCAGTGCTGTAGGTGCCGGTGAATTTGTTTCTGAAATTTTTGGTGAGGAAGCTGATGAACTGAGAAGAAGAGGCGGTGACGGCGGTGAATTTGGCGCCACAACCGGACGACCAAGAAGAATGGGCTGGTTTGATGCTGTTGCATCAAGATATGGCTGCCGTGTGCAGGGGGCAACAGAGGTGGCTTTAACTGTACTTGATGTACTGGGTTATCTGGATGAGCTGCCGATTTGTGTCGGTTATGAGATCGATGGTCAGATTACAAAGGATTTCCCTACGACGAGACTGCTGAAGAAGGCTAAGCCGGTCTATACCACATTACCTGGATGGAAATGTGACATCCGAGGTATTACGAAGTATGAAGATCTGCCGGAGAACTGCCGCAATTATATTGAGTTCATTGAGAAGGAACTGGAGGTACCGGTTACGATGGTATCCAACGGTCCTGGACGTCATGAAATCATCAGGCGCAGATAATCAGAGTTTGTACAGATAATAATAAATAAAAGGATGAACTGCTTATGAAAAGAAGCTGTTCATCCTTTTTTCGATTTAAGATTTTTTTAAGGCTTTCATCATCATATTTACATAATTATGGAGTACAATATAGTTAACATTGAAAGGGTGAATAGTTTGACGGTGGGGGAGAAACCGTCAATGGGAAAGGGTTTTGGTGAATATATAAGTGTTTGATGAAATGTATTATGAAGAGAATAATGTTATTCCGGAAGAAGAATACGAACGTATTATTGATACACTGCAGAAGGGGAAGAATTATAAACCGGCCAGGACTTCTGTGATCAGAAAGATTTTCTTTAACAGAGAGATTAATTATCTGATGGATGCTGTCAGTGTCAATCAGGAGAATTCTGAGAATTATTGTATCATGATGACAGACTGGGAGACGGGGCATCTGGTTCTTGAACGGAAATGTATGCGTGAAGGGCTGATCAGCAAGAGTCATACATATTTGTCTGAAGAACAGTTTGAGATGATTATAGACGGCGAGTACGAGTGGATGAAACAGAGTCATGATACGTTGCTGAGGGATTTTTATTTACAGCTGACAATTAATCAGATCAGACCAGGGGTTGTGGTTGATTATTGCCGACAGTCTTTTCGCATGAACAACCGTAAGGAGTATATGGTATTCGATTCATCTATCCGTTCAACTTATCTTTTTACAAAGGATACGCTGTTAAGTCCGCTGCTGGATCAGACTGAACGGCTTGAGCCACATCATTTTGTTATGACTTACAAGAAAGCAGCCGAGATGCCGGAAGTTATTTATCGATTGATAGGTATCAGTCAGCCGGCGCAAAAATTTATTCCGGAATTAACATAGAGTAAAATGAAAGAATTTGTCAGAATTGCATATATTGATTCTGACAAATTCTTTTTATTGTCTTTTCATTGAAGCCGGGCTGATTTAGTGATAAAATACATTATGCGAAAGTATACATAAAAGGGCGAAGCAGGTGAGAGAACATGAAAGAAAAAATACAGTTATTGTCGAGGGGCGTATTTGAATATGAGAATCCAGCTATTGATGTATCTGAAGAATCTATTGAACTGGAAGTGGAGTATGGCAGCCGGTATTCTGGATATTTTGATCTGGTGAGCCGTAATAACATTGAAATACGTGCTATGATTTTCTCATCGAATAAGTGGATGCAGTGTCTTGAAAATACAATAGTTGGAGTGACTGGGCGTGTTCATTATGTGTTTGATACGCAGGCCATGGAGATTGGAGAGAGCAGCGAAGGGCGCTTTCATGTCGTCAGCAATGGGGGGGAGATTACGATTCCTTATAAGGTGCATGTGCGCGCACCTTATTGCGAGACGAGTATGGGATCAATGAATGAATTGGACCGGTTTGCGGTGCTGGCACGGGAGAACTGGGCTGAGGCATTGAAGATATTCAGAGCGCCTGATTTCAGACGTGTTTTTTTAAATAATAAAAAAAATCAGAAGATATATGATGTTTTGATTAAAAGTCATGACCAGGCACTGGCCATGGAAGAATTTCTCTGTACAATCAGACGAAAGCAGCCAGTGAGTATTGCAGTATCTCAGGAGATCATTGAGTTTGAGAATCTGGATCATGTGGTCAGTGAAAAGCTGCTTATAGAGAAGAGCCAGTGGGGACATGTGAAGATCGATGTCCGGGCAGAGGGAAGTTTTTTGACAGTTTATAAGCAGATCATTACGGATGAGGATTTTCTTGGAAGCTATTATCAGCTGGAATATCAAATACGTCCGGATATATGCAGTACTTCTCATGGCAGAATTATTCTTGAAACATTTAATCAGAAAATAGAGATTCCTGTCTGCTGCAGCAGAGACAGATCAAAAAGAGAGGGATATCGGGAGAGAGGATCTCTGAAGGCTTCATGGATGGGGTTATATCAGAAATATCTCAGACTTCAGCTGAAGCAGATGACAAAAGAGCAGTGGATTTCAGAAGCCAGGGAAGAAATTGACGGCTGTATTAATAACAGCAAAGAGAGTATTTATCGTGTGGTTGAAGCGGACTATCTGCTGCTGTCCGGCAGTATCCAGGAAGCGCAGAATATTCTTGATACAGTGAATGGGCGTGAACTGAGATATAAATCAGCGATTGCATATAGCTATTATTTATATGTCTGTGCCAAATGCAAGAATGATGAACATTATACCCAGTTTGTGCGGGATACGATTCAGTTTTATACAGAAGGACAATATCAGGACAGATGGGAATTACTGTATATGCTGATGAAGCTTGATAATCGGGAAAGTGATCATTATTCCCGATTATTCAGAAGCATGAAGGAGCTGCATGGACGCCGCCTTCCAGGAGGGTTCTTATATCTGGAGGCTGCCGGAATTGTGAATCAGGATCCTTCAGTTATCAGGGAGATGGGAAGTTTTGAGATCAGTTTACTGTTGTGGGGAGTACGTCATGAATGCCTGAACAGGGAGGCTGTTTTCAGGTTTGCGGATCTTGTACTTAAAATGAGAAGTTATCATGGACAATGCCTGCATGCCATGATGAATTTGTGCAGTTTATATGAAACGAAGAATCTTTTGTCGGCAGTTTTACACCTGTTGATTCTTGGAGACAGAAAAGAGCCGCAATTCCATCATTGGTATCAGCTTGGAATCAAATCTTCCATCAAGATGCAGGAATTATATGAATATTATATGGAAACACTGGATTTGAATACTTGCACGGAATTACCAATTTCCGTACTGATCTATTTCCAATATGATAATCGGCTTCAGTTGGAGCAGAAGGCATTTCTTTTCAGATATGTAATTGAACATAAGGATAAACTTGGAAGACTTTTTGAAACCTATGACGGTATCATTAAAGCGTTTACCTTTGAACAGCTTCGAAAAGGCTTAATCACTGAAAATATTGCTGTCCTGTATCGTTATTATCTGACAAAAGAGGCGATGACATCCCATGTGGTTCAGGCGCTGCCATCTGTTATTTTTAAACAGCATTTACATTGTGAGCATCCAGGTATTAAAGGTGTTATTGTTGATTGCTCTGAGCTGGAAAAGGAAGTTTATTATCCATTGGTTCATGGGAATGCCTATATTGATCTGTTTATGGATGATTACCGCATTGTTCTTGTGGATGATTGCGGAAGCCGCTATATGACATCGGTGGATTATGAACTTGAGAAATTGCTGGATCCGGGAAAATATATTCGTGAATGTTATGAGCAATGCAGGGATAATCAGATGATTATTCTGAATCGAAGCGAACGGGCTTTAAAATATCAGATGATGGATGATGTGTCTATTGAGACTTATAAACGGGTATTGCGGCTGAAAGAGGTGAGCCGACATTATCAGAAGACGATTTTGAAGAACCTGATTGATTTTTATTATGATAATTATGAAGGAGAAACACTGGAAAAATATCTTCTTCAGATAGATATCTGTCTGCTGGGACATACGGAACGCAGCCATATCATAGAATACTTTATTCAGCGGGGATTATTCGATAAAGCCTATAAAGCGATTACCGTTTATGGATATGAGGGAATACAGGATAAGCGCATCATGCGTCTTTGCTCAAGAATCATACGGGAGAATAATTTTGAAAAAGATGATCTGCTGGTGGAGATGGCATATTTTGCCTTCTCACGGGGAAAATACGATGAATCCATTTTACAGTATTTGATCCGTTTTTATACAGGAACGACCTCGAATTTATATGCCATCTGGAAGGCTGCTAAGGATTTTGAGGTAACCGCATTTGAATTGGAGGAACGTCTCCTCTGTCAGATACTTTTTACAGAGACTCTGATTGGAGAAGGCTGTGAAGTTTTTATTTCTTATTATGGCGATCATCCGAGTCAGCGAATGATAAAAGCATTTCTGGGGTATTACGCATATCGTTATCTGGTTCATGAATGGACAGCGAACCAGCAGATATTTCAATTGATGGAAATAGAGCTGGATCAGATGGAGCAGGCCAGGGATGTGTGTAGTCTTGCTTTGTTGAAATATTACGCGGGTGTTAGCCACGTTGAACCGGAGTATTATGAAAAGCTGCGTCAGGAAGTGGCCTCATTTATGGATCAGGGAATTTTGCTTCCTTTTTTCAGAAATTATGCTGGTTCTGTCTGGGTTCCTGAGGAATTGTCAGATCTCAGTTATGTGGAGTATCACTCTGGTTCAAAAAATACTGTGACTATTCACTATCGGCTTCCGGGAAGATCAGACGACGAGTTTATTCATGAACCGATGCGGCATGTATTTGGAGGTATTTTTGTTAAAGCTTTCCGGCTTTATGCCGGAGAGGAACTGATATATTATATCAGTGAGAATGATGGAAATGAAGAGAAGACCTTTGAACGGCGGACATTAAAAGAGGAAAGTAAGCAGGATAATCATTTGGAGACAGGGATAGATCAGCTAAATCGGATGTTTGATTATGCGGAATTTCATGATGATCTTGCTCTGGATGAAGCTTTGAAGCTTTATGACCGTCTGGATGAAATGACAGATCAGCTGTTCCAACTGAAATAGGAGTGTCACAGAATGAACAAGCAGAAATTGATTGTTGGATATGATTTGTGTTCGGATTATTCACAGATCAGTTATTATAATAGAGAGAAGATGGAACCGGATTCTGTTTCACTGGATGGACAAATGCAGATACCAACAGTTCTTTGTCGGGTTTTTGCGGATAGTCAATGGCTTGTGGGAGATGAAGCGCTGACGGCTGCTAAGGAAGGAAAAGGTGCTTTAGTACGGGGATTTACGGATAATATTGCGGATGATCCATTGATCGATGTGGCTGGTGAGCGCATGGAAAAAGCGGATTTGATCTATTTGTATATTTCCGCTACGCTGAAGGCTCTTGATGAACTTGATCCGGATCTGGAGATTGGTTATCTTACATTGACAACAGAGAAAATTGATCTGGCTATGGCAGATGCCATAAAGAATGTTGGACGGAAGCTGGGACTCCCTCCGGAATGTCTGGCTATGCAGAGTCACAGACTGAGTTATGAGTATTACGCCCTTTCTCAGAAGAGAGAACTGTGGACCCATGATGTTGGATTGTTTGAATATGATCGTCATGGGCTGCGTTACCATCATCTGTCGATTTCCTGGAAGCATCATCCGGCTGCTGTAACAGCGGAGACAGTGGATTTAAAAGATTATCTGGATGGAAGTGAATTGGAAAATCCCGTGGGACCTGAACTGGATAGAAAGTTTTTGGCGGCTGTCAAAGAGGTCTCGGCACGTAAAACCATATCTACTTATTATTTAGTTGGTGAAGGATTTGAGGATGCTGGTGAAGGCGGCAGTTGGATGAATGTATCACTGCAGCAGCTTTGTGCCATGAAGCGGCATGTATTTGTGGGACAGAATCTCTATGCCAGAGGTGCCTGTTATAACAGCTATTATCATGAAATTGTGGGCAGAAAACCTGGTTTTCTGGCAGTCAATGCGGATATGCTGATGAAGGATATCTATGTACGGTCCATTCATAGAAATACACCACAAAAGATGATTCTGGCAGAAGCCGGAACACCATGGTACAGTGCGGTCGGTGAGAAGAATGTAATCCTGGATGGCAGCACTCAGCTTGTGTTTCATATCAGAGATACATTGAGCAATTTTGAACAAACGGCTGTCATGCAGCTGGATGATCTTCCGGAACGGCCAGATAAGACAACCATGCTCCGTATACAGATTTCTTTCAGAACGGATACATGTTGCCATGTTCGGGTGACAGATATGGGCTTTGGCGAAATATTTGCAGCAACTGGCAGTACATGGGAGAAGGATTTTGATATAAATGATTCAGCAGAGACAGCGGAGATAGCCGGCCGCGAAGCCGTGATCGAGATTGCTTCGCCAAAAGAAGTACTGCCGTTGGATATGAAGATGTCCGGTATACGGATTTTTTCATTAGAAGAATTGTGCTGGTATCTGGCCCAGAATGTATATGCCATTACACTGGATCTGTTCGATGAAAAAATGTTCTTCTGGATGGACAGAATTACGGGAGATCATTCTCTGGCATTGGCCCTGGCTAATTATAAAGCAGCCGGCAAACCGTTGAAAGAGATTGTACGTCTGATGTTGACTTCGGTAGATTATCTGAGCAATTCGGAGATTGCTTTTGTTTATAATAAGCTGACGGAAATGGAGCACCAGAACCCGGTGGAGCAGGCAAGGCAGGCGGCGGATAATTATAATCGATACGGGTACTATATGGCCGCGCTTAAAAGTTACCATCATGTGATTTATCAGATGACTCATGAGTATGGCAATGAGCTGACACGGCAGTTTAAAGCGGAGACCTGGCATAATATGGGCATTGCTTTTCTGAAACTGCATCATCCGGGAAGAGCAGCAGAATGTATGGAGAAAGCTTTCGGACTTGTGAAAGACCAGGGTTATCTTGAAGCTTATATATACACGCTGGAATTAATGGGAGCTCATGATAAGATTCTTGAAGTGACACAACAGGAATCAATACCGTCGGAGATGACGGATGAGATACTGTTAAGATACAGAAAGAGTGAGGCTTCCTATGCAATATCGGAACGGGGAGTGAAGCTTCAGCAGGGAATGGAGCTGAAGAAGCAGCAGCGATTTGAAGAATATAGCTGTTTTGTTAAGGCGTACCTGGAAGATCAGAAGAAAAAATATGATCTGCCATAATATGTATCTACTCAGCCAATACGAGTTTTGAAAGACGACTTCTGATGAGCTTCCCCCTGAAAACATGCTCATCGCAAATCGTTTTCAGGGGGAAGC
>JBJEJD010000149.1:0-11373 GCA_051877705.1 Coprococcus sp. | reverse complement strand
AAACGAACTCTGGCGATCTTTCTAAGAGCTGAGTTAGGTTTCTTAGGAGTAGCTGTCTTAACAGCAGTACAAACACCTCTCTTCTGTGGTGATGATAAATCAGATGATTTCTTGTGAAGGGAGTTGTAGCTCTTCTGCAGAGCAGGTGCTGTAGATTTCTTCTCAACAGTCTGTCTTCCTTTTCTTACTAACTGGTTAAATGTTGGCATTATTTTCACCTCCTGGTAATAAAATAAACTGGTTGCCGTTATTGACATAACGATGTATACACGTTTATTCGCGCACACTTGTTAAGTATAGCAAGCACGTATCTTTTTGTCAATATTTTTTTAAATTTTCCTTTATGAATCCAAAAGACCAGCTGATGCCGAATGACGCATCAGCTGGTCTTTTTATTCTACGTAAGAATTATTCGATTCCATGTTTCTTCCTATATGTAAAGGATGACGGATGATTTTTTCCGAACAACACATAAATAACGATGGACAGAATATTGAATACCGCCATGATAATAAACATCCGGTGATAACCAAATGACGAAATCAGTGTTCCGGCAATACCGCCGCCGACACCGATACCTATATCATAGGCGCAGAGGAACGTAGAATTGGCACTTCCTCTTCTCTCCGAAGGTGCAATGGCCACAGCCATGGACTGAAGAGCCGGTTCCAGACCACCAAAACCGAAACCTGCCAGAACAGCTGACAGCAGATAAGTGACAATGTTCGGGCACAAGCCCATCATAAGAAATGCCGCCAGCATGGCCAGATTACAAGTATATGCAAAGATGCTTTCACCATGTTTATCTGTTACCTTTCCGGCTGAAAGACGGGTAACAAGCAGGGCCACTGCCATAATAGCAAAGAAAATACCACCGCTTGGCAGATTTTCCTCCACAGCAAATTTAGCTGTAAAATTCTCCAGAGCACCATATGTCAGCATAAATACAAGGGCGGTTGCTGATGCAGGCAATGCATCTTTGTCCAGGAGCCCTTTTATATTCAAAGGTTTCTTTTCGACCTCAATCTTCGGTGTCTTCAGGAGCATAAACAGAACCAGAGCAATGGCGATTGAAATAGCCGCAAACACAAACAGTGTTGTAAAGCCCATCTTATCCATTATAGATAATCCCAATGCCGGTGCACAGGCCGTTGCCAACGCCGTTGCCAGGCCAAACATACCCATACCTTCCGCAAAACGAGGCTTTGGAATGATATCCGTTGCAATGGTGGATGTAGACGTATTGGAACATGCCAGGGCCGCTCCGTGAACCATACGGCAGACAAATGCCAGAAAAAGAGTAGCTGATACCAGATACCCCAGAGGCATCAGCAGCATACCACACAAACCGATAATCAGAATAACCTTTCTCTTGCCATTATCCAGCATCCAGCCTATGAACGGACGGCATACGACAGCAATAATCGAGAACAGCGCTGCAGCCATACCTGCAACAGCTTCAGAACCGCCCAGATACTCGATATAAAACGGGAATGTAGAAAGAATCATCAGATGATTCATGAAAACAAGGAAATTGATGATAATAATCAGAACAAAATCCTTATTCCACAATTTAACTTGTTGTTCAGACATAAAACAAACTCCTCCTTTATGAAAATAACTTCTGGAAACTGCTCATTTTTTACACACAAAAAATGAGCAGCCTTCCGTAAATCTCCACAATCGGACTTACGCATAAAGCTGCTCATTGCGTCTGCAATTATACCACATTATTTTTAAAAAAGTAAAGAAAATTTTCATAGTTCCAGTTCAACAATCTGCTGAAATTTCTGTCCCGTTTCCTCAAGCTGAGTCTGAAATTCTTCATATTCCTCCGGCAGCATCCGCCAGGCCAGACCGCAGCCGGCACTTATTTCTCCCGGAAGAGGAATCAGCCGGCCTGGAATCTGTCTGATACCACATTGTTTCTCCATGGCCATGGCAGCTGTTGTGGTGGCAAATGTCAATATGACATATTTTTTCTTTTTACGCATCGTCTATTTCACCTGTATGATATCCTGCCATTTATGGTTTTACAATAAGACCTGCCTGGGTCATTTTCTCGGCAATAACATACATATTGGTTACGCCGCCCACCTGCAGTTTATCTGTCAGGCCATAATGATTCAGACACGTACCGCAGGTCAGGATCTCTACCCCCTGAGCTTCCAGGGATTTCAGATCTTCCAGCGTCGGAGCATCTTCACAGGTCAGCTTTGCGCCGCCATTATAAAACAGGATCGTCGTCGGAAGTTCTTCCTGCTGGGACAGCGCATAGATAAATCCTTTCATGAGAACTGCTCCCAGCTCATCATCACCTGTTCCCATGCATGAAGACGAAATCACCACAACCGTATTAACCTTTCTTGCATCCGGAATACATACCGGTGCATCATCAGGGAGATCCACCGCCGAGCTGTCAGCCTCACCTTCTGCTTCTCCGATTGTCATGATTACCCTGTATTGGTTCTCTCCCAGTTTTTCAGACCTGACTCCATAATTTTTCTGCTGTGCCATCTTAGTCAGATTCTGCACTGCAATTTCATTGTCCACCAGTGTCTCTACCATACCTGCCCCGTTCAGCTCTTTGATGGCATTTTTTGTTTTTACAACAGGGATAGGGCAGGCATCGCCCATGGCATCTACCAGCTTAAGCATAATCACATATCCTCCTTAAATTTTTGTCGATTTAATATACCACAATTTCACGCTCAGTATCATTTTTCTCTGTCAGAGTACCCACGATCCGGGCAGGCATACCCGCTGACCGCAGTTCAGCCTCCAGTTTTTCGGCCTCATCTGCAGCTACCGCCATCAGAAGCCCTCCCGATGTCTGTGGGTCAAACAGGATTTCTTCCATGGAAAATGAAATGTCTTTAAATGTCACATGACTTCCCACATGATTCCGGTTCCTCTGTCCTGCAGCTGTCAGTAAAAATTCGTCAGCATGACGGTGAGCCTCTTCAATAACAGGCACCTTCGCTGATTCAATCTGACAGGCCAACCTCCCATCCAGCATTTCATGAAGATGCCCCAGAAAACTGAAACCTGTCACATCCGTACAGGCATGAACATCATATTTGCGGCAGATTTCTGCAGCATACTTGTTCAGTGTCGTCATAGAAGCTATGGCCTCCTCCATAGCTTCTGCTGAAGCCTCTCCCACACGATTGGCTGTACAGATAATGCCCACACCCAGCTTTTTTGTCAATATCAGTTTATCCCCCGGGTGCCCATTATTATTGGTCAGTACCCTGTCCGGATGGATAACCCCCATAACAGACAGACCATATTTTACATCACTGTCTGCAATGGAATGTCCGCCGGCCAGCGTCCCTCCTGCTTCAATAACCTTCTCAGAACCGCCCCGCATAATCTCTCCCAGAATATTCAGATCCATGTTCTCCGGAAAACAGACAATATTCAGGGCCGTTTTCACCTCGCCTCCCATGGCATAAATATCACTGAGCGCATTGGCTGCCGCTATTTTTCCGAATGTATACGGATCATCCACCATAGGCGGAAAAAAATCCAGTGTCTGCACAATAGCCGTATCATCCGAAATACGATAAACTGCAGCATCATCCCGGCTGTCATAGCCAACCATCAGCTTCTCATCCAGAGGCCCTTTGGGCAGCTTCTCCAATACCCGGCTCAAAACACCGGCTCCTAATTTTGCCGTGCAGCCTCCGCCTTTACAAAAAACGATTTTTTCGCTCATCATACACCCCTTTTCTCTTATAAGGGTATTCCCACACCTTTGCAGACATTGGTGACAAAATCCTGTACATTGGTAACAATACCGTGCGCAGACAAACTTCCTCTATCTGACAGCTTGTTAACTGTAAATTCAGAGATATCCACACAATAGAAATAGACCTCTCTGACAGTTCCATCAGGCAGCACACGGTAAGAAGGTGTCATATTGCCAGTCGCAATCGTATGCAGCATTGTCGCAAGGCAGATCACCGTTGTAGCTTTTCTCACACAATGACGCATAGC
Source organism: Coprococcus sp. (assembly GCA_051877705.1). Classification (GTDB taxonomy): domain Bacteria; phylum Bacillota; class Clostridia; order Lachnospirales; family Lachnospiraceae; genus Coprococcus_A. Next base: position 7,371 of record JBJEJD010000149.1, on the reverse strand, counting down.
ATCCTGAGCCTCGTAAACATTGCCATAAACCTCCGGCAGTGGTCCATCATCCCTGATAGATCCGGCAAGCACATAAGGCACGCCATACTTGACACAATTATAAATAATTCCGTTGTCAATATGCTCCTCTTTAATAAAGTTCTCTATGGAACCACAGCCCCTGACACGATTGATCGTACTCAGATGATGATAATGTCCATTTTCCATACTTTCCTGGGTATAGATATCCTGCCCCAGCGCCGTATTCAGATAAGCGCCCTCCAGATCATGTACCGCCAGTGCATTCCCTGCCATCAGACCATCCACATAGCCATTGGCGATCAGCTTGGAAAAAGCATTCCGGGCATCTGCGTCAAAAGAAAAAGCCGGTCCCATGACCCATAGAATATTCCCATGCTCTTTTTCATAATTAAGAAGCTCATAAAGCTCATCATAATCCCTGGAGAAAGCAGTTTCCCTTGAACGGGTCTGTCTAAATGCAAAAATTTCCTTTTTAGCATCCAGCTTTCCAAAACCATAGGGATAGACATAGATGCCTTCACTGGCATCTTCGGTTCTGCCAGTCACCACCAGGTCCCCCTTCCTGATGTGACGGAACTCTCTCACATAAATCCTGCCGTCCTCATAGACAGCCACACAGTCCATGCGGCTCTCTTCAGCTAAAAGCCATTCTCCGTGAATCTTAAAGTATTCCGGATAGATACTCATAGCATGAAAGTTCTCCGGCGCCACTGTATCGAAGGGAGCCGGCTCCAGGCAGGCATCCGGAGCCTCCCTGAGAAACTTCTGTGTAAAATCCGGTGGATTATACTGTTTTAATACAAAAGACATGATTTTTTCATCCTCCCTGTATAAAAAGACAAGCGGGGGGTGCAGACACTGCACCCCCGTTATCTTCCTGATCTGATTATCATACTGTTAATTAAAATAAACCAGTTCTTCTTCCGGTTTTTCTGAAGGTGTCAGCTGTGTCGCATAAAGCACAGGACCTATGCCGCCATATTCCCGGCGCTTCTCGTATTTTATTTTAGCTGTTATCATCACCCACTGGCCATTCCTTACATCATCGATCTGAGCAGTCTTACACAAAAAACCAATAAAACGGATATCATCCGCACAGCAGGTCATAGCCTTTCTGCCCGGCACCATATATCCTTTTGGGAACTTGCGGTTCTTCATCACTCTTCCCGTAAACCTGACAGTTTTACCATCGTAACGTTCACGGTCATCGGCCGCATCCATATACCAGATGCCATAATCCTCATCCCGGATTTCAATAATATCCGCATTCAGATCATATGGAGGAATATCCTTGCCAAGTTCAATCATCCTGCCATCCTTATGCTCGAACATCATCTGAATATTGGAATTCAGCGCCTTGACATTCCGACGGAACATAGGCAGATCCTGTTCCTCAGAACAGCGGTTGAAGATAACCAGTTCCGTGCATTTGATCATATTCCCGATGATCGATTTCATATTATTCAAATAAACCGCAAATGTGCTGGCATCTACCATCGTTACAATCTGGTAAATATCCCATCCCTTTGGCATATCCACATTCAGAATCGTATCCGGATCCCACATGCCATTATATTCTACAAATACACGCTTTGGTCTGTAGACATTCCTGCAGTTCTCCAGGAATTCCGCTGTCAGTTCTTCTTCATCTTCCAGTGTCACTGTATCAATATTGCAGGCCAGCGTTACCTTCTCGTCGATCTCGACCTCGCCTTCCTCACAGCTGATAAAAAGGCCTTTATCTCCATCAGCGAACTCTCCACTCTCAAAAATCTCCTGTAAAAAAGATGTCTTACCGCTTTCAAGGAACCCCGTAATCAAATATACAGGCACTTCCAGTTTATCCATATCTATCACCATTCTTTCTTATCGACTTTGCTAATTTTGCAAGTAAAATCAAATATCTTTTATATGATAGCATATAAATACAATTAATAAATAAAATTTTTAAAAATTATTTATTAAGGTCCCTGTACACTATATTCCGACAATATGGATCATCCCGTCCTTCTCGTCGTAGAACAGCTCTGTGCCGTAAGGCTGACTATAATCTGTCATATCCGCTGCAATTTTCCTGGCAACAGCCGGAGAAGCAATTTGCGGAATTCCGCGGCTCAATGGCCGCTCTGCTTCCATGCAAAGATCAATTGGCATCAACGCATAAGACATTCTGCCATCCACCTGGTCTATCTGAAGCAGAACATTTTCAGAAAATCTGCGTTCCGCATTGAATCCAATAAAATCTCCATCTTTATTCTTTGCCCGATTGGCATGCAGATCCGATGGACGGCAATCTGCATCATAACCATAACTTTCATACATCTCCGGTGCAATGATGGATTCACCGGCCTCAAACTCCATAAGAATACTTCCAATATTGTAAAATATCGGACATCCATGATAAATCTCCACTCCCCGAAGAAAATGGGCGCCATGGCCAACTACCACATCGGCACCTGCATCGATTGCATCATGCGCCATCTTCTCAATGAATTCCGGCGGCTGTTTGGCATACCAGTTTTCATTGAGTCCCTCATGGGTATGGAGACTGAAAACTGTCAAATCTGACCGTTTCTTCGCATCAGCAATACTTTTCAGAATCTCTGAAGCATCTTTCTCATTGACATAGGTTCTCACATAGGCTCTGTCTCCCCTCTCTATCTGCAGACAGCCCTCAAAGAGTGAACCAAAACGAAAACTATCCTGCCCCTGCGGCGGATAAGTTTCAACGCGGCAGCCCTCATCCATACTCTCACGGGTACCGAGAGCCACATCAATCTGATGAAGCTGTTCAAACAATTCATCCGGAAGAACATAAGCCCGTCCCCATCTCAGCGGATTGGAACCCGGCCTCGCTGCAGCGCCCCCTCCCGCATTGCTGGCCGCAAACACTTCCGAACGTGTCGAAGATGTTGCCACAATACCCACGCGTCCCGACGGTGTATCAAGGAACTGTGGAAGACGTGCTTCATAAAGATTCCTTCCGATACCACAGGGAATCAGATTCCTGTTCCTGGCCGCCCGCATGGTATCCAGAACCCCCTGCCATCCATAATCACCTGTATGATTATTCACAAAACCAACCATCCTGATTTTTAAATCAGCAAACTCATCCAGTGTAGCCGGACGTACTGATGTCATATATCCCCTTCCACAGGCCGGAGGAGTCTCCGGTTCAGGTGTGCAAAATTCCGCATTGGCAAAAGCGCCATCCGCGTCCTGCAGCCAGTTCACTAATTTTTTATCCAAACGCTGTACCAGATTTCTGCTGGAAAACAAAGCATCACCACAGACAATAAAACGCATCTATTTTATTCCTCTTTTCATTTTTAATTCGTATCAATAACTAATGTGACAGCATATTTTTCAAAAACTGTTTTGTCCGCTCCTCACGGGTATGCTCAAACAGTTCTTCCGGCTCTCCAATCTCCAGAATACTGCCATCCGCAAAAAAAGCAACTCTGTCAGATACTTCACGGGCAAAATTCATTTCATGAGTCACGATAATCATGGTCAATCCCTGTTCTGCAATAGAACGAATAACATCCAGAACACCGCCTACCATCTCCGGATCCAGAGCAGAAGTCGGCTCATCAAGAAGCATCACACGGGGCCCAATGGCCAGTGCCCGGGCAATGCCAACACGCTGCTGCTGACCACCCGAGAGCTGATGCGGATAATAATTCAACCGATCCGACAATCCGACCCTTTCCAGCTGTGCCACAGCAATCTCTTTTGCCTCCTGGACGCTCTTACCCTGAACAACAGTCAGTGCCTCCATAACATTTTCCAATGCCGTTCTGTGGCGAAACAGATTATATGACTGGAATACCATGGCCGTATTCCGACACAATGCCAGTATATCTTTTTTATCAGCTTTCTTTGTATCCACTTTTATCTCATCCAGAGTAATAATTCCCGCATCTGCCGGCTCCAGAAAATTAATCGTACGCAGAAATGTGGATTTCCCGCTGCCGCTGGCGCCAATAATCGATACCACTTCTCCGGTATCCACTGTCAAATCAACTCCCCGCAGCACATGATTGCTGCCAAAGGATTTCTCGATTCCCTCAAGCCTGATCATTGTCCTCCACCTTTCTGTCAAGAATATTAAACTTTTTCTCCAGCTTATGTACCCCGAATTCAATAAGGATACACATCAGCCAGTACAATAATGCCAGTCCGATATATACCTCAAAGAAACGCATATTTCTTCCGGCAATGACCTTGGCCTTGCCCATCATCTCGATAACACCAATGGTAAATGCCAAAGACGTTGATTTTACAAGGCTAATCATACTATTGCCAAGATTCGGTATTGCTACGATCATAGCCTGCGGTATGATAACACGCCGCATGGTCTGACCTCCCGTCATACCAATAGAATGGGCGGCTTCTATGTCTTTGGTGTCCACAGACAGGATAGAAGCTCTGATTGTTTCCGCCATATAGGCGGCTTCATTCATTGAAAATGCTACAAACACAAAAACCATACTCGGAACTCTGTTAATATTGAATGATGTTCCAAACTGGTAATTCAGTATATTAAACATCATCGGGATACCATAATAAGACAAGAAAATCTGTACAAGCAGCGGTGTTCCGCGCATAAAAGAAATGTAAAGTGTTGCCAGCTGTGAGAGAACCGGCCATTTTTTAATTCGAAAAAGCGCCAGTATAAAACCTATAATAATACCGAGAATCGCAGCAACCACCGCAATTTCCAGTGTAACAGGAATAGAAGGAAGAAGCTCCTTTACCGCCTCACCAATGACAGACGGCTTAAAAATATTTTCCATAATAATGTCACCTGCCTCCAAAATTGTCATTCTGTCATATAGTTCCTTTTTCACTCAGAAACCAATAAGAACGAGGCTGTTTCACCATCTGCCAACCTCTGCAAACAGATTGTCAGCTGCAGAATCGGCCAAACAGATAATGAAACAGCCTCGTTCAGATTTTATTCATTCATATTAATCCTGAGGAACGTAGTCATCTCCAAAGTAATCTATACTTAACTGGCTCAGTGTTCCATCCGCTTTAATATCGGCCAGGGCCTGATCAAATTCTGCCTGCAGATCTGTCTCACTCTTGCTGAAAAGGATCCATGCTTCAGGAATCTCAATTTCATCTGCATTTGGAATCTCATGTACAGTAAACTCATAGCCATATTCTGCTGTAACATTCGTTACATATGTCTGATTGTAAATGCAGGCATCATATCGTCCATTGTGAAGATCGATCAAAGCTTCACTGGCATCTGCATCTGTATACTGAATATCAATCGGATTGTCCGGATTCTGCTCATTATAGCTCTCCATAAAAAGTGCATTGGCACGTCCGGAACCAGCAGGCACTCTCTTGCCACCCAGATCATCAATAGTCGCAATCTCCGTATTATCCGGAGCTGTGATCAGAACGATCTTATTCTTAAAGTAAGGCTTGCTGCTGAACAGATATTTCTCCTCGCGCTCAGGCTTCTTGGAAATATTACCAATAATCAAATTGTAACGTCCGGAATCAAGACCCGCAAACATAGACTCAAATTCTGTCACTTCATATTGCAGGGTATATCCCAGCCTCTCTGCCATCTCATTGAGCATATCAATCTCATAGCCTGCCAGATTGCCATTCTCATCCACATAATTATATGGTTTCGGTGTACCGGCCACTGCCACCACTAAAGTCTTATCTTCAGTCTTTTCTGCTGTCTCCGCTGCACCGCCTGCTTCTGTACCTGCTCCTGCGGCTGTTTCCTCTTTACTGCCACAGCCAGCCATCAGCCCGGCAACCATTACAAATGCACAAATTGTCGCAATCGTTTTTTTAATATTCTTTTTCATTCTGGTATCCCTTTCCTTGTTTTAGCACATTAAAACGTACCCGCATTAATTTGGTGATATTATACCTTTTTATTTAAAACTTGTCAACCAATCCTCTGCAGGTATCCTAAACACAAAAAAGCCCATGCCCCTCCAATAAGAAAAACATGCGCTTTTTTCGCTTAATGATTTAGTTTATATGTCTTATGATTACAGTAAGAACAACTTCTCCAGCTTCGTCTCATCAATTTTTGAACCAATCACACAGAGGCGGCCTGTATACTCCGGCTGACCTTCACGGATCTCGTACTCTTCTGGTACCATATCAAAATAGATCCATGTACCGTCCGCGCTCGGAAGCATGCCCTTGGCACGAAGGATCACGCCATACTCATCACTCTCAGACAGGGCCTTCAGGATGCTTTCAACTTCATCCTTTGTATACTTACGCGGTGTTTCCTTACCCCAGCTTGTAAATACTTCATCTGCATGATGATGGTGATGGTCGTGATCATGGTCATGACCGCATCCACAATGGTCATCATGATCGTGATGATGATGCTCATGCTCGTGCTCATCGTGGTCGTGGTGATGATGTTCATGGTCATGCTCATCGTGGTCGTGGTGATGATGCTCATGCTCGTGCTCATCGTGGTCATGGTGATGATGCTCATGGTCATGCTCATCGTGGTCGTGGTGATGATGTTCATGGTCATGATCATCATGATCATGGTGATGGCCGCATACAGGGCAGATCTCCTCTTCCTCCATGATCATATCCGCCAGGGAAACCGGCTTCTCCATAGCTGCCAGAAGCTGTGCCCCTGTCAGATCATCCCATGGTGTTGTAATGATAGCAGCATCTTTATTATGCTCCCTGAGCAAAGCCACACATGCTTCCAGTTTGTCCTGTTTCACATTCTGGGTACGGCTGAGAACGATCGTATGGGCGCTCTCCACCTGATTATTGTAAAATTCACCGAAATTCTTCATGTACATTTTGCACTTATTGGCATCGGCAACTGTTACAAGGCTGTTCAGCTCAATATCCGCATCCTGCGCAACACCCTGTACTGCCTTGATAACATCGGATAATTTACCTACGCCTGACGGTTCGATGATAACTCTGTCCGGATGGAACTTTGCAATAACATCTTTCAAAGCTGTACCAAAGTCACCAACCAGAGAACAGCAGATACAGCCGGAATTCATCTCTGTAATATTGATGCCCGCATCTTTAAGAAAACCACCATCAATACCAATCTCACCAAATTCATTCTCAATCAGCACGACCTGCTGACCCTTGAAAGCCTCTTCAAGAAGTTTCTTAATTAAAGTAGTCTTTCCTGCTCCCAGGAAACCGGAAATAATATCAATCTTTGCCATATGGCATGCCTCCTTCACATCTATCAGTCATTAACAGTTAAAAACATTGTAAAAATCTGCCGTCCGGCATCCTTTTTATTGTATAGCCTTCAATTTATAAAATCAATACCATCCCGGGAAAGTTTTTAAATATTTTATTTTT
>JBJEJD010000148.1:9224-11452 GCA_051877705.1 Coprococcus sp. | reverse complement strand
CCCTCTGTATTGGCGATAACTACCGGCTTGCCGCCTTCCATAACTGCTACACATGAATTTGTTGTTCCTAAATCGATACCAATGATTTTACTCATAATATTACCTCCTGTAAATGTCCAATATATATTATATTAAAAGTTGTTGTCTGTTACTCTGCCACCATGACCATACTGTGTCTGATAACTCTGTCCTTGTATTTATAGCCCTTCTGAAGTTCCTGAATCACAATACCGGATTCATATTCTTCACTAGGCTGCTGCATGACTGCATTGTGAAGCATCGGATCAAATTCCTTGCCCTGAGCCTCGATCACAGTTACGCCTTCATCCTCCAGGACCTTGGTCAGCTGCTTGTAGATCATCTCAATGCCCTGAGCAAAAGATGTTTCCTTATCAGCTTCTGTCATGGCACTCAGGCCTCTTTCAAAATTATCAACCACCGGAAGGATCTTCAGAATAAAATCAGCTGCACCGATTTCATAATTCTGTTTTTTCTCCTTGTCAGTACGTTTTCTGTAATTATCAAATTCAGCCATCTGACGCATCAGTCTGTCCTTCAGTTCCTCAATCTCGGCATCCTTTTTATCCTTCTTGTCTTTCTTGAAGAACTTCGGCTTTTTGTCTTCAGCTCCATCTTCCGGCTTCTCTGCCTCTGCGTCCTCTTCTGCAGCAGTGTCCTCTGTCTTTGCTTCCCCTTCCGAAGTCTCCGTCTCTTCAGGAGCGTTCTGTTCACCGGCAGGCTGTTCTAAATCTTTATCTTTATTTTCCTGATTCTCTGCCAAATCATGTCACCTCTTTATTCATTCTGATTGTCATATTTGTCTTTTTTAAATATTGCATCCAGCTGCGTCATCACTGTCTCCAGATTATCCACAACCTTCTTATAATCCATTCGCTTTGGACCGATAATACCTATCGTTCCCTGTACGCCTTCTTCCAATTCATAGGTTGCAGTAACAATACTACAGTCCTTCATAGACTGTACCGGCGATTCTGATCCGATATATACCTGTATGCCATGCTTCTCTTCGCTTCCCTCACCGGCTGCGATCAGTTCATTGAGTCCCTGCTTCTCTTCCAGCGCATATAGCAGCTGTCCGGCCTTCTCCCTGTCTCCCAGTTCCGGATACTTCAGAAGATTCGTCGTACCGCTTGTATAGATCTCAGTATCATCTTCTTCCTGAATGGCTTCCACAATCGTATCGATCAATTCGCTGATAATATTCCTGTGGCCCTGTGCCTGACGCTTCATTGTCTGAATCAGCTCCATATTGATCTCCTGAAGGCTCAGGCCCTGGAGATAAGTGTTCAGCAGCAGATTCAGCTTCACAACCTCTTCCTTCTCAACCAATTCATCCACTGTGAGAATCCTGTTCTTGATAATGTTGCCCTCAAGCATCATAACAGCCAGAAGCTGATCATCTGACACCTGTGACAGCTGAATGAACTTCAGCTTGTTCTTCCTGCTCTGAGGAGCCGTAATCAGAGAAGCATAATTCGTATTGACTGCCAGAAGCTTAACCACCTGCTTGAGAACCTGTTCAAGCTTATCAACCTTCTGGACCATCATCTCATTCTGTCTGACAACCTCCTCCGTCTTGGCCTTCATCAGATTGTCAACATAGAAGCGGTAGCCCTTATCAGAAGGAATACGCCCCGCTGAGGTATGGGGCTGTAAAATATATCCCATCTCTTCAAGATCTGACATCTCATTCCTGATGGTTGCTGAACTGAGCTTCAAATCGGTGAACCTGGAAATAGTACGAGATCCCACAGGCTCACCCGTTTCAAGATACGTCTGTATAATGGCATTCAAAATCTTGATCTTCCGTTGATCCAGTTCCATCCGATTCATCACTTCCTTTTCTGTTGTTAGCACTCAACATATTGGAGTGCTAACATCTTCTGTACATAAAAATATCACCATCCCTGATATTTGTCAAGAGGGATGGTGTATTTTTTAATACGTTTTTTTACCTGAACAATAGTTTTCGTTCTATGACTGTAATGCCTTCAAAATCTTCTGAAAATCATCCTCTGTCAATGCATCACCGCAGAATGAACGCACACCTCGCAGCGGCATGTAGCGCAGCATAGCCATTACCATATCCTCGGATATTGCTTCCCGCGCAGAACTGTTTTCGTCTTCTCCACTGCCTCCAATAGCTTTTGCGATCATATCCATATATGGTTCCAGTATCTTCATGGCTTTTTCATCTGCCATAAGAT
>JBJEJD010000148.1:7748-9124 GCA_051877705.1 Coprococcus sp. | reverse complement strand
ATCATATCCATATATGGTTCCAGTATCTTCATGGCTTTTTCATCTGCCATAAGATCCCCGAACAGCGAATTTTCATCATAATGCATCGGAATCACTTTTGTAGATGTAACTGTCACTGTATCTTCACAGACGATATCTCTGGAAGACTTCCCAATAAGAATCTTATAATCGCCGGTTTGAACATACCAATCATGAATCTGTGTATTCCAATAGGCAAAAGCTCTGCCATCCAGTTCAAATGTAACCGTCTGTTTTTCCCCTGACTTTAATGCAATCTTTGCAAAGCCTTTCAATTCCTTTTCCGGACGGATAACACCTTCTGTCTGTGGTGCCACATAAAGCTGTATAACTTCTTTTCCGTCAACATGACCTGTATTCTCCACATCTACAGATACCGTTATCTTTTCCTTATCCGATATGGATTTTTTGTCCAGTTTTAAATTGCTGTAAGCATATGTTGTATATGAAAGGCCATGACCAAAAGGATACAATACATCCATTTTCTTCTTATCATAATAGCGATAACCAACAAAAACACCTTCACGATATTCTGTCACATCACCCTCGCCAAAATAATATAAATAGGATGGATTATCTTCTAATTTATTCGGGAAGGTCTCCGGCAATCTGCCGCCCGGATTCCTGTCACCGTATAAGACATCGACTGTAGCAGCGCCAACAGCCTGGCCTCCCAGATAAACCTCCAGAATAGCAGCCACATCCTCTGCCCATGGCATTTCAATCGGAGATCCATTATGAAGTACAACGATTGTATTGGCATTGACCGCCGCCACACGACGAATCAGCTCATTCTGTCCTTCAGGGATCCGCATATGGGTTCTGTCATAACCTTCCGATTCATAGGAATCCGGCAGCCCCGCGAAAATTACGGCCGCCTCAGCATCTTGCGCAAGTGCCACTGCTTCCGCGATCAATGTTTCATCCACAATATCTTCATCAAGGGAATAACCCTTCGCATAGGCTATCTGACAGTCCTGTACTGATTCAAGAGCAGACTCCACCTTAAAGCAGTTGATATGTGAACTGCCGCCACCCTGGAAACGCGGCTTTTCTGCAAATTCACCAATAAATGCAACCCTGCTGCCCTTTTTAAGCGGCAATGCCTGATGCTCATTCTTCAGCAGTACCATACACTCTGTCGCAGCCTCCCTTGCGAAAGCGTGATCTGCTTCTTTATCCCACACAGCAGCCTTATTCTGATTTTCCACAAATTCATAAACAATATTCAGAATGCGTTCTGCCGCAAGGTCTACAGCAGCCTCATCAAGTGTACCATTTTTAACAGCTTCTACAATTTTGGCATCATTGATACCGCCAGATCCCGGCATTTCCAGATCCAGTCCGGCTGCCACACC
>JBJEJD010000148.1:0-7648 GCA_051877705.1 Coprococcus sp. | reverse complement strand
CATCATTGATACCGCCAGATCCCGGCATTTCCAGATCCAGTCCGGCTGCCACACCTTTTACGCGGTCATTGACTGCACCCCAATCCGATACCACAAAGCCTTTAAAACCCCACTCATCACGCAGGATATCTGTCAGTGTATAATGATTTTCAGAAGCATATTCACCATTAACACGGTTATAGGAGCACATAATCGTCCATGGCTGTGCTTTTTTTACAGCTGTTTCGAAAGCCGGCAGATAAATCTCCCTCATCGTCCGTTCATCTATTCTGGAATCCGAGGACATACGGCGGTGTTCCTGATTATTGGCCAGATAATGCTTTGCGCTGGTACCGACATGCTGGCTCTGTACGCCATTAATATGACTGGCCGCCAGCTCTCCCGCCAGATACGGATCTTCGCTGAAATACTCGAAATTTCTGCCGCACAATGGAGAACGTTTAATGTTCATGGCCGGTCCGAGAACAACTCCCAGTGATTCAGCCTGACATTCATTGCCAATAACTTCTCCGATCTTATAGATCAGCTCACGGTCAAAAGACGCGGCCATGGCACATCCTGCCGGAAAACAAACCGCCTTTATACTCTCATTCATACCCAGATGGTCTGCTTTCTCATCTTGTTTTCTGAGTCCATGAGGACCGTCACTGACCATCATTGCCGGTATTTCCAGACGCTCAACTGCCTTTGTATGCCAGAAATCCGCGCCTGAACAAAGCGAAGCTTTTTCCTCCAAGGTCATATCTTTAACCAGCTGTTTTACATCCATCATGATACCTCCCTTTTATGTTATCATTCTTTTTTCTTCTTTATTTTATCCCGTTTCCGGCCACCATCACTGTAAATTCCCCTCACCAACGGACTTTCCACTGCATCCTTCGGCAAATCTTCCCTGGCAGTCACTTTACGAAATACCCTCAGATACATAATATTACATAAATAACCAATACCACTGAAGCCAATGAGAATCCAGATCGGAACAGCAATAATAATAGAACCCACAGTCTGAACACTGATACCCGCACAAACAATCATTATTAACAGCATGACAATGGTATACGGCCACCCTGAAAGGCCTATCATAAAGGCTTTCACTACCGTGTCCTTCAAACTGTTAACAAAACGGGCCTGCATTGCCAGACTGTACATGACTGTCATTGTCACAAAAAACATGGCAATTCCAAGAATAATCATGATCATATTTCTATTATCAGGATTCGTATTATAGACAAGATTAATATTCAGAACACATATGATTAAAAACACAGCAAACACAATCCAGATAATGGTACTGTTTTTAAAATTTTCCTTAAATGCACTGAAATAATCTCTGGCAACAAAATCTGTCCGTTTTTCAATCATCCGAAATTCCACGGAAGTCAGGGCTGTTATAGATGCACCTATGGTGAAAACCGGAATAGATGTCAATATAAACAACAGATTCAACAGTACCAGATCCCCTATAAATCCCATCACCCTCCAGAACGGAGAGTCAATATTAAAAAATAATCTCATTCATTCAACAGGCCTTTCTCATAAATCCTGACTGCAATGTACTCCTTGCCAGGCAGTTCTATTTTAAATCTGCCTTTATATGTACCGCATTTTGTTATTGTCATATTCCATGTATCGAGAATCTCAACCTCATATTCCCTGTCATCATCAAACTCATATTCTTTAAAAGCAGGCCGGCGATACCCGTAATAATAAATATAATATGGTATCGGAATCGGACTGTCAACCGTTGCGACGATATCTTCCCGGAATGGATGTACCAATTGCTTCAGGCCATGCCCCGGTGTCTCTTCTAAAATCCGGAGCAGGAATTTGAATCGTTCCGGACTTGTGCCCTTAAGCACACCGCCATGGGACCACCACAGGATTCTATCTTTGGCCAGATAAGTTTCTCCATGTCCCGGATAACCGCCCCGGACTGCACCTTCCCAGAATCTGCGGTTCATCTCTTCTCCACTGATATTCCCCCAGTTATGCTCAATATTTCCCTCATAAACAATCTCATCCAGTACAACAGGTTTCTGATAGATTTCCCGCCATTCAGTCACCATTTCACCGGACATATACGGATCAATACGCTGAATTGAGCAATGGGTCACCCATGGTCTTTTGTAATCATAGATTTTCTTACAATTATGGATAGACCGAAGGTGATTATAAACATCCTTTTCACATATGATGGCAGCATAACGTTCCCAGTCCTCCAGGCTCTTCTGCGGCATCAGATCATATTCGTTAGCCAGCGACCACCACACATTTCTGTAAGCAGAAAATCTTGCAATGACATAGCGCCAGTAGAGATCATCCTGTTCCTTCGTCATCATGGAAAATCCCCATCTGTCATAAGGATGCATAACAATCAGATCAGCTTCAATGCCAAGTTCCATCAGATCTTTGATCCGCTTTTCCAGATGGGCAAAATGTTTTGGATTGAATCTGGTATAATCCCAGTCATTGCCATCCGGACACCCGTCATATTCTTTAAAATTATCTGTTGTCAGCACCGAGCTGTCCATCGGCGTTCCTTCGTACGGATAGCTGTAAGGTTCATTGAGATTATAATCATAATGCTTTGGCAGAATGCAGAAACGAATTTTATTGAAGGCACTGTCCTTTAACGTCTGCAATGTCTGCTCCTGCAGCTCCATGGACTGCAGCGCCCATACATAGCAGGTCGTACCAATGGAATAATATGGCGTTCCATCCTCATATGCAAAATGAAATGTATTGGCCACATGCACCGGCCCGTGATTACCTTTTTCGGCCGGCGTTACAGTAAATGTTCCCTCATTCACAGGTTCTTCCGAAAAAGATCCCCATATTCTATATTGATAGGTTCCTTCAAAGGATGGCATAAAACGAATTCTGTATACACCTTCTCCATCATAAAAGCCGTCCACACATTTATGTTCGTTTTTTCCTGTAAACTCACCTTTAATTTCATAATCAACAAATGGGTTGCCGTAGCTCTTTCCTTTAAAAGCCGCCTCAAAAACCCCCCATTTTTCAACTGTATTTGTCACACTAATAAGTACACTCATAAAATCTTCCCAATCCTGTTTTCTGATATAAATAGTGCCTGTTTCTACAAGGGCCGCAAAATATGAAGCGGCCCTTTTGCAACAGGCATATAGATTTATTTTACTGCTCCTGCCATACCTTCGACAAAATATCTCTGGAATGCCAGATATACGACCATAACCGGGATAACCGATACCAGTACACCCGCGCACAGATAACCATAATCTGTACCATGCTCACCGACGAAAGTCATCAGACCTACAGGCACTGTTTTTAAAGCATTATCATTGATGATAACGGAAGCGAGCAAATACTCGTTCCACGTAGCCAGAAAGTCTGTGATCAACAGAGTTGCCAGAGCCGGTTTTGCGATTGGCAGAATGATTCTTATAAATGTCTGCCATTTCGAAGCGCCATCAATATAAGCCGCTTCATCAATATCCTTCGGAATACTCTTAAAAAACCCATGAAGGATCAGAATCATGAAAGATACACCGAAACCGATATATACATAGAACAGACCAAAATATGTATTAATCAGATTCAGCTTGTTATAAATAATACTGATCGGAACCAGAGCGATCTGCATAGGCAGCATCATGCCAAGGAGGAAAAATATAAGCCATGCCGTTCTGTTCTTCAGATTAAGTCTTGTCAGGGCAAATGCTGTCATAGCTGACACAAAGATACCCAGCGGCACCTTCAGGCAGCTGATGATCAGGTCATTCTTCATATAAAGAAATAACCGGCCTTTCGTTACAGCATTCGTGAAATTACTCCAGGCAATATTCTCCGGCAGTTGGAACAGACCGAGTCCGTTGAAGAAATCAGACTGTGCCTTGATAGCTGTCAATACCAGCGTAATTATCGGAACGATCCACAGAAGTGCCAGAATAATCAAAATGACATATCTGGCAGTTATTCCTGCTATTTTCTTGGATTTTGCATTCATTCTGTCACCCCCCTACTTCTCTCTCGCTGTAAAGGACAGGTATGGAACGATAACAAACATCATGATAACAACCATAACAATTGCAATTGCAGTACCATATCCCACATTATTATACTGGAATACCTGATTGTACATATAGGTAGCCAACATCTGTGAGGCATTATTCGGGCCGCCGTCTGTAAGACCTTTAACAATATCATAGACCTTCATGGCTGCAATAACCAGTGTACAGATAACCGTTACAAAAGTATCCTTCAAAAGCGGAATCGTGATGCGGAAAAACTTCTGGACACCATTGGCACCGTCAATCGAAGCCGCCTCCATAACCTCCGGAGAAATACCCTGCAGACCGGCCAGGAACAAAATCATCGGCTGTCCTACCGCCTGCCATAAGGCAGCAATAAACAGGGCAATAATAACCGTTTTTTCATTGGACAGCCATGTCTGGGAATAGTTAATACCCAATAATTTGAAGAACTGATTAATGAAACCGATCTGAGGGTTATAAATCCATCTCCAGATAATAGCTACCGCAATGATAGCGATAACGCTAGGGAAATAGAAAAATGCACGAAAGAAAGTTCTTCCTCTGAACTCCTTATTTAATAACACGGCAAACATCAGCGATACAGTCATTGTCACACAGACTGTAAGAACAATCCAGATAACCGTATGCTTCAGGGACATCCAGAAAATCGGATCACCGACTAACTGGGTGTAATTTTTTAATCCGACAAAACTCATACTGCCAATACCGGTACCGCTGTGAAAACTGATATAGAGTGAATAAAAAACCGGAAAGACAATGACAGATATATAAATAATGAACGCCGGCAGCATAAATAAATACGGAGATATATCTCTTTTTGATTTATCCATTCAATGCACAACCTCCTCTTCGATAAACCTCTTCTCAGGGACATACAGCTCCGTCCACAGGATCATCTGATAAATGCCTGTACATCTCGTCTGCTGTATGTCCCCTCCCCCTCTCCCATAAGGCTTACGCCTTTTACTGATTGAGAAAGATGGTTGTGTTTTACCATAAATAATGATTATTTTGCTTTATAAGCCTCAATTGCTTCCTGAATCTTCTTGGCTGCTTCAGCCGGCTGCATTGTACCGCCTGCAATAGCATCCTGGCAGCTGAACAGAACATCTGCTACTTCAGATGGGAATGCCTGGTCTGTAATAGTGAATGTACCGCCCTCAGCACTGTACTCGATCATCGGACCAACATTCGGCTGAATAGAAGCATCCGGCATTTCAGCATCTGCTGTAGGCAGAGGCAGATTGAAGCAGTTCGGATATGCTGCTGCAGCTTCAGGTGTATTCATAAACTGTGTATAAAGCATAGCTGCCTTTAATTCATCATCAGTAAGCTTGCCATTAAACTGTACCATCTCAGCAAAAGCAGACATACGGCCTGTTCCGTTCGGGAACGGGAACCAGCTTACATTATCAAGAGATACACCATTATTATTCAATGTACCGTCATACCACTGACCCTGGATATCCATTGCTGCTGTACCCATACCGAAAGCCATCATTGTATCATCAGGGCTGGCTGTAACAAAACCATCCGGATAGTAACCATTCTGGCAATATTCCTGGTAAGTTGTAAGTGCATTTACAACTGCTTCGCAATCCCAGCTTGTTTCAAGAGCCTGTAACTGATCATGAAGTTCAGTACCTGCTTCATACTCAATATACTGTTCTACAAGACGCATTACATGCCATCCGTTTAATCCGGCAGTTGAAATAGGTGTAATACCATTTTCCTTCAGAGTTGCACAAACCTGTGTAAATTCATCCATCGTTGTAGGAATTTCAATATTGTACTGTTCGAAGATATCTGTTCTGTAGTACATACCAATTACATTGTAGGATGTTGGATAACCACAGATCTGACCGCCTAATGTACAAAGAGAAAGAGCACCTTCATTAAAAGTATCTGCCCAGCCATTGTCTGCGGCATACTGTGTCAGATCATATGTAACACCGTTATCTACATAATACTGTCCAAGAGCACCGCCCCAGTTGAACCACATAGATGGCATGGATCCGGACTGTGCTGCTGTCTTACATGCATCTTTGATACCGTCTGTATCATAGTAGGATACTGTCACGTTAATGTTTGGATTAGCCTCATTGAACACTGCTGTCATAGCCTCAAGACCTTCCTGTCTTGTAGATAACCCCCAGAATGTCAGATTAACAGGCTCGCCGTCATAGCCAACATCGGCAACTGCCTTTAAAGCTGCCATTGCGTCATCTCCGGATGCTTCTGTTTCGCCTCCTGCTGCTTCTGTTTCCCCTGCTGCTTTTGTATCAGTTGTTGTACCGGAGCCGCCGCAGCCTGCAAGCACGCTCACTGTCATTAAACCAACTAAAACAGCTGCAAAAAACTTCTTCATCTTTTTCATTTTTCTTCTTCTCCTTTCATTAATAGAAAAATTTTATTATATAAGTGAATCCACTATATATACATGTTACTTCAAAAAGAAACGTACACCTGCTGTAACCTGTTCCTCATGGCTGCAATTGACCATGATTCCCAGAACCATCCCTGCAAACTCACCATCAGTAAGATAAATACCATAGCATTCCGAATCCGAAGTCTGTTCATGAGGATTGAACGGAATATTCCGAACCGCGCCTCCCTGACTGTAATCAACTTCAGTGGCATAAAACAACAATGACTTGTCCACATTCTGAAGTATCTCTCCATATTCCGGAAGAGATAACGGCTTCAGATACCCCGTGGATGCATACATATTGAATTTCTCTTCCGGTGCAATGAGAAGATCCACGCGTCCCGCCTGCATGTAAGCCGATACTGTCGCTGCGCTTTCAGCATTTCCGCTGCCGGAATAAGCCGTCTCTATCACACATTCTGCTGTATCCGAATCTACATTCAATTCAGCCGCCAGCTTCAACTGCAGATTCATGATCCGCTCCTCATCCAGTTCATGATCCAGGACCATAACATAGAAGGCTTCATCCGGATTCTTCTCTCTGATATCCTCTATCAGGAAAATAGCAAAAACCGTCAGAATTATACCTACAATTAAATAAACTTTGTAATAGAACCATATATACTGACATTTTTCTGTCAGGCTAAACGATGACCATTGTTTCCGAATCATTTCACGGTCCCTGTCTTTATATGGCTTGCCTGATCTCATTCTCTGCACCAGCTCCTGGTTAAATTATAATATTAAAATTCAGATGATAAATTCAGATTATTAAATTAATATTTAGTATATATTCTTACTTAACCCTTCTCATTATTATATCATATCGCCTGTTTTTTTGTGTTTATTTGTTAAATAATATACAACTTAAACATGTTTTTATTTAATTTCATCTGAATTTATTGAATTTCTTATTTAATTATAGCGACCATATTAAATTTTGTCAATATAATTTATAATTCTTTTTCAGCGCTTGTGCATATTGCTATCAACAAGTAATAATGCCTATTTTAATCATCTTTTCCCGGATAATTCAGAGCCAATTTGGCATAAAAATCTGCCAGGGTCAACCGGGCATTTGCATCCTTGTACACGCGTATTTTCCTGTTATTCTGGTCATAAATATAGTGCATCGTCTCATAATCAAAGCAAGGTGCCGGTATCTCCTCATACATATCTCTTT
>JBJEJD010000147.1:7420-11507 GCA_051877705.1 Coprococcus sp. | reverse complement strand
GTACAGTTATTATTCCTGTCATGCTCTATGGGTACATACTTATTTACAGAATATTCAGTGAAAAAAATAATTCCGATAAGCAGGATTCTGATGAAGGAACCCCAGATGATTAGATTTGATTAAGAGTTTCTTTAGATTTCTTTTATCTGAAGGACAAATTTTGAACACATTTTCTGATTATAATAAGGCCATAGTAATCAAGCAGATGATTGCTATGCAGTTTGATTTTTTCATAACATTCGCCGGACGGTTCCCCAATAGCCGTCCGGCCTCCCTCTTTTTACGGCCTGTCAGATACTGAAGGCTGCTTTTTTTACCCTTTCTTTTTTTCTGTATACAATTTTTCCATCAACTATTTTCAATAAGACTTTCGCATTTCTGAAAATACTTTCAGAATAGTCCTCGGCCTGTTCATCGTAAACCACAAGGTTAGCCGGCTCTCCCGGTTTCATTGTCATCCGGCCATCTGTAATAATCTGATAATTGCCCTCTGTCCGGTAATTGTTTCCCATCTCCTCCACTTCGATACCTGTTGCTGTGCTGTACAATCCTGCCAGAACAGATTTATTTTTATAACCACACATAATTGTCTCCAACCCAATATGCTGCGATATCTCATCACAATCCCCGATCGCCATATACCGCCCGTCCCTGATTGCCAGAGCACCGTTTCTGCTTTTCCCATTTTCATCAAATATCCGACCGCTGATCACAATATCCGCACAAGTATCCTCCTCATGATCATAGATGTATTCACGTTCCATTTTCTCGCCGTCCTTTCCTGCCGCAGTCACAATATAAAAAGGACAGTCTAATGACTGTCCTTCCAGCTTCTCTTCCATATATGGATCAATATAAATGTTCTATAAATTCAATCATACCCGCCAGAGCTTCCTCTTCGTCCATGCCATCGCAGCTAACTGTTATCTCCGTATTCTGCCGAATGCAAAGGCTTAATACGCCAAGAAGGCTCTTGGCACTCACTTCCTTATCCCCGTGTGAGAGCATCACCTTGCAGCGGTACTTCAAAGCATGTTCTGCCAATTCTCCCGCCGGACGCAGATGCAGGCCGTGCAGTGTATGAATCTGTACCTGTGCACTTACCATAAAGATCAATCCCCCGTTAATTTCCCCATGACTTGCCTTTATTTTACTACAGTATACCATATATTCAAAGAGAAATCACGCCTTTTTTTTAATAATTGTATGAATTTTTGTAAAAATTACCAATAATTTCCAATCAATTATTCTTCCAGAATATGTTCAAAAGCCACCTGGAACAATTTCTGGATATGCTCATCTGCCAGAGAATAATACCGAACCTTGCCATCCCTGCGCGTCTTCACCAATCTGGCCTGTTTCAGCATACGAAGCTGATGAGACACAGCCGACTGATTCATCTCCAGAAGAACGGCCAGATCACTGACGCACATCTCCGACTGGGTCAGAGCACAGATGATCTTCGCCCTTGTCAAATCTCCAAAAGCTTTAAATAGTTCCGCCACATCAAACAGATCATCCATGTCCGGCATCCGCGATGCAACATATTCCACAACATCCGGATGAACCTGCGTCTGAACACCATCCGGCATATTCTGTTCATAATCTTTTGTATCCATTCCAATCACCACTTTCTGACTGATTCCAAATTATTTTCTGTTGGCAGGCTCAATATTAATGGAACGGCCCTTGATCTTGGCACTGGACATGGCCACCAGCACTTCTTTGGCATATTCTCTCGGTACCTCCACAAATGTATACTTATCATACATATCAATGGTACCGATCAGGCTTCCGGCAATACCGGTCTCACCTGCAATAGCACCGAGAATATCCCCCGGCCTTGCCTTCTGATTTTTGCCAATATTGATAAACAGACGTACCATTCCATCCTCTGCACCTGTATCTCCAAAATCATCAACTTCTACGCTTTTTTCACCATTATCATCACCCAGGGCCATTTTCAGGAAAGCAGCCGCCATATCCAGCGTCGTGTAATCATCCTTCTCAAGCTTCTCCTCGATCATACGGATATAAGGCTTCAGATCCTCTTCATCGATCATACCTGTCACCTTCTCAAAAATCTTGTCAGCCTTCACATTAGCCACATCATTCAGGGACGGCACCTGCTTGGCCATGATCTTTGTCCTGCAATAACGCTGGATATCCTTAAGCTTATAGAATTCGCGCCCTGTGATAAATGTAAAAGCTTTGCCTGTTTTGCCCGCACGACCTGTCCTGCCGATACGGTGTACGTAATATTCATCATCCTGAGGCAGGTCATAATTGAATACTGCGTCCACATCATCCACATCGATACCTCTGGCAGCCACATCCGTTGCTACAAGAATCTCTGTGCGGCCATTGCGGAAGCCATTCATGACCCTGTCCCTCTGCTGCTGCTTCATATCACCGTGAAGTCCCTCTGCAAAATATCCCCTTCCTTTCAGTCCTTCCACCAGTTCGTCCACCTGCTTCTTTGTATTACAGAATACTATAGAAAGGGCCGGATTGTAAATATCCAAAAGTCTTGAAAGTATCTCTTCTTTATTCTTCGGACGCACTTCATAATAGTACTGTTCGATATTGGCCACCGTCAGTTCTTTTTTAACCACCTTAACGATCTTCGCATCTTTTTGATAGGTCCTCGCTATCTCCATGATTGGCTGCGGCATGGTTGCTGAAAAGAGCAGTGTCTGTCTCTCATCCGGTGTCTGTGAGAGAATCGTCTCAATATCTTCACGAAATCCCATATTCAGCATCTCATCCGCCTCATCCAGTACGACCATCTTCAGATTATCCAGCTTAATCGTATGACGTCTCATATGATCCATCACACGCCCTGGCGTTCCGATCAAAACCTGTACGCCACCCTTCAGGGATCGAATCTGCTTAACAATATCCTGGCCGCCATAAATCGGCAGTACCTTAATACCGTGCAGAAACTTTGCCAGCTTCCTGATCTCCTCTGCAGACTGAATAGCCAGTTCCCTGGTCGGACATAATACAATAGCCTGTACATGTTTATCCTTCGGATCCATCAGCTGGAGCATGGGAATACCAAAAGATGCTGTCTTACCTGTACCAGTCTGTGCCTGTCCAATAATATCCTGACCTGTCATTACTTCCGGGATGGCTCTGGCCTGAATCGGAGTTGCTTCCTCAAATCCCATCTCTGTCACTGCTCTTAAAATACGCTCATCTATACCTAAATCTTCAAATCTCACCGGTTCCATCTTCTAACCTCCTGTATATACACAAAAAAATAGCTTCAGAACCTCTGCGGATGGTATTATTCGATACCATTCATCGTTCTCAAGCATCCTCTTTCGTAAAAATATCCATAAAACAATGCACTGCAATAAAGTCACATAAATCATAACAGACCGGTGAATGTTTGTCAAACGGTTTTTAAGGCGATTAGCGTTCCATCGGTAACTGCTCAGCCCGTGTTAACACAAAAAATCCGAAGATATAAGTAATCGTATCATACCTAAATCTCCGGATCTTTTGAAAATTATGTAATGTGTAAACAATTTAATAGCATTTAGCTGATTTTATTGCTTCTTCTCCAGATATGCATCTTCTCAGCTTCCTTGATCAGCTCATCACGGAACTGTGGATGGGCGATGGAAATAAGTGCTTCTGTTCTCTCCCATGTGGACTTACCCTTCAGGTTCACTTTACCGTACTCTGTTACAACATAGTGTGTATTGGCACGGGTATCAGTTACGATGGAACCATTGTTCAGTGTAGGGATGATTCTTGACTTCAATGTACCATCTTTCATCTTAACTGTGGATGAAACACAGATAAAGCTCTTGCCGCCCTTTGACAGATGAGCGCCCATAACGAAATCAAGCTGACCGCCTGCACCACTGATATGCTTTGTACCTGAGCTCTCAGAACTGATCTGTCCGAAAAGGTCAATATCTACAGCACTATTGATAGAGATAAAATTATCCAGCTGAGATACAGTTGAAATAGCATTGGTATAGCTTACAGGAGCAGACATACATTCCGGATTATTGTTCAGGAAATCATATAACTTCTTTGAACCTGCTGCAAAAGCATAGGTCTGTTTACC
>JBJEJD010000147.1:5184-7320 GCA_051877705.1 Coprococcus sp. | reverse complement strand
CCGCCAAGACATCTCGGCATATTCTCATTAACCTCAACGATAATCACATCTGCCTTACGGCAAACAGCTGCCATATGGGAAGCATTCGGTCCGAAGTTAAAGAAACCATGTGCATCCATCGGAGCCACCTGGAACATGGCTACATGGATAGGTTCAACATTCACATCATAATAGCTCGGGAGTTCTGAATACCTGATCGGTGAATAAAAGGCAAATCCTTCATTGACAGCTTTCCTCTCAATGCCGGACATATGCCAGGAATTCCAGCAGAAATGATCAGCCGGATTCTCAACGTCAAAGATTGCCGGACGCCACAGGCAGATACCGCCGCGAATCTTCACGTCCTCCAGTTCACCCATTCTTGCAGCCAGTGCCTTATCCAGTTCAACCGGATGACCCGTACACCAGCCATAATCAATCCAGTCACCGCTTCTGACTTCCTTGACAGCCTCCTCAGCCGTACATAATTTAGCTGCATATTCCTGATTATAATCCATATTAGTATCCTCCTTCTACAAACTTTTACCCTTCCCGTAACCCAGTAAAATCATAAAAGACATTTTTTTAACATTTTTTAGTATACCACCATCTAGCCAAAAGGTCAATCATTATAAAAAGCACACGTGCATTTTATTGTATGCATACGAATTATATAAAACCCTATTCCAATCTATTCCTTATCAACTGTCAACTTTACCAAACAATTTTATATATGCATCTCGTTTATCTCATCCGAAAGTGAATTAAATAACAGTTTCTCTCATTGACCACTTACCATAATCTGTAAGCGGGCCTTTCTTCACCGTAGAGCCAGTATCTCAGATAATCATCAGCAAAAATTGCTACCGCACTGAGTCCAAACCACAGACAGGCATAGGGCAGGCATATCTGGCCATACAAATTAAACGGCATATGACTGTAATCCCATATTCCCAGCTTCAGCCACAGATTCAGTATCACACCGGCCACCAATTCCAGAAATGTAATCATCAGCATGGACAAAAACATCTGTTGAATCAAAGAAAACCGCATGGCCTGCCATTCATTAAGAAGTCCGCACAAAACAAAACAGCAGCCACCCAGTACAAACATGGTCCAATGAGAATATCCTCTTGAAAACATTTCAATGGCATAATAGGCACCGCCACCAAATGCAAAAAGAAATGAATATTTGCTTAGCTCCATCATTCTCCTCCGTTATCACTTATTCTCTGTTTTAGTATAAGCACGAAAAAGAACTTTTAGTCTTTCATATCATCTGATAATCATCTGGAATTTTTAGACACATTATGTTACAATGTGGCCTGAGGAATCCCCGATAAAACCGGGAATACAATAAAACTGGAGAGTTGATATGTCTCGAATGGATTTATATGAAAACTGCACACTTTGCCCCAGAGCGTGCCACGCCGACCGGCTTCACGGCCATACCGGTTTCTGCCGCGTACCGGCCCAGCTTCAGGTAGCCCGCGCGGCACTGCACATGTGGGAAGAACCCTGTATATCCGGCGAAAATGGTTCCGGTGCCGTCTTTTTCTCTGGCTGCAGCGTCGGATGTGTATTCTGCCAGAATCAGCCCATTGCTTCCGGCAAAAACGGCAAATTGATCACCATAGACCGGCTGGCAGATATTTTTATTGAACTTCAGGACAAAGGTGCCCACAATATTAATCTGGTAACTCCGGATCATTATGCACCCTCTATCGCTGATGCCCTGGATCTTGCAAAAGGCCGTGGACTGTCTCTGCCTGTTATCTGTAATTGCAGCGGCTATGCAAGCGTAACATCTTTAAAGCTGCTGGAAGACTATATTGATGTATGGCTGCCGGATTTTAAATACTGCAGTTCCGAATTATCAGCGCGCTATTCACATGCGCCGGATTATTTTGAAAAAGCCTGCGCGGCACTGGCTGAAATGTATCGTCAAACAGGAGATGCTTTTTTCAATGACGACGGAATGATTCAAAAAGGTATCATTGTCCGTCATCTTACATTGCCCGGTCACACCGATGATTCCAGACGCATACTGGATTACCTGCACAGCACCTATGATAACCATATTTATATCAGTATTATGAATCAGTTCACCCCTATGCCCCAGCTGCTTCCGGATTATGAAGAACTGAATCGGACAGT
>JBJEJD010000147.1:2079-5084 GCA_051877705.1 Coprococcus sp. | reverse complement strand
TACAAGAAACAGCTTTCTCTCAAACAACGTCAGGCAGCCATGCTACTTGGCAAATACGGTGAAGTCCTGCCAATCATTGGCATGAAAGATCCCTATCACTACCGTAACAAAGTTCATGCTGTATTTTCATTTGAAAAAGGAGGCCATGTGGTGGCCGGAACCTATCAGGAAGGTACCCATAAGGTTGTTCCCGTGGATAACTGTCAGATCGATGATGAAAAATCCGATGCCATCATCCGGACTATCCGCAGCCTGCTGAAATCCTTTAAAATCAAAATCTATGATGAGGATACAGGCTATGGACTGCTGCGTCACGTCCTTATCCGCCGTGGCTTTGCCAGCGGTGAAATTATGGTAGTCCTTGTAGCCGCCTCACCGGTCTTCCCTTCCAGAAACAATTTTGTAAAAGCGCTTCGTAAAGAGCATCCTGATATTACCACTGTTGTTTTGAATATTAACGATCAGCGGACCAGCATGGTTCTGGGCGAGAGAAATGTCACCCTTTACGGCAAGGGTTTCATCGTTGACTCCCTTTGCGGTCATACATTTGCCATTTCACCGTCGGCTTTCTATCAGGTCAATCCGGTACAAACAGAGATTCTTTATCAGACAGCCATGGAATACGCAGGACTGACAGGCAACGAAACTGTTATAGATGCCTACTGCGGTATAGGCACCATAGGCATCATCGCCGCTGGTAAAGCCAAAGAGGTTATTGCTGTAGAATTAAACCCGGCCGCCGTGAAAGATGCACGGAATAATGCCAAACATAACAAAACAGGCAACATCATCTTTTATCAGAATGATGCCACCCGTTTCTTAAATGGTATGCAGGAACAAAACGCCCATGCAGATGTCATTTTCATGGATCCGCCAAGGGCCGGCTCCACGGAGTCCTTTATGTCTTCAGCCATCGCCCTGAAGCCGGAGCGCATTGTCTATATCTCCTGCAATCCAGAAACTCTTGCAAGAGATCTGGCCTTTTTTAAACAACATCAGTACAAAGCAGAAAAAATCCAGCCAGTCGACATGTTCCCGTTCACGGCCCATCTTGAGACGGTATGTCTTTTATCCAAACTTTAGGCAAAACAGTCGCACCATAAAAAGTGCCACCCGGAATAACGCCGGATGGCACTTTAACTGTTTATTTATTCTGTTTCTGATTCACTTTCAGCTGTAGCTTCCATTGTCTCGACAATTGTCTCTGTCTCAGCTTCTGTCTCATGAAGGTATGCAATGTTTCCCTTTTTATCAGTTACTTCCAAATCAGCTATAAGACTGCTTAAGTAGTCATCCATCTTATTGGAAAGAAGTGTGCTTTCAATATTTACATGCCACTCCTCTGCATTGTCATCGACAAAGTATATAATGTGATAGCCATAATCAGTTTCTACAATGTCTGTATCACCGGCTTTGCGGGAAGCATCAAAAATCCAGTCATTAAAGCTTGTCACCATATCACCGTCTTTGACAGCTTCATACAGGCCGCCATTGGTGCTGGAACCGGTATCAGTGCTGTATGTCTCTGCCAGCACTGCAAAGCTGTCTTCTGTGGCATCCCCGTCCTGCCATTCTTTATAAATCTCTTCGGCCTTCGCTTTAGCCGCATCTTTTGCCGCATTCTCTGCCTGTGTCTTTTCTTCCTCAGACAGCTCCTCACCATCTTCCGTTGTATCAGCAACTTCATCAGGGCTGATCAGAATATGACGGATATCCACAGTCTTCGCATGCTCCAGATAACGATCCAGGAAGTACACAACATAGTATGCATCTCCGGATTCATATTCGATCACCGTCTTATCACCAGCCTGACGCACCTCATCAAAAAGCCATTCAGCTACATCGGATGGCGTGATGGAAGATTTCTTTTTATTAGTGTTCAGGGAATCTACTGTTTCATCTTCAGCATAATCTTTATAAGCTTTGACGAAAGAATCCTCATCTGTAACCTTTGACAGCATATCATCAGCTTTTGCCTTCGCTTCTGCCATGGCAGCCTCTTCTGCCGCCTTCTGCTCAGCTTCTGCAGCTTCCTTTTCTTCCTCGCTCATGGTCTCAGCAGTTTCTTCAGTCTCATCGCCGCTTTCTGCAGCAGCTTCTGTCTCTGCTTCAGTCTCCTCTTCAGGCATATCGGCTGCAATTTTACAGATTCTATAATCTACAGAATCATAACTGTCTTTATTCTCTTCATAGTAAGTACTGATTTCATCCTCTGTTATCTCTGTGGCATCCTCAATACTGTCATAATAAGCAGATGCTGTACTGCTCAATAAAACATACGGTTTAATATTCTCCAATGTAGCATCGCTTCCGAATATTGCCTGACAGTAGTCATCAGCACTCATATCCTGGCTTGCAGCATTCGCTGTAATAGAATCCACCATGGCATTATAGTCTTCCTCGGCATCATAGGTAAAACCATTCTCACTGGCTTCATCCGTCAACGCATAGACCATCTTCATCTGCTCTACAGCCTGCTGCTCAAAATAGTCCTCCCATGTCATTGTATCGGAGTAGCTCTGCTCATCCAGCGGCTGAGACAAATCCAGTCCGAAAATGGACGCATAACTGCCATAAGTAGATGCAAATGAATTCACACTATTGTAATAGTAATAGTCAAATTCTGCTTTCTTAATATCGTGATTATCAATAGATATATATGGTCCATGCTTTTCCTGATAGTTGTCATATACTCTCCATATAACAGCACATACACATACGATCACAACCAGAATCCCCACTGTCCGGGAGATCTTTTTCATTTTTTGTTCCTTCAGCTCCTGCTCACGGCGGCGCTGCATCTTTAAATCATACTTGGTCATTTTTTTCTCCGGCTTTGGATTTTCATTTTCTGCAGCCGTATTGTTTGGTTTTTTTTCTTTTTCAGCCATATAAACTGCCGCGGGTTTCTACCGCGTCACTCCTTCCTTAAAATCATACAAATAACATATTACAATACTTTGCGTAAATTTTATAGTCTTTTCACAAAAAAATCATAAGAAAAT
>JBJEJD010000147.1:0-1979 GCA_051877705.1 Coprococcus sp. | reverse complement strand
ATTTGTTATCATCAATTTGAATAATGGCCTTTCCGCTCTGACGGGTAAATATCTGTTTGATACCTATAAGAACATAGACCAGCTTTCCCATATGTATTCTATTCATTATGGATTTTAACCGGCTTCGGCTGACTTCCTCACAAATATCTGCATCATAACCGACACCGCTGCTGATAATAAAGCGCCTTCGTACACCTTCATCAGCGGAATCTCTCTGCAGATACAGTTCCCCGTAATCCAGAATCCTTTCCCTGGGATGATGTAAAATATTGTAAAGCGCCTTTCTGACATCCTTTGTAACATGCATATTTCTTGCAAAATCATTACCCGAACCAGTGCGTATACAGGATATCTTCGTATGTTCAAAACACTCTATTCCCTGCAATACAGCATTCAGTGTTCCATCCCCGCCAAGAATAATCAGGTGACAATCCTCTGCGGAAGCTCTGGTCAGCTGCCGCGTCAGCAATTCTGTCTCTTTACCATTCTTAGGGAAATAAACACGGTACTGAACATTCTCTTCTTCAAGAACAGCCTCAACAGTCTTCCATGTTCTATATCCTGCACCCGATGAAGCAGCTGAATTCACAATAAAGTGATAATTACTCATACTCATCGTAACTGATCTCTGTCCATGCCAGAGTCAGATTGTCATTGTCACTGGCCGCATCTTCAAATACCCACATCAGTCTGGAACCATAAGATGTATTCTCCATATACTCACGATTAATAATCGTTACATGTGTTTCTTCTGTAATATCTGTGAGTGCATCATAGAAAGCCTCCAGATCATCACCATAATATTCAGGAAAATCGAACATATCAAACAGGTATTCCTGGGCCGCAGATTCTGACGCCATTCTCTTTCCGTTTAGTTCAATCTCTTTCATTGGTCTCCCCCTCTAATCTCACAGCCAAAATGCTGTCATTCTGCATGTTATATTAACAGTAAATACCAGGTCCGCAGCAATATGTTCCCGGACAACAGCAACCACAAAAGGCGTTCAGGCACAGAACCTTCCAGCACAAATCTGACATATTCATATTTGGCATCCCATAGGACTGTCCCATATCCTGATACCATTGTCCTCCTGATTCCAGCTGGTTCAGAAGCTGCCTGTACTGCACATTATTCGGTTCCATTTCCACTGCACGCCGTGCATGTTCTTTGGCATTGATATTACTTCCCATTCTTGCGTTGGCAAGGGCACTGAGATAATACCACTGGGCATTCCTGTTACTAATGCTGTCCAGCACATGAAGTGCTTCTGTGTAACTTCCGGCATTAATGTAATTGACTGCCGCACGGAACTTCAATGTCTCTTCATCCTGATACTGTCCCTGCTGGTTCTGCTGTTGACTGCCATAATTGCCATAGCCGCCAAAACCACCAAAACCGCCCCAGTAATCCTGGCCTCCCGCCGAACTGCCGCCATAACTGCCATAGCCGCCATAGGTCTGACCGGATGAACCATGCTCTCTCTCATTCATAATCTGATTATAGGCAGCCTGTACTTCTTTGAATTTTGCTTCAGCCGCCTCTTTATTAGGATTATTGATATTAGCATCAGGATGATACTTCCTGCTCAACTTTCGATATGCTTTTTTTATTTCATCACTGCTCGCATCCCTGCTCACACCAAGTACCTGATAAGGATCTGTCATTCGTTTTCTCCTGCCTTATTTCTTTTATTATAAACCGAGGCAAATTTTACCCATACACCTGAATAGAGAATATTTCGAAGAATACCTGCATCTTCTACAATCGGCAGACGTTCAAATGCCCGGCAGCATTCGGCCATCTGCATCATCAGTATCCCCTGACATTCACTGTCGAAATCCTCTCTCTCCCTCATAAACCTGAGAGGATTATAACTGTCTTTCCTGATATCTCCATCCACATCTTCATAAGCATCCATCAGATAGATAAATTTCCCGAGAAAAAATCCCATCTGCCTCAGATCAGCTGCCCATTCATC
>JBJEJD010000146.1:0-11747 GCA_051877705.1 Coprococcus sp. | reverse complement strand
AAGAGATTAGCCCTATCATAATATGGAGAAGGCAGGTTAGTCAAGCGTAATGTTATGCATTTTTTAATTATGCTGCATCTAAGATTTCTTCAGATAATCAGCACAAACATAATAATAATCCCCATTTAGATAGATTTTATACCATGTATATCCATTAGCCGTTGTACTATATCCGGAAACCACCTTTACAGTTGTTCCTTTACTCAATGTTCCTGCTACCGAATAGCTTGTTCCCGGACCAGTACGATAGTTTACATTTGCCGTTGTCGTATAGTTAACCAGTGTCGGAGCAGAAAACTTACACGATATACCAGCTGTATCATAATAAGATCTATACGAACCGGTAAACGCACGAACTGTATATACATAGGTTTTATTATTAGTCACATCCGTATCTGTATAAGATATTGTAGAACCGTTGGATATTTTGGCAATATACACCCATTTATCATTATCATCCTTACGATATACATAATACCCGGACGCCCCTGTAACCTTTTTCCAGGTTACCTTGATTCCACTGGACACAGCCGATGCGTCCGACAGTACCGGAGCAGACAAATAGACAATGCTTACCTGCTTATTATAACTGCTCTTTGTATCTCCTGAATATGCACGAACTGTATAGGTATATGACTGACCGCTATCCGGAGTTTTATCAGTATAGGTTACTTTAGAACCACTTGTTGTCTTTCCAATACAGGAATATTTTCCATCATCTAACTTGCGATAAACATAATATCCATCTGCCCCTGTAACCTGCTTCCATGATATCTTGACTCCGCCATTAACTGCCACCGCATCAGAAACATCCGGAACTGTCAAACATAAAACAGCTGCACTGGAATCGTAACTGCTCTTAGTGTTTCCGGAATAGGCGCGTACGGTATACGTATAAGTTGTACCACTGTCTCCACCCTTATCCGTATAAGATACTTTTGCACCATCAGTAATATTGCCTATACAGGAATAGCCACTTTCACCATTCTTACGATAAACATAGTATCCTTTTGCACCAGCTACCTTTTCCCATGCCACCTTAATTCCGCCATTGACATTCGTCGCACTGGAAACTTTTGGTGACGCAAGATAAAGAATACTCATAGCAGAAGCTTTATCTGATACTGTAATCTCCTGCTCATCAGATTCTTCCGATACCGGCTCCAGATAATCCGCCACCGCATAATAATAATCACTGTCATAATAAATCTTATACCACGTATATCCGTCCGCTTCGGAGCTGTAATCTAAAACCCTCTTTACAACTGTTCCTTTACTTAAAGTTCCCACTTTTGTATAAGAGGTGCCAGGTCCGGTACGATAATTCAAATCTTCGGTTGCCCTATAATCAGCAAGGTTTTCTGATCCAAAAAAAGCTTCTATTGTATAATAGTATGTCGTTCCACTTGTTACTTTTGTATCTGTATAGCTCAGCACATCCCCTCCAGAGACTGTACCGATCAAAGACCAGTTACTGCTTCCCATGTCTCTGCGATATACATAATATCCATCTGCATCTGTGACTTTTTTCCAGCTAATATATACACCTTTCGCTACATTCTTTATACTGCTGAGTTCAGGCACAATCTGCACAGATTTATATTCCGGCCAGTATGTATCCTTTGCCAGATTCCCGCGACTGACAGATGTCTCTTCTGTATTTGCCGGAACCTCAAAATTATAACACCAATAATAACCGGCATCATAGGCACCGTCCTCAGTATTTTTCACATTCTTCATGTATTTATTTACACTGGAATAACTATTCTCCAGTTCATACTTGAGGAACTGAAGTTGCCCATTTAAAGACGTATAATCATATCCGTTTTCAGCACAAAAATTCTTTAAATCTGTCAATCTTCCGGAACCTTCAGAAGTATCATGCCACTGACAGATGCCATAACTTGTACCATTATCTCCCTCTTCATTCGGATCAAATCCGGATTCACAGTAAATATTGGCAAGGACACCACAGGCAGCAGCCTGGTTATAATCCATTTCTTCAATCATAAAATAAAATATATCCGTTTCATTCTGTCCCGCATCACCGGATGTAACAGACAAAGTAGCAACACCATCACCTGCTGCCAGAAATACGCCGATATACGGAGCTTCTGTCAGCAAATCAATATCTTCTGATAAAACATATTTTTCTTCGTCAAATAATGGACTAAACTGAAAATAATGATGACTGGATGTCTCATAATCTTCACCGACACAAAACCATTCTACCGCTATCTCTGTCATCTCACTACTATAATTCAGATAAACCTGTAATGTCTCTGGCATAACAGATAATAATTCTTCCAATGACGGTTTAGATGCAATGGACGTATCAATCCTTTTATCACCCGAACTCAATTCTACAAAACCAGTAATAATCTGGGCCTCATGTACCTCTTCCACCGCTTCTGTTTCTGCTTCGTCTATATCAGACACCGTTTCACTGACATTATCAATTTCGGCCTTACTTTCCATGATTTCCCCGAAAGTCTCCCCAACGGACTCTTCGGAAATGAGTTCTTCGCTTTCAATAATATCATCTGTATCGTCAGTAATTATTTCATCATCAGTTTCTGTCTCCATAACTTCACTATTCGTCAATTCATTAGCGTAAACCGATGACGGAATAATCTCCGACAGCAAAAAGCAAACCACCAAAAAAGCCGCTATCCATCGCTTGCACAATTTTTCCCTCATAATATAGCACCCCTCTCCATTTAAATGCTAAAAATTTTTTTTATTGTTTTTCCTATTAAATCACATAAGGCTGCAGTTCGATTTACACCACACTGCAGCCTTAAAACATCGATTATCACTCATCATTTAATAAACATATACCTTTGTACCCCGAGGAATATTATCATATATCCATTTTGCATTATTTATATCCAGTCTTACACAACCATGAGAAACTTGTTCTCCCAATGTGCCATCCATTATCTTCTTGGTTCCTTCATAGTACAAAACTGAGTGAAACAAATAATCTCCATAAAACTGAGTGTAATAGTAACAAGTATACCCAGATCCAAAACTATATCCTTTAGCACCAACCGTAAACGTTCCCTTCACAGTCGGAGTTGATGGTTTACCTGTCGAACAGATCCAATCATATACCGGTATCCAATTTCCCTTTGATCCCTTAAAGATCATTGTTCTGGTGCTATTCGAATCAACAACAATAAAATAATTGGTTTGGCTGCTCGTATTCTTTATCTTCGACCACGCTGTATGCATAACATCAGATTCAAACTTCTTGACACCTGTACTTTCATCAAAATAATACCAATGTCCCTGAGATTTTACCCAGCCTTTCTGAAGCTGACCGTCAGAGTTAAAGTAATAAGTTTTATCATCAATAGTCTTCATACCAGTATAACCATGTCCATTACTCTGAAAATAATATTTCTGACTGCGTGATGTTTTCCAGCCGTCTGTAAAAGCTTGTCCATTGCTCTGGAAATAGAAAATATAGGTCTTACCATTCGTATGCTCGAATTTCAATATGCCGCCAGTATAACCATGGCCATTATCTTGGAAATAATAATAATATGTATTGTCATCATCTATTTTAACGACATCATTCTCACCATCAGCATAATATCTTTTCTTTACCGCCTTATATCCAGCGGTATAGGCCTGTCCATTACTCTGGAAATAGAAATAATAGGTTTTTCCATTCGTATGAACAAACTCCAGAAATCCGCCTGTATAGGCATGTCCATTCGGACGGAAATAATAATAATATGTATTGTCATCGTCTATCTTAATGACATCATTCTCACCATCGGCATAATATCTTTTCTTTACTGCCTTATATCCGGCGGTATAGGCCTGTCCATTACTCTGAAAATAGAAATAATAGGTTTTTCCATTCGTATGGACAAATTCCAGAAATCCGCCTGTATAGGCATGTCCATTCGGACGGAAATAATAGTAATATGTATTGTCATCCTCTATTTTAACAATGTCACTCTCGCCGTCTGTATAAGACCTTGAATTAATTGGTTTATATCCCTGTGTATAAGCCCTGCCATTACTCTGAAAATAGAAATAATAGGTCTTACCATTCGTATGGACAAATTCCAGAAATCCGCCTGTAAAAGCCTTGCCATCCTTCTGGAAATAAAAGTAATAGGTTTTTCCATCTATCATAACCGGCTTATAACCGGCTGTATAAGCAGATCCATCATCCTGGAAAAAGTAGTAATCTACATTCCCGGTTTCATTATCAATTATTTCTTTATAGCCTCCGGTAAACTTTTGTCCATTCTCATAATAAAAGAGTTTTCCATCACTGTCCGTAATAAAACCAGTCAGTACATCTCCTGCTTCTTCACTCTCCTCTGTCTCAACAGACTGCTTTGCAAAATCTGTCTCAGATTCATCCGTCTCCTCTGTTTCATCGACATCAGGTACCTGACTTTCCCAAATACCTTCCACATCCATCGATTCCGGTTCTGATTCTGGCACAGATTCCGTTACCTCTTCCTCCGTTTCTTCTGCTGTTCCTGCGGTGATTTCACCTGCCCATGTAAAATCTGACATAATCAAAGATATACATACGGCCAACACAATCAAAAATTTAAATCTCTTCATTCTCAATTTTCACACTTCTCTCTTATACCTACGCTTATTGCTTGTCAATTTGTGTCGTAATAAAATCAATAATGGATTCACAGGCAGTTCCCTTTTCATAACATTGTTTATCCTCCAGGAACAGCTTTACTTTCTTCTTGAAAACCCCCTCATCAAAGGCAGCTATATTTTTACTTAATGCTTCATCACTGTCCGCAATTAAAAATGGGGTTTCGTTCAGAGAATAATAAAATCCACGTGAATTAATATATTTTTCGATATCAGCCGCATAGATAAATGCCGGTCTTCCTGTAAACAGATAGTCAAATATCCAGCTTGAATAATCTGTAATTCCCACATCAACTGCAGCCATCAATTCCTGCATATCCGGATATCTGCTTGCATCAATAATATCATCCACATCATTAAATGTATTTTTAGTCTTTTTATTATTTGCATTATGAAAATGCAATCTGCTGATCACAACCCATTCTCCGCCGAATCTCTCTTCCAATGATTTTTTCAGAAGTTCAAAGTCCATTTTTATAGCACTGACGTCTGACTTATTGTCTCTAAAAGTTGGCGCATACATAACCGTTCTTTTGTCATAGCTCAATTCATAATAGTCATAGACCTTTTTTCTTAAAGACTGCATTTTCGCATCATCAAAGAAGATATCATTTCTTGCATGTCCAAACTTCAGATGTTTAACATCCGGCCAAAAAGATTCCAGAAAAACATTTTCTTCAAAGACACTATCTGTTATAAAGTAGTCTATAACTTTATTTCCTTTTCTTGCAA
The DNA here is from genome assembly GCA_051877705.1 of Coprococcus sp. Taxonomy (GTDB): domain Bacteria; phylum Bacillota; class Clostridia; order Lachnospirales; family Lachnospiraceae; genus Coprococcus_A. The sequence goes on along the minus strand of JBJEJD010000146.1, from coordinate 6,368 downwards.
TTTTGCACCACTTCGGCGTTCCCCCAAGTTTTTTAATTCCCAATGACCCATGCCATGTATTCAGATAAATCTGCTCTTTTTTCTTTGGAATATCCTTCCATATACAATTTATAGCATTATCGAACCATATATGAGCTGAAGCAAGCATAAAAAAACTTTCCAGGGTATTTCTTTTTACAAGTCGAATCTGTGATGGGAGATCATAATTTTCTTTATTATCGTAAACCGCTTTGCTTACAATAAAAATCAATTCATAATCCAACCCTTTTTCAATAATTTTTTCCGCAATATACTTTTCATTACATGCATAAGCGTTCTGAAAAGTGCCAAATACGATCCGGTTATTGACAACTTTACATTTTTTTAATAACGGATAGCGGACAATCGCTCCGATTTTTTCATCCAATGCACAATAACCTCTCCATACACCCTTCTTTATACCATTCCAACATTTTCTTAAAAAATTACCTTCCGATAACGCAGTCAGCAAGACCGTACTTTTTGTTGTTTTTGTTAGTCGAATCTGCTGCGTTTTTTCATCGTATTCCTCAATAAACATTTTCTTATCTCCTAATCCCAAATATTATCTAACAATCTTTTTTCTTTTCCATAATTTATCCACCATCATGATAATCATCGCAAACACAAAGGTTAACACAACAATTCCTATACATCCACTGATGATATCCTTAGCATATGACTGAATAATATAAATTGCTGCCACTTGTCCCAAATAAACCGGAAAACTCAATTCGCCCAGAAAATAGAATAGCTTACAGTTAAACAATGAAGAGCCATATGAAATACCACAATAGCCAATAACAATCATTAATAGCACTGCCGGTATAATATAGACTTCATATTTTTTCTCGATTGTAAATACAACATAAAACGTCAAATATAAAAACGAAAGTACTTCAACAGCAGTCAAACCTATACGTGTCTGTTTTGAACAGTTTGTTTTTAAATATTCTGTCAAACATCGCGACATTTCAAATGCCGTCGTACCAATTGCCACTTCTGCAATTGCTCTGAAAAGAGATTTATAGGCTATCCCCATCCATACGGAAACTCCCGTCAATGCTCCAGTTGTGTAAATCATATATCCACATAACAACAAACACAGCAGTGGTGCAAAGAAGCGCGTAAACTGATAATACCATTTCCGACATAAAGGATAGATAATAGCCATGGCAATCAGCATACAGGAAATATACCATTCAACATGATTAATATTTTTAAAACTGATACCTGCCATCTGAAACAGAAACAGATTTGGAACAGAATCATATAATAATAACAGTATTCCCTTTATATTTACCCTGTTTACAATACAAAACACAATAAATGTCAAAATAAAGGCAATGAAGTGCTGCGGAAAAATGCGTAAATACTTATTCTTCATAAAGACAAGGTACTCTTTCGAAAGTACCTGATCACTTACCAAATTCACATCTGTATTTTGATATTGCTTATAAACGCTCTGTGCCAGAAAAAAACCTGATAAAATAAAAAAGAACTCAACACCCATCGAACCATGCGGAAAAAAAGCAGGATGTATACCTTCCTTTAAAGAAGCTTCTCCCAGAATATATTTTTCCACATGAAAAAGTAAAACATACAAACAGCAGATAAAACGATAAAATTCTATTTTCCCGTTTTTTACAGATATCTTTCTCTCCATTTATCTCATCCCATTTCCACCATTTAATATTCAAAATATTAGTTTTACCTTATATTCAAACACTGCCAAGTACTCCCTGTTATTCGTGCTAATTATACTCTATGACCAAAGACACTGTCAAGCAAATGATTTGACAAGCATTTATATATATGAGAAAATACAGAAAACCGAATCAGCATAGGAGCCCTAATGAAACAATTTTTAAATTATATTTTTCGAAAATTTATGACAGCCTGCTTAATACCTTTTCGCCTTTTCCCTATTCGCCAGAACAGGATCCTTTTTATTAGCCTGGAGGGAGGCTCTCAGTATGAATATTCCTGCAATCCCAAGTATTTCTGCGAATATTTGCTGGATAAATGCCCGCACACTTATGAAATTGTCTGGCTATTTGCCCATCCCGATAATTATGAACACCTTAAAGCAAAAGGCATCCGCACAGCCAAACATTTTACACCTAAGGGCATCTATTATGCCCTCACAAGCAGAGTTGTTTTATCTAATGGTGGTTATTTTGCATGGTTCCCATTTCGAAAAAAACAACTTTGTATCAATACCTGGCACGGCGGCGGTGCATACAAAAAGTTGGAAAATGATATGCAAAATGCCAATTCTATAACTAAAAAACGAATGCTATTCGCAGCGCATAATATGAATGCCTATATTTCCAGCTGCAAACAGTTTACTGACCATGTAATACGAAAAGCCTTCCTTTTTAATGGAACTGTTCTTTCAATTGGCATGCCCAGAAATGATTTGTTTTTTTCAGAGAAGAAAGATTTTTTTTATCATGAAATCCGAAAAAAGTATCAACTTCCTGAAACATGTCGCATCCTCCTGTATGTACCGACTTTCCGCACGGAACATCCTGAATTTTTCCAAAAACTGGACGCCGCTGCGGTACTTGGCAAACTCTCTCAAAGAACCGGTGAAGACTGGTATTTGTTTAATCATTCACATACAAAAGCTGACGGACGCACAGATATCACTAACGAAAACAATCATTGTCTTGATGTCTCGCGATATCCAGACATACAGGAATTACTTTGCGCTGCTGACTGGATGATATCTGATTATTCATCAGTTATATGGGATTATTGTCAGACCCAACGCCCTCTTCTCCTGTATGTACCAGACCTGAAATATTATATCTCAAACCGCGGCTTTTATCTGGATATCCGGCAATGGGGATTCCCTTTGTGCCAGTCCATGGATGAACTCCTGAATGAAATAGAAACTGTTCCTGATGATGCTCAAGATAAGGCACTGCATCATTTACAGCTTTTAGGATCGTATGAAAATGGGCAGGCCTGTTGTTCTCTTTTAAAATATATAGAGCGCAATATTTAAACAGATTGCGCTCTATATGTTTTAAATTATCTTCTCATCCATTCAATCATCCGTCTATACGATTCTATGAGATTTACTTCCGGTTTCCATCCAAGAGATCTCATTCTGGATGAATCCAGCCACATTCTTACAGCAGGTGCATAGCCAAGGGCCGCCTGATCTTCCGGAATATCTATAATAACCTTTATTTGATCATCTGCTATTTCTTTAGCTACCAATTCCGCCATACTTCTGATTGTAATATGACTTTCCTCATTGGCAATATTATAAGGCTGACCAGCATCTCCTCTTACCAAAAGCAATAAAATTGCCTTGATGGCGTCCCTTGTATAAACGTAATTACCCTCTGACTCACCAGTCGTATGAAGAACAATATCCTTGCCTCCCATTGCGCTTCTGGCAAATTGAGCAAAAACACGATTTTCTGATGGGAGAATACCAGCACCAAATGTCTGCGCCAGTCTGGCAGTCTTTACATTCAGCCCATACTGACTGGCATATGCTGTACAAAGACATTCACACATTCTCTTCCCTTCTGGATAACAACTCCTCACTGTCGTTATGTCAACCAGCCCCAGATCCTTCTCAGCAGTCTTGCCGTCTCCATTTGGTTGACCATATACCTCCATAGAAGATATATAGACAACTGCCTCAGCTTTTTTTTCTACAGCAAATTTTAGAATTTTATCTGTACCATCTACAGCTGTTTTTATTGTACCTACTGGATCCTGAACCATGATTCTGGATGTAGTAACTGCTGCAGCATGAATAACATAATCGCAATTATCTTCTACAGAAATTTCATCACATGTTAAATCTGCGATAACATATCCCAACGCCGGATCATTTGAAAAATCTTCAAAAATCTGATCTGCCTTACCTTTATTACGTACTACAGCAAACACCTTCAGATTCAAATCATGCCTCTTATTGCAATACAAAAGTGCCTTTACAAGCAAAGATCCAACAAGTCCTGTTGCGCCTGTCACCAGAAAAGTCTTCCTCCGAAAACATTCAAACGGCAAATCACTATCTGATAACTGCTGCAAATCTTCAATTAATACGTCTTTCATATTCAATCTTTCACTCCATACTATTCATTATAACCATAAATCTGTGCTTCCTCTTTTGCATCAAGGAGTGCACGCATCGTGTAAAAGTCATCTGGTGTCGTAATTTTTATATTTTCCTGAGGTCCATCAATTAAGTAGAGTTTTTTCCCATAGTACTGCATCATAGAACAGGAATCAATAAAATCGTCTTTGCCTTCACTGATGGCACGATGATGGGCATCCAGAATCTCGTCCAGATAAAAGCTTTGTGGAGCTCTGGCCAAACGAGTATCTTTTCTATTCGGAATTTCGTTTATTGAATCATCTTCCGCTACAACAAGAACTGTTTCTTTTACCTGAACACTGGTTATCGCTGAACCGTTCTTTTTAACAGAAGCAATATTATCTAAAATCGTCTTTTCATTAATTAATGGTCTTACACCATCATGTATAAGAACAATACTTTTCTCTCCCTGAGCTATTTCTTCTGCCGCCTTTAGTCCATTATAAATGGATTCCTGTCCCGAAGCACCACCTGGCACTATTTTTTTAACTTTCTTAATATTAAACTTTGCAATCAATTCCTCCAAATAAGGAATCCAGTCTTGCAAACATGCAACAGCAATTGCATCTATCTCAGGATTATTATCAAAAACTTCAAGTGTATGAATGATAATCGGTTTTCCATAAACATTAATAAACTGTTTAGGCTTAACTTTACTATTCATTCTTTTTCCTACTCCACCTGCAAATATTACTCCTATATTCATTTGTATACCTCTCTATTCTTTTCGTGATTTTCAACAAGAAATCTCTTTAAACTGTATGTTGAAAAATTAATGGGTTTTCGTTTCATTAAGTTCAACGATATATAGTTACATCCTATTGATTATTCTGTTCTGATATCCTATCATTTCATTATAAATTCTCTCACAATTTTTATGATCCTCAAATTCAAAGAAATCATCCGCACGTTTAATGTACTTCTCTTTCATTACACAACCATCTTTCATGTACTGACACAATAAATCAATAAGTTCATCATTATTATGACAGATTTCTCCAAACCCCATTGTATCATAAAAAAAGGCGCCTTCCTCATAATGTGGTGGAACATCTTCATGATGAAGATAAACAACCGGCTTTCTCATATATGCGAAATCAAACTGGACACCAGAAAAATCAGTAACCATTAAAGCTGATTCACAAAATATTTCTTCATAGCTCATATCTCCTACAGAAGGGACAATATCAACACAATCGTTTTTATCAAAATCCTTTGCCTGAGCACTCACGATGGGATGAAGTACATATTTTATTTTATAACCATAACATTTTGCCGCTTCTATTAACCGACTGTCATTAATTAATGAATTATAAATCTTATAATATGCGCTCTCCTTAAATAAAGGATTATATTCCCTTTGATGCCCCTCACTGGTTTTCACAGGAACAGCCGACTGCATTCTCCATGTTGGACTGATCATAATCTGTTTCTTATGTCGATCTACAAGGCCGTCATATCGAGGAACCCCTGTTAACTTCAAGGCATCATACCCCACATAGTCATACACAGGCTTAGATAAATTCTGTATCTCATACTTTGAAGCACAAAAGTATAATTTTGTATTATCCTTTAACCGATTCTGTGCTATGGCAATCCTCTGAACAGACATCCCATGTTGTACACAGCAGACATTAAAATTGAATAAATCTCTCACATAACTCGAATTTGGCAGACCATAATCATTAAACGGACATACAGTTGAATTTGAAGCAATCAACATATCTGCATAAAGGAAAATCAACCGATGTTTAAAACTTCCTCTCACGAGAGGCTGATAGCCATCATTAATTATTCTATGATAATCCGCACTTTTCTTGTCAATTAAATAATAGTGCTTAATATCTTCAGGCTGCGAAACCGCATACCGGTATAAATACTCTGATGAATCCGCACCTTTATATATCTTATCCATATACATCCATACTGGTCGTCTTTTCAGAAATGGCTTACAGGCAAAGTAGGCCATCCTCAACAGCAAAAACCGCTTCGAACGGATATCCCGTTTAAAAAGCATTTCAACCCAAAGTATAATCTCATATACTGCATGTTCTAAATGATTACTCGGTTTAAAAGTCACAGAATATGCATTCACCTGTCCCAGCCATTTTGTTTTTCTTCCAAAAAACCAATATGAATGTGGAAAAGCCTGAGAGAGTTTTGAAAAATGAGACTCACATTCAATTTTCTGTTTAATGATATGGTTCTTTATCACTGC
>JBJEJD010000145.1:0-11835 GCA_051877705.1 Coprococcus sp. | reverse complement strand
CGTACTGGGTGTTTATAGTATTGTCGCTTAGTCACCATGATATTTTTCAATGGCATGATAGATGAAGGGAATTGGCATTGTACATAGTAAGGGTGTTATAGTGTTTGTATGAGAAACGGATCAATTGAGTTCTTACGTCAAAGATCATGGAGGTAGAGATATGGGTAGAGAAGAAAGTGTAAAGATTGCACAGGAAAAATTTGCGGCACTTATCAATGAGGATTATCAGAGAATTGACCGTATGAAGAAGGCAGAAAAACCACTGGATTTTTCAGAACTTGACACAATTATTGTGGGCATTATGCCGGGCGACGGTATCGGGCCGCTTCTGATGCCTCTGGCATTGGATGTCATGAAGGAACTGGTTGGAGAGGAGATCGCAGCAGGAAAAATCGAGATCAGACCGATTGAAGGAATGACCATCGAAAACAGAGTGGCAAAAATGAACAGCCTTCCGGAAGAATGTCTGGAAGAAATTAAAAAATGTCATGTACTCTTAAAGGGACCGATGATGACACCAAAAGCCGGTGACGGCCTGCCGAACCTGGTTTCCGCAAATTCAATGCTCCGCAGAAGTCTGGATCTGTTTGCAGCTGTTCGTCCGATCAACATCAAGTCCCACAATATTGAATGGACATTTTTCCGTGAGAACATCGAAGGCGAATACATCTGGGGTAATAAAGGTATTCAGGTGGATGAGGATCTTGCTGTTGACTTCAAGGTTCAAACAAGACAGGGCAGTGAAAGAATTGCCAGAGCAGCTTTTGAATTCGCCCGCAAGAACGGCAAGCATAATGTGACAGTTGTCACAAAGGCCAATATTGTGAAGCTGGCTGATGGTAATTTTATTGAGGCTGTAAGACGAGTCGGACAGGAATATCCGGAGATTGAGATTCAGGAGCGGCTGGTGGATGCCATGTGTGCAAAGATGCTGGATCCTGATTTTAATAAGGGTATTGAAGTTATTGTTCTTCCGAACCTCTATGGTGATATTGTAACGGATGTGGCTGCAGAGCATCAGGGAGGCCTTGGGACGGCATCCTCTTCAAATATTGGTAATCGTTATGCACTGTTTGAAGCCATTCACGGTACCGCGCCATTCCTGTTCTCCATTGGCAAGGAGCATTATGCCAATCCGGGCAGCCTGATCCGTGCCATGGGACAGATGCTGATTCATATGGGTTATGCAGACCGTAATAAAGTGCTTGAAGAGGCACTTGATATCTGCACAACCGGTGAAACGGCCATGGAAGTTGGTATTAAAGATGGTATGCATTCCGCAGAAGAATTTACGGAATATCTGATTCAGACAATTCGTGAGCTTAAACAGAAATAGGGGGAAATGATGATGGATATTTTAAAACCGGCAGTAGCAGGAACCCTGGAATCCAGTGACGCAATGGTGACGGTAGAGCCGAATGACAAGGGTGCCGGCATTGATTTTGAACTGGACAGTGTGGTCATTCACCAGTTTGGACATCAGATTAAAAAGGTTGTTATGGAGACTTTAGAGCGTCTGGAAGTAGAAGACATCAGAATCAGTATTGTGGATAAAGGCGCGCTGGATTGTACCATTAAAGCCAGAGTTGAATGTGCCGTATACAGAGCCAATGATCAGAAAAAGAATCTGCCATGGGGAGGTGCGATCAGATAATGAATCCAAATAAAAAACGATTAAGAAGAACGATGATGTTTTTAAACTGTCAGAAACCGGGATTGATCAGAGATCCTTATATCTATAAACCGGATTCTATTATGCTGGATCTTGAGGATGCCGTTGCAGAAAAGGAAAAAGATGCGGCCAGATATTCTCTGTATCATGCGCTTCAGGAAATTGATTATCGCGGTGTGGAGCGAGTGGTTCGTATCAATGGACTGGATACGGATTTCTGGCAGGAAGATATTCGCGCAGCTGTTGCAGGCGGTGCGGATGCTATTCGTATTCCGAAGACGGAAAGTGCGGAGGATGTGAAAAAGGTAGAACAGGCAGTGATCAATGCAGAGAAAGAGTTTGGCATTGAATCAGGAAGAACACTCATCATGGCAGCTATCGAATCTGCTAAAGGTGTCATGAATTGTCTGAATGTCTGTGAGGCATCGGACAGACTGTTTGGTATCGCCCTTTCCGGCGGTGACTATACAAAGGATCTGCAGACCCATATCACAGGAACCGGTGTGGAACTGATGGGTGCCCGTCAGCATATGATTATTGCTGCAAGAGCAGCCGGGGTTCAGTGCTTTGATACGGTTTATACAGATCTTGATGATATGGATGGTTTCCGTAAGGATGTGGAGACAATACATGCAATGGGCTTTGACGGCAAATCTATTATCAATCCGCGTCAGATCAGTATTGTTCATGATATTTATACACCAACTCAGAAGGAGATAATTTTTGCTGAGAAGGTAGTAAAGGAAATAGATGAGAAGAGTGCCCTTGGTATCGGCGTATTTACCGTTGACGGCAAGATGATTGATATTGCATTTTATGACGGGGCAAAGAGAACGATTGAACTGGCGAAAGCCTCTGGTGTCTATAAGGGGGATTTATAATTATGATCAATGCAGTAGGAAGAGAAATCCCGGATGAGATTTTAAGAATCACCGGCAAGGAAGTATTCCAGGGAAATAATTATAAAGAAGGCGTGGAATTTCATAAACAGGGACCGATTGTAAAGCCTGTTTTGGATCACAATACAAGCAAATTGGTGGGTTCCATCAGAGAGGCGTTGATTAAATGTGGTGCCCATGATGGTATGACCCTTGGTTTTCACCATCATTTCAGAGAAGGTGATCTGGTTGTAAATATGGTTATGAAGGAAGTTCATGACATGGGATTTAAGGATGTGACGATCTGTGCCAGCTCACTTGGTAAAGCTCATGATGCGCTGCTGCCATATATAGAAGACGGTACGATTACCAATATCCAGTCTTCCGGTGTGCGAGGCAAGATTGGCGAAGCTATCTCCACAGGCAAATTGAAGGGGCTCGCTATCATGAGGAGTCATGGCGGCCGTGTCCGTGCGATTCAGACCGGGGAGACGACCATTGATATTTCCTTTATTGGTGCACCAACATGTGATGATTATGGCAACTGTAAGGGTATCGGCGGAAAGAGTGACTGTGGTGTGCTGAGCTACTCTTTCGTGGACGGCAATCATGCGAATAAAGTTGTTGCAGTGACAGACTGTCTGGTACCATTCCCTAATTATCCGGCCGATGTGGCCATGACAAAGGTTGACTATGTGTGTGTGGTAGATGCCATCGGTATTCCTGAAAAGATCGCCACAGGTGCAGCCAAGCCGACAACGGATGTGCGTAAGCTGATGATGGCCGATTACTGTACCCAGGTAGTTGTCAACACTCCGTATTTCAAAGAAGGTTTTTCCTATCAGACCGGTGTTGGCGGTGCCTCCATTGCGTCTGCTGCCTCCCTTGCGAAGATCATGAAGGAACGCGGTATTAAAATGGGATTTGCTGTCGGCGGTATGAGCAAAGGTATGGTTGATATGCTGGATGAAGGTCTGGTGGGTAAGCTTCTGGATACCCAGGATTTTGACCTGTTTGCGGTCAATTCAGTAAAACGTCCGAATCATCATCGTATTTCCGCAGGTGCCTATGCCAACCCGTTCAACAAGGGAAGTTTTGTTAATAAACTGGATTATGTGGTACTGGCGGCTCTTGAGGTGGACACGAACTTTAACTGTAATGTGGTTGTGGGTTCCGACGGTCGTATCACAGGTGCTCAGGGCGGTCATCCTGACGCTGCGCAGGGTGCCAAATGTACCATTGTGATCTGTCCTTTGCTTCAGGGAAGAACACCGGCTATCTGTACCGATGTGACAACAGTTACCACACCGGGTGAAAGCATCGACGTGGTCGTTACAGACTATGGGGTTGCGGTCAATCCGGCAAGACCGGATCTGCTGGAGGCATTGAAGGCTGCAGATTGTGTGCCGCTTAAGACGATTGAAGAACTTCGTGATATTGCCTATAGTATCGTAGGTGAACCTGAACCGGTTCAGTTCGGAGACAGGATTGTTGGTATCATTGAGGCCAGAGACGGCACGATCATGGATGTTGTTCGTGAGATTAAAGATTTTGAATTTGAAGATTAAATAATATTTTATAGTGCTCCCTTTCAGAGGCTGCTGCACAATTGGTGCAGCAGTTTCTTTTGTTTGCGGCAGGATATGCTTTTTCTTTATGACAGGATAACCGATGTGAATTGGCATATTGGGAAAAAGGCTGATATAGTAAAGATATAAGAAATGGATGAACCAAACAGTTCAAGGGGGAAATGAAAATGACAAAAACTGAGATGAATAATCGCAATAATACAAAGAATATATTTGGTACCAGCATCATGCGTACTTATGCAAAGAATTTTTATGTTGGAAAAGACAGAAGACTGAATAAAACCTATGAGCGAAAGATCTTCGAGATCGTTGATGACTACATCGAGAATGCCTGATTCTAATGAGGTATAACTGAAATGGAAAGGCATTACTATAAACGCACCGGCTTCCCTTTCGCCGGTGCGACCCTCCAGAAATTGATTACCTTCTTAAATGAACAGGAGCTTGATTACGATGATCAGATTACTTTTACTGTCGTTCTTGAGGACGATGACAGAATCATCGCGACGGGCTCCTGTCATGCTAATATCATTAAATGTGTGGCCGTTTCTCCGGATTATCAGGGACAGAATCTGATGTCGGAGATTATGACAGAGCTTGTTGCCCATCTTTTTGAGCAGGGCATTACCCATTATTTTGGTTTTACAAAACCGAAAAATAAGGCGATATTTGGCAGTATGGGACTTTATCCTGTTGCCGAAACGGAGAATATCCTGCTGCTGGAAAATCGCAAAGACGGCCTGAAAAAATATATTCAAAAGCTTCAGCAGGAAACAAAAGCTGCCAAGGGATCGGGCGCAGAGAATGCCTGTGGAACGGGAATAGGTGCAATTGTTGCCAACTGCAATCCATTTACCCTGGGACATCGTTATCTGATCGAACAGGCATCGAAAGCCTGCAGATGGGTGCATTTATTTATCCTGTCTGAAGATCAGGGGTGGATTACAGCCAGTGACAGATACGAGATGGTTAAACTGGGAATTGCTGATTTTTCAAATGTGATTCTCCACAGGACATCGGATTATCTGATTTCACCTGTTGTATTCCCGACATATTTTATCAAGGAAAAACAGCAGGCGTTTTCTATGAACTGCATGCTGGATATACATATTTTTACGAAATATATTGCCGGTGCGCTTCAGATAGACAGGCGTTTTGTCGGAACAGAGCAGAGCTGTCAGGTGACAAGGGCCTACAATCAGTGCCTGAAACAGGAACTGCCGAAGGCCGGTATTGAGGTGGTGGAATTGCAGAGACTTGAAGCCGAAGGATGTGCCATCAGTGCGTCTGTTGTCAGAAAAGAATGGCAGTCCGGGCATCCGGAGAATACAAAAGTTTATCTGCCGGAAACAACTTATCACTGGCTGGAAGAAAAATTCAGCGATCATCTATAGAAAATGGTTTGAAAAGAGGTGTGCATATGGATCAGAATGTGTCAGTTATGGATATGATGGATGCAAGAGAATACAGACAGAGACTGCAGAGGCAGCTGCTGAACGAAAACAGAGGAACATTGATAAGCTTCACGCTGAATATTCCCGGTCCTGTTAAAACGTCACCGGATTATCAGTGGGCTTTTGAGGAAGGTATTAAAAGAATCCTCAGAGAGCTGGATGTACATCATGAAGTGATGAGCAGTCAGCTTATACGTGCACCGAAAACAGGCTATGAATATTATGGAATTATCCATGAAGAAAAGAACAAGGTCAAAAGATGGATGTGTGAGGTTGAAGAACAGGACAGACTGGGAAGGATTTTTGATATCGATGTGCTTGGAGCAGATTTTGAGAAGGCTGACCGGTCAGATATCGGTCTGCCGCCCAGAGAATGTCTGTTATGCAGCCGGGAAGCAAAGCTGTGCGGTCGCAGCCGAACCCATAGTGTGGATAGTATGCTTCGGGAAATCCGGAGGATTATTATGGATGCAAAGGTGGAAAGGGCACTGAGAACTGCTCTTTTGGGGGAGGTATATACCACACCGAAGCCGGGCCTTGTGGATCTGCATGATACAGGTGCCCATAAGGATATGACGGTTGCCACTTTTGAAAAAAGTACCGAGGCTATTATTCCCTGGCTGGTCAAGATGTTTGATACTGGTCATTACTGGAACAGCTCTCCTGACGGACTTTTCCCGGCAATAAAGCCATTGGGGCTCCAGGCAGAACGGGCCATGCTGAAGGCAACAAATGGTGTCAATGCCCATAAGGGAGCTATTTTTACCCTTGGTATATTGACAGCAGCGGCGGGATATTGTTATGGAAAAGGTAACAAAGGTTTTGATTCGGATCTGATTCTTAATACAGCGGCGGAAATGACCTGTGCGCAGCTTAAAAAGGAATATACTGTCATGGACAGAAAAAAAGCGGTGACAAACGGAGAGATTTTATATCAAAGATACGGTGAAAAAGGAATTCGAGGAGAGGTGGAAAAAGGTTTTCCTGTTCTTAAGAATGTGACCTTGCCTGTCATGAAAAATATGATGGAAATGGCTGCTGATGCCGATACTAAAAATGAACTTTGTGTTCAGATTCTGTTATTGTGTATCGTGTACCTTACCGATACCAATGTACTGAGCAGGAGTGGGTTTACCTATGATAATCTGTACTGGCTTCAAAAACAGGCGGCTGATATTCTGAAAATGGGCGGTGCTTTTTCTCAGCAGGGGATGGCGGCCATTGCTGAACTGAATCAGCAGTGCATTGAAAAAAATATAAGTCCCGGCGGTTGTGCCGATATGCTGGCTGCAACAATTTATCTGACAGAGCTTGAACAGTATTGTTAGATAACATATAATAGCCAATGACTATTATTGAATGTAAAAGGATTGAGAGAGTAAGTTATGAATACTAAAAAAATCAAGCTGCCGCCCATAGGTATGCGTGTCATTAAGTCGGCAGTGGGTGTTTTCCTGGGGTTTGTTATATATGAATTAAGAGGGCAGACCGGTATCCCGTTTTATACGGCTCTGTCGGTACTCTGGTGTATCCGTCCCTATAAGGGGGATACCCTGAACATGGCTTCCCAGAGGACGTTTGGTACACTGCTCGGCGGTCTGATGGGACTTCTGGTGCTGGTTGCCCAGCAGGTGATCATGAAGGGCGGAGAATTCCCGGAGATGATAAGATTTACCATCATATCATTTATGATCATACCGATCATTTATATTACTGTTTTATTAAAAAGGAAAAATGCTTCGTATTTTGCATGTGTTGTTTTTCTGAGTGTAACGGCACTGCATATGACAGACAGTAATCCTTACATATTTGTGCTGAATCGTATCATTGATACGGAGGTGGGTATTCTGTTGGGGATGTTTTTAAACACGTTCAGACTGCCTTATCATAAAGAACAGAATATTCTGTTTGTATCCGGTGTGGACGATACACTGCTGTCGAGAAATAATGAACTGGGCGCTTACAGCAAATGGGAACTGAACCGGATGCTGGATGAGGGAGTAAAGTTTACCCTGTCTACCATGCGCACGCCGGCATCCATTATGGAATATTTGCATGATATTCGTTTGAAATTGCCGGTTATTTGTATGGATGGGGCCGTATTATATGACATTCGCGAAAACAGATATCTGCGAAAAATAACCATTGAAGAGGGTGAGGCAGAAAAACTTTGCCGATGGCTGGAGAAAGAGAGTTTTCATGTATTTGTCAACCGGATTGTGGAGGATGCCTGCCTCATTCATTATGGCAGTTTTAATAATCATCCGGAAGCGGACATTTATGAAAAGATGAGAAGATCTCCCTACAGGAATTATATTGGACGGGAACCGAGACGGTATACGGATGTTGTTTATCTGATGCTGATTGATACAAATCAGCGGATAGACCGTTTGTATGAGAAAATGGCTGCGGTTGGAATGACCGGACAGTACAAGGTACTGAAATATCCATCACGGGATTATGAGGGTTACAGTTATATTAAGATCTATCATCCGGATGCAAACCGCGAAAATATGATGCGGTATCTGGCGGATATGCTCCAGGTGGAAAAAGTAGTTACTTTTGGCAGTATTGAAGGTAAATATGATGTGGTTGTCCATGAGAATGACAGTGACAAGGTGGTAAGGGTATTGAGGAAATTGTATGAACCTGTTGGTCTGAGAAGGAGTTGAAATATTTTGAGAAAGTTTCAAACGGTATTTATGCGTGGCGGTACAAGTAAAGGATGCATGTTTTTGAAGGAAGATCTTCCTGAAAATCAGAAAGAATGGGATTCTGTTTTCCTTCAGGTTATGGGAAGTCCGGATCCGAAGCAGATCGATGGTATGGGCGGTACTGTATCTTCCAATAATAAAATTGTTATTGTATGGAGAAGTGAAGAGCCGGGAATTGACGTGGAATATCTGGTGGGACAGGTTGTCGTTGGCAAGGCTCAGGTGGATTATAAGTCTAACTGTGGAAATATGACGGCTGCCGTAGGACCTTTTGCCGTGGAGAGCGGACTGGTGACGGTGACTCAGCCAATTACGATCGTACATATGCTGAATCGTAATACGGATAAATATATTGATGTGACAGTGCCGATTGATCCGGAGACCGGCAGTTTTGCCCAGGATGGTGATTGTGCAATAGCAGGTGTTGACGGTACAGCAGCAGAGCTTAAAGTTAAGTTTTTGAATCCTGCCGGAGCGAAAACAGGAAAGTTGCTTCCTACAGGAAAAAGCCTGGATATTCTCGATATTCCGGGATATGGAAAAATAGAAGCAACCATTCTGGATGTATCCAATCCGATGGTGCTGGTTTCTGCCGGCGATATAGGATTAAAAGGGACAGAACTTCCGGAGGAGATCAATAATAATAAAGAGGTTTGTGATCTTCTGGAAAAAATTCGCGGCACAGCATGCTGCATGATGGGATTTGCCAAAGATCTCCGGGATGCCACGGAAAACAGTCCTGCCGTTCCTAAGGTGGGATTTGTGACAGCACCTCAGAGTTATGTGGACATTGCAGGGCTTCAGACCAATACGGAGCAGATGGATATCTGTGTACGTGTGATTTCTGTTTTCAAATGTCATAAGGCATGTCCACTGACATCTGCCAATGCAATCAGTGTGGCAGCAGCCATGAAGGGATCAGTGGTGGAAAAGGCACTGCGTCCGATGGGAAAAGTTGAAAGTGTACGAATTGGTCATCCGAGCGGTGTTATGACCATGTGTCCGGAACTTGAGGAGAAGGATGGGCTGATTGAGATTCCGAGCGTTGCAGTACAGCGCACGGCACGACGCATTATGGATGGATTTGTCTATGTGAGAAATTAAGATAAAATTTGTGATTGGATAATGCCGTGAATGATAAGAACTATAAAATTTGGCTATATGTAGATTCCTGTTTGCGATTTAACAAAGACAGAAAATTCTGTTAAGCTATAAATATAACAACTGAAGTGATACAGTAACAGGCAACAGTAAAAAATGAATTGGAGAAAGGTGATTTATGATGATTGAATTATTTAACGAAGGTGCATATCTGGTAAATGGAACGGATATTATCCCAGAATCGGAAGCAGCAAAAATTCAAGCTGTGTATGGAAAGAAAGTTACAAAAGAAGAGGCAGAGAAGGGAACCATGGCGTATTCCATTCTGAAGGCCCACAATACAACAGAAGATATGGACCAGCTTAGATTGAAATTTGATTCCATGACCAGTCATGATATTACCTATGTCGGTATTATCCAGACGGCACGTGCCTCAGGCATGAAAGAATTCCCGCTGCCTTATGTATTGACAAACTGCCATAATTCTCTGTGTGCGGTTGGAGGAACTATCAATGAGGATGACCATAAATTTGCCCTTTCCGCAGCACACAAATACGGCGGCATCTATGTTCCGACCAATATGGCCAACATCCACAGTTATAACCGTGAGATGATGGCTGGCGGCGGAAAAATGATCCTGGGCTCCGATTCCCACACACGTTATGGCGCTCTTGGTACCATGGCTGTTGGTGAGGGCGGCGGAGAATTGGCAAAGCAGCTGGTTGGACGTACCTATGACTTTGCCCGTCCGGGTGTCATTGCCATCTATATGACAGGCAGTCCTCGTCCGGGTGTGGGACCTCATGACGTGGCATTGTCCATTGTGGGCGCAGTTTATAAAAATGGTTATGTGAAGAATAAGGTTATGGAATTCGTAGGTCCTGGTATTGCAAATCTGCCGATGGAATATCGTAATGCCATCGATGTTATGACTACAGAGACGACATGCTGGTCTTCCATCTGGGTAACAGATGAGAAAACACAGAGTTATTATACAATCCATCAGCGTCCGGCAGATTACAGGAAGATTGAGCCTGCAGATGTGGCATATTATGACGGATGTGTATATGTTGACCTGAGCAAAGTTGAATGTACCATTGCCATGCCAATGCATCCATCCAATACCTATACGATCCATGAATTACAGGAAAATGCAGAAGATATCCTTCATCTTGTGCAGGAGGAAGCTAACCGTCAGATCAAGGGTGCGCAGATGGATCTTATGAGCAAATGGCATGATGGCAGCATCTGGGTTGATCAGGGTGAGATTGCAGGCTGCGCCGGCGGTACCTATGATAATATCTGTGCAGCTGCAGATATCCTGAGAGGAAAGAGCTGCGGCAACGGCACCTTTACATTGAGCATTTATCCGGGAAGTATGCCGGCATTATCTGCCATGGTAAAGAATGGTCGTGTGAGTGATCTGATTACAGCAGGTGCAATCATGCGTGAATGCTTCTGCGGTCCTTGCTTTGGTGCAGGTGATTGTCCGGCTAATGGTGAATTCAGTATTCGTCATACTACAAGAAACTTCCCGAACCGTGAAGGTTCAAAACCGGGCGAAGGTCAGATGAGTTCCGTTGCTTTGATGGATGCTCGTTCTATCGCAGCAACAGCTGCTAACGGTGGCCGACTGACAGCAGCAACAGATATTGATGTTGAGTATACAACTCCGGAATACCAGTATGATGGCGGTATTTATGAAAAACGTATTTACAATGGCTGGGGCAAGGCAGAGCCTGAAAGTCCTCTGAAATTTGGTCCGAATATTAAAGACTGGCCGGAGATGCCTGCTTTAACAGATGACCTGCTCGTAAAGGTATGTTCCTATATTACAGACCCTGTTACAACAACAGATGAGTTAATTCCTTCCGGTGAAACATCTTCCTATCGTTCCAATCCGGAACGTCTGAGTGAGTTTGCTCTGTCCCGCCGTGATCCTCAGTATGTAGGGCGCAGTAAGGAAATGCGTCAGATCGAGCGTGACAGACAGGCAGGTAAAGAGCTGCCGGAAGAGATCCTGAAGGTATACGAAGCATTGAAAGCTGCAGGTATCGAAGGTGATCCAATGAATACAGATATCGGATCCACGATTTTTGCCAATATGCCTGGTGATGGTTCTGCAAGAGAGCAGGCTGCAAGCTGTCAGCGAGTTATGGGTGCTTCTGCAAACTTTGCAAAACAATATGCCACAAAACGTTATCGTTCCAACTGTATCAACTGGGGCATGGTTCCGTTCCTGGTGGAGAATCCGGAAGTATTTGAACTGGGTGATTACATCTTTGTACCAGGTGTGCGAAGTGCGGTACTGGAGAATAAAGAAAGATTTTCTGCATATGCAGTAAAACCGGATGGTACAGTTACAGAATTCTCCGTTTCCACCGGTGCTCTGACAGAAGCTGAACGTCAGATTATTGCAGACGGCTG
>JBJEJD010000144.1:0-11921 GCA_051877705.1 Coprococcus sp. | reverse complement strand
ATTGTCGGTTTTATATTTGAAAAACATGATCCAGAACAGCACTCCTGCCAATGCCAGAGCGCATCCAAGGCCAGTATAGAACACTGCGATGAACACATCCGGCACCAGTCCCGATGCACGAAGCCATATTCCTCCACCCATCATAACTGCCATGATTATATAAGCTTTCAAGTCAAAGAAATGCCACACCGGTCTGAATTCTTCTTCATATCCTTTTATGCGCCGTGTATGTTTCATGCTCATCCTGAAGAACATGAGACCAAAAACACAGAATACAACGATAGACAAAAGAATATGAATCGCAGTCACTGTCAGCAGTTTCTGATAGGATAAAATACCAAGTCTTGCAACATTAAAACCTGCCAAAAGCCATACACATCCGGCAATTGCCAACAATGTACGCTTTTTAACATGAAAAAAAGGACGTTTGTTCATCATCTCACCTTTTAATTTTTAGCTGTTTTTTTAAGAGAAACCAACAAAAGAATGATTCCGGCACCCGTCAGAATATGGCCGATTCCCGCAATTCCTGAAATAGCTGCAGAAACGCCGGCAGACAACGAAAGTGACAGCACCTGTGTTATTCCACGCACAGCCAGCATCACTGCCGTCAATGGAACACCAATATTATAAACCCAAAGAAAAACCCGGAAGGTTTTCTGATCCTTCAGTTCCTGATGTGCCGCAAACAACGCCACCACCAGGAATACCATCATTCCCAGCATAAACAAATGAGTATGAACCTTGCCCAGTGTCGTCACTCCGGTAAAATCATTATACTTGGTAAACTCCCGGTAAAATACGCCTCCTGCCATTGCGGCAATGGCATAGATAAGCGAGATATTCAAATACTTTTTCATGTTAATCACTTCTCCTTATTGGTAAATTATTGATATATTATTCTGCGCACCAGTTCTACAAGCAAAGTACAGCTGTTCTTCTGCTTTATCAGAAACAGCAGCAGATTGTCCAGTACAAAATCAATAAAGTCTGACTCTGTAAAATCCTGAGAAAAGACCGTATGATCAACAGCCTGATCACTGCGTAAAACAGCCAGCATTCCTGATTTCATATGCTCAAAATATTGCTCCATGGTACTCTTCGCCTCTCCCCTTCTGGATTTGGCAATGCTAATAGAATGGCCTGACAAAAAATTGGGATATTCTGCAGCTCCTTTCTGCATACAGTTAAAAATGTCACAAACATAGTCAGAAAAGGAAAGTGCTTTTTCACATATACCGTCCATATGAAAAATATCCTTCCATACACTTTCCACCGCAGCAATCAGCAACTCATCTTTGTCAGAATAATAGTTGTACAGCGTTCCCAGAGCAATATGACATTCTCTGGCCACCGCACGCATATTCAGCGCAGAAAGTCCCTGACGGGCTGCAATTTGCCGGCATACCCTCATAATGTCTTCTTTTGATGTTGCATTTACATTCATTTCACATTCCTCCAACATGAACATTGTTCATTTTATCATCCTTTCCGTTTTTTATCAAGTAGTCATCCATAAAAAGCTATGTGAAATTTTAAACAATAAAAATTGCATTTTTTCGACTTTAAATCCTTGTTTTTGTGACTTCTTCGTTTCACAAATGAATGACTAATATTTAACACTTGCATTTTTATATATCATATCGTATAGTAAGATTGTGTGCTTCTGGCTGGAGCAGCCAGATAAATTTATTATTTGGGGAGATAATAGTATTTGAGATTAAAAGGGGGTTTATTAAAATGGGAAATGTTCAAATCAAACCATTTAAACGTGTTCTTGTAGCTAACCGCGGCGAAATTGCCATTCGTGTCTACCGTGCATTGAACGAGCTGGGGATTACAACCATCGGAATCTATTCCAAAGAAGACCGCTATGCCCTTTTCCGTTCCAAGGCCGATGAATCCTATGAATTACGGCCGAACAAAGGTCCAATCGATGCCTATCTTGATATTAAGGGCATCATTGATATCGCCAAAGCCGCCAGAGCAGATGCCATTCACCCAGGTTACGGTTTTCTCTCAGAGAATCCTGAATTCGTAGAAGCCTGTGAGGCAAATGGCATTACATTCATCGGTCCTTCCAAAGAGATCATGAATGCCATGGGAGATAAGATCTCCTCCAAGCAGATGGCAATCAAAGCCGGTGTTCCAATCATTCCAGGTGTTGACCATGCATTAAAAACTGAGGAAGAAGTTCTGCAGGTGGCTGAGATGGTGGGTTATCCGGTCATGCTGAAAGCATCCAACGGCGGCGGCGGCCGCGGCATGCGTATCGTTAACTGTGCTGAAGACATGCCGAGGGAATACCGCGAAGCCTGCAACGAATCCAAAAAAGCTTTTGGTGATGATCAGATCTTTATTGAAAAATATATCCGCGGCCCGAAGCACATCGAAGTGCAGATTTTAGCCGACAATTACGGTAATGTTGTCCATCTCTATGACCGTGACTGTTCTGTTCAGCGTCGCCACCAGAAGGTGGTGGAATATGCACCGGCCTTCAGTGTACCGGATGAGACACGCAACATTATTTTTGGCAGTGCAGTTAAGCTGGCCAAGATGGTGGGCTACCGCAATGCAGGTACCCTGGAATTCCTGGTGGATGAGGATGGCCGTCCGTATTTTATTGAGATGAATCCTCGTATTCAGGTGGAACATACTGTTTCTGAAATGGTAACAGGCATCGATATCGTTGCCTCCCAGATTCTGGTGGCTGAAGGTTATCCGCTCAACAGCCCGGAAATCAACATTCCTTCCCAGGAAGCCATCAAATGTCTGGGCTACTCCATCCAGACCCGTGTTACGACAGAGGATCCATCCAACAATTTCCTGCCGGATACAGGTAAGATTACTGTATACCGTTCAGGTTCCGGCAATGGTGTTCGTCTCGATGGCGGCAATGCCTATACAGGCGCAGAGATCCTGCCATACTATGACAGTCTCCTTGTTAAGGCTATTACCCATGACCGGACTTTTGAGGGTGCTATCCGCAAATCTCTTCGTGTATTGAAGGAGATGCGAATCCGTGGCGTCAAGACCAATATTCCATTTCTGATCAATGTGATCAACCATCCGACCTTCCGGAACGGTGCATGCTACACGACTTTTATAGAAGAAACACCGGAACTGTTCGAGCTGCAGCAAAGCCAGGACCGTGCCACCAAGATCATTGAATTCCTCGGCAATAAGATTGTCAATGTCACCGGCGGAGATAAACCGTTCTATGAAAACCGTGTTCTTCCTGTCTATGACACTGAAAAACCGGTCTATGGTGCAAGGGATGAATTCCTGAAATTAGGTGCCAGAGATTTTACTCAAAAAATCCTTCATGAGAAGAAGCTCTATGTAACAGATACGACCATGCGCGATGCCCAGCAATCACTGATGGCTACACGTATGCGTACCAAGGATCTGGCCGGAGCTGCCCGTGCTACAAACGCTTTTATGCAAAATGCTTTTTCTGTTGAATGCTGGGGCGGTGCTACTTACGATACCGCTTACCGTTTTCTAAAGGAATCCCCTTGGAAACGTCTGGCAATTCTTCGGGAAAGAATGCCAAACACCCTGATACAGATGCTGCTGCGTGCCTCCAACGCCGTTGGCTACAGCAACTATCCTGACAATGTGGTTCGTGAATTCATCCGGGTATCCGGCGATCGCGGTGTAGATATCTTCAGAATATTCGATGCCCTGAACTGGATTGAAAATATGAAGATGCCAATTGAAGAAGCACTGAAAACAGGCAAAATCGTTGAAGGTGCCATCTGCTATACAGGTGATCTTTCCGATCCAAAGGAAACAAAATATACACTGGATTATTATGTAAATAAAGCCAAAGAACTGGAATCTCTTGGCATTCATACTTTAGCCATCAAGGATATGGCCGGCCTGCTGAAACCGTATGCTGCAAAAGAACTCGTAACTGCCCTTAAATCAGAGCTGTCTATCCCGGTTCATCTCCATACCCATGATTCGACAGGCAATGGTGTTGCAACAGTCCTTATGGCCGCTGAAGCTGGTGTTGATATTGTTGACCTGGCCATTGAGTCCATGAGTACCCTTACCAGCCAGCCATCCATGAACTCTGTAGTGGAAGCTCTCAGGGGAACGGAAAGAGATACGGGACTTGATCGTGATGAACTCAGCGAACTGAGCCGCTATTATGGAAGAGTCCGCAAAGTCTATAAATCATTTGAAAGTGGTATGGATTCTCCTAACGTCGATATCTATAAATACGAGATTCCTGGCGGCCAGTACTCCAACCTGCTGGCACAGGTGGAAGCCATGGGCATGAAGGATCAGTTTGAAGATATCAAACAGCTTTACAAAGATGCCAATGACCTGCTGGGTAATATCACCAAGGTTACACCAACCTCCAAGGTAGTTGGCGATATGGCTATCTTCATGCTGAAAAATGGTCTGACAAAGGATAACATTCTTGAAATCGGACGAGATCTTTCCTACCCGGCATCTGTTGTAGATTATTTCAAAGGTATGATCGGTCAGCCGGACGGCGGCTTCAATCCGGAACTTCAGAAAATTGTACTGAAGGGTATAGAACCAATCACCGTCCGACCGGGCTCATTGCTCCCTGATGCTGATTTTGATGCTATCAAGGCTCATTTGAAGAGTAAATACGATCTCAGTGGCTTCACTGAAGAAGAAATCCATCAAAAAGCTGTCAGCTATGCCCTCTATCCGAAGGTATATGAAGATTACTGTGAACATTTTGAAGCCTACAACGATGTTACCCGTCTGGAAAGCCATGTTTATCTCTATGGTCTGCGCCGCGGTGAAGAAACTTCCCTGAAGATCGGTGAAGGCAAAGAGCTGCTGATCAAATTCCACAGTATGTCCGCACCGAATGATGAAGGCAAACGTACCCTGATTTTCGAAGTCAACGGTTCCGTCCGTGAGGTTTCCATCGTAGATGAAAAGATGGAAGTAAAGTCCGACAGGAAACTGAAAGCCGACAAGAACAATCCGGCTCATGTGGGTTCTTCCATTCCTGGTACAGTCAGCCAGGTATTTGTCAAGGAAGGCGAGAAGGTGGCTCAGAATCAGCCGCTGCTCATCATCGAGGCTATGAAAATGGAGACAACCATTGTCGCCAAACAGGACGGTGCCATCGACAAGATCTATGTTGCCGCAGGCGACCGCGTCAACTCCGGCGATCTGCTGCTGTCCTTCGTTAAATAAATAAAAAAGGGCTGTGCACTGGACGGCCTTTGAAAAAGAATAACTCTCCTGAAACATGCTCATCGCAAATCGTTTCAGGAGAGTTCTTATTTTTTTCAGGCCTGATCAAAGGCACAGACCGGGGATCAGGCTGTCGCAAATCATTTTAGGGAAGTTGTTTTTTCAGGCCTGTTTATTTACAGCTCCAAACTGTTTTCTTTTAATAAAAAGTCATAGATACTCATTGTAGTAATTCCATCTTCATCTCTTGTAACATTTACAACATCTTTCACAATGATAATCTTTTTGAAAGAATCCTTTACATTGACAAGGGAAGCTTTTTCCTGAATACGCTTTTCTTCTGTTGCCATGCTGCACGCTGACTGAATATAATAACGTTTGCTGCCAAGATTGGCTACAAAATCAATTTCTAACTGATTCTTATACTCTTTACCAGCTTCATTCGTTCCACGTTTTTCTACAACTCCAACATCTACGGCGTAGCCCCTGCTTCGTAATTCATTGTAAATAATATTTTCCATCAGATGTGTTTCTTCAATCTGTCTGAATCCTAATCTTGCATTTCTAAGTCCCACATCTTCAAAATAATATTTCAACGGTGTGCCGATGTATTTTCTGCCTTTTACATTATAACGATTCGCTTTATTGATAATAAAAGCATCTTCCAGATGTTCGATATACTGTCTGATTGTATTCAGGCTGATTGTTGACTGAATCGCACTTTTAAATGTGGCTTCGATTTTCGGCGGATTCGTCAACGAACCAATCGTAGAAGCCAGAATGTTAACCAAATCTTCTAACTCCTGTGTTTTTTCAATATGGTGTCTTTCAATAATATCCTTTAGATAAGTTTCGTTGAAGAGATTTGTCAGATAGTTTATTTTCTGTTCTTCCGTTTTCATTGTTACCGTAAGTGGAAGACCACCATATACAACATACTCTGCCCATCCACGATACATATCACCATCATAGGCTTCCATAAATTCCTTAAACGTTAATGGATAAATATGAATTTCATCGCCTCTTCCTCTAAATTCAGTAATTACATCTTTAGATAAAAATCTGGAATTACTTCCGGTTACATATATATCTGCATTTCTGATATGAAGCAGAGAATTTAAAACTTCCTCAAACTCCTGTAACATCTGTACTTCATCAAGCATGATATAATATTGCTCATCATCTTCTATTAAAGATTCAATATAATCTAATATTGTATCCGGATCACGATATTTTTTATTTTTACGTTGATCCAGTTCAATTGTAATGATATGAGATGTCGGCACTCCCTGCTCTAACAAATAGTTCTTGAAAATATAAAATAGAAGATACGACTTTCCACATCTTCTGATACCAGTCACAACCTTTATCATTCCATTATGCATACGGTTAACCAGATCGTTCAAATATTTATCTCTCTTGATATCCATAAGCCACTCTCCTTTATTGAATATTTTATACGGTTCCGTAGCTTTTATTCAATCAAACTCGCTCTTTACTTTTGTTTAATAAAGTGTAATCGAATATTTTTTACAGATTCGACCTTTTTGTTCAATATGATTATACATCCCTCAGGCGCAGAATGCAAATCCTATTGAATATTTTTGACGATTCCGTAAAAAATATTCAATAAGAAAGAGGGCTGTACTTTTGACGGCCTTTGAAAAATAAGAACTCTCCTGAAACATGCTCATCGCAAAATATTTCATGCCATGGCTCGGTTTTCTTTCCATTTGCCTGACATGAGGAATGCAATAATCAGTATCAAAGAACCCATGGAGGCCACCGGGCCGCCCAGGCCGACGCCTCTTAGGCCCATATCGGCCACTATACCGAAGAGGATGGCTGCTGGGACTCTCAGGATGATGGCCGACAACATATTGTTGACCATTGAGAAAGCAGTATGGCCTGCACCGATGAACAGACCGTTGATACAAAATACAAACGGTACGATCAGATAATCGAAGGTAAAGGTGCGCATATACTGAACACCATAATCGATCATTTCCCTGTCATCATTAAAAATCCGGAGGATTTCTGCCGGAAACAGCTGCGCCAGGGAAAAAATCAGCAGGCTAATGCCAAAGGCGATTACTGTACCGATCCTGCACGTTTTGATAGCTCTGTCCCATTTACCCGCACCGATATTCTGTGCGCACATGGTGGAAACCGAAGCCCCCATGGCAATAGCCGGAAGAATGGCAAAACTGTTGAATTTAGCCACAACACCGATAGCAGCAGATGCACCCACCCCACCGATAATATTGATCAGCGCAGTAATTATCATAAAGGAAAAGCTTGTCACCCCATTCTGGATGGCGCTCGGCATACCAAGTCTGAAAATCCTTCCCATCTTATCCTTCTGTATTCTGAAGGATGATGGCTTAAAATCAAAGACAAAATCACTGCGAATCATCACCACAATGCAGGTAATCATACTGACTGCCTGGGATATGACCGTGGCAATGGCAGCGCCCAGGGCCCCCATTTCGAATCTGCCCACCAGAAGCAGATCCAGCACCACGTTGGTGATACAGGCAATGGCAACAAAATACAATGGCCTCTTACTGTCTCCCATTCCACGCATGATAGCACTGAAAACATTGTAACCGAATATAAAAATCAATCCAATGACCGTCACCGTCAGATACCGGCTCGCCTCCTCATAGGATTCAGCCGGCGTCTGGATCAGGCGAAGAACACTATCCTTAAAAACGAGCATCAGAACAGTAATAATTACAGCAGCTATCAAAAGAGTCGTCATCAGAGTCGCCGTTGCCTCCTCCATATCCTTCCGTCTCTTCGCACCCAGATACTGGGCAATCAATACCGTACCGCCTGTACACAATCCAACAACAATATTCGTCAGAATCAGCGTCACCTGACTGCCGATATTGACCCCCGACATACTGATCGTCCCGCTGAAACGTCCTACAATCAACATATCCGCCACACTGTATAAAGATTGAATAATATTGGACACCAAAAAAGGCAGTGAAAACATAATCAACTGTTTAACAACGCTGCCTTCCGAAAGATTTTTTTCAAAACTGCTCATCCTGTCTCTCTCCTTCGCTGCTTCTGCATTTGTTCTGAATTTGAACTGTATTGTACCGTAATTATTCTATATTGTAGCGCATATATCCTATAATGGCAAGGAGTCAATGGGGACAGGTTCCTCGACTCATTTGAAATGAGTCGAGGAACCTGTCCCCACTGACTCACGAACAGTTAAAGACATCCGAGTGGCCTTTATATCATTTATTCTATTAATCAATCGTTACATCCGGTTCGGAACAGGTAACTGCATGGGCAGCTTTTTCATCCTGACGGGCAATATACTGAACCAGACTGATGCACTGATTGGAATAACCCCACTCATTATCATACCAGGCAATCAGCTTGACAAAAGTTTCATCCAGCATGAGGCCGGCCTTTACATCAAATACACAGGTATTATAATTGCCTCTGATATCGCCGGATACGATCTCGTCATCGTTGTATTCGATGATCCCCTTCATAGATGACAGGCTGGCATCCTCCACAGCCTCACAGATCTGAGCATAGGTTGCCGGGCGACTCAGCTGCATTGTCACATCTACAACTGATACGTCATTGGAAGGTACTCGGAAGCTTACTCCTGTCATCCTGCCCTGCATCTCCGGAAGAACAAGGCCAACGGCTTTTGCTGCACCTGTTGTGGATGGAATAATATTATTAAATACGGAACGTCCTGTTCTCCAGTCTCTTCCACCGTTGGAATCTACCGGCTTCTGTTTTGAAGTAGAAGAATGAATCGTTGACATTAATGCTCTTTCAATACCAAAAGCATCGTTGATAACTTTTGTCAGCGGAGCCAGACAATTGGTCGTACAGGAAGCGTTGGAAATGACTGTCATACTCGGATCATAGGTCTTATTATTAACGCCCATAACAAAAGTCGGGAAATTATCATCTTTACCAGGCGCTGTCAGAATAACTTTTTTTGCGCCTCCATTTAAATGCTTACGGCAATCCTCAAGGGTTCTGAAAGCACCGGTTGACTCAATAATATACTCGGCACCACAGGAAGCCCAGTCAATCTTTGCCGGATCCGATTCAGATAATACTTTAATATGTTTGCCATTCACAACCAGACAATCGTCTTCTGCCCTGACTTTTCCTTTAAAACGTCCAAAAACCGAATCATATTCCATCTGATAAGCCATACGCTTAATATCTGCATTCCTAAGATTAATGGCGCATACCTCGATGTCTGTATCTCTCTCTTCCAGAATTCTCATGATGACTCTTGCAATACGTCCAAACCCGTTAATACCAACTTTTACAACCATTTTATTACACTCCTTCAAAATAAAACATTTGTTATTTATCATCATCGCACAGGCCCGTAATTCAGAACTCGAATTTCCACAGTCGACATTATTCCAACCCGAATTCCTTTGTCATTATAAAATGGTATTTTTTCAATGTCTAATATGTAAAACGCAACGATTACTATAAGCAAAACGCAATTTTGATATATTTATCACGATAATTGCATTTATTTTGCTTTATTTTCAAGGATATGTTAAAATAAAAACAGAGATTTACAATACAGACCTGCATAATGGTCCATCTGCAGGAGGGAATCATTTATGAAACGAAATCAATTGGAAATGTTGGTAATCATGGAAAACTGTATGACTCTGAAAGAGGCAGCGAATATATTACATAAAAGTCCATCCACCATTGGACGTTCCCTGAAAAGTCTGGAAAATGAACTTGAATGCTGCCTGTTCCGCTATTCCAGGAACAGTCTCGTTCCTACTCCAGAGGGAAAAATGGTGCTGGAATATGCCCATACTTTCACAAAGCTGATGGAAGAAATGGAACACTTTCTCTCATCTTTATCACCCAAAACAGCCTATCATAACTGGTCCGAACGTGAAGTGAATTATCTCCTGATGATCCGCAGAAAAGGGAATCTTTCCCGTGCAGCAGAGGAACTTTTTGTCAGTCAGCCTTCTCTCAGCCAGATGCTGACTGCTCTGGATGAAGTCTGTTCCTTTCCAATCTTTGAACCTGTTTGGAACGGACTGCGACTCAGTATGCAGGGGGAAGTTCTTTTTATTTATATAGAAAAAATGTCATCCGTTTTTCATGAAATCCATCGGGAGCTGGATGAATTCAAAAATCTCAGGCGCGGCACGGTAAAGGTAGGAATTCCGGTCAGTCTTGGCAGCTACCTGATTCCGCTCATTGTACCAGCCTTCCTGAAGCGCTTTCCCGGAATAAAACTCCGAATACTGGAAGCCAACTCACAGCAGTTGAAATATATGTTAAGAGAAAAACAGGTAGATTTCTGTATTCTACATGAAAATACAGACAAGACAGCAATTAAAAAAGATCTGGTATCTGACGATTATATCCACTATCAGCAGTACTATAATGAACCATTTTTTCTTGTCATACCAAGAAAATGGAAGAATCAGTTCGCATTGCCAAAAGACGGTCCCCTGCAGGCAGAGGATCTGCTAAAGCTGTCAGACGCACCTTTTGTACTGGTAGCTAAACGTCAGCCCCTGCGCGATGTCATTCAGAGAGTCTTCGAAAATGTCCATACCCTCACCGGGACCACATTCAATCCGACAGCCTGCTGCTCGGCCAAAAATATGGAAACAATCAAACGACTTGTACTGGCGGAAACAGGAATTTCCTTTCTTCCTGCATCTTATATCCATCTGTATACGGAACAAAATGATCTGATCAGTTATCCATTAGCAGAAAATCTTGGCGGAACCTGGACCCTGGCCATCGCATTGCCCCGGGAATCTTCCATGTCCCGAAGCTCACAGGAACTTGTTAAAACAATGAAAGAAAATCTTGAACAGATTTATAATTAATGAGACAGGGCAGGGCAGGGCAGAGCAGGGCAGGGACAGGGGACGGTTCTGTGTCCCATATTAAGGGACACAGAACCGTCCCCTGTCCCTGCCTGTCCCTGGCCGTCATTTAATTCTCAATACGTTCTGTATAGGAGGTGAGCCCGCTGGCATCGGCATCCACATGGATGCAGTCCCCCGGCTCCAGCTCGTTGCCGAGAATCATACGGGCTACCATGGTCTCCACATTCTTCTGAATATATCGCTTCAGCGGACGGGCGCCATAGATCGGATCATACCCGTTCTCGGTGATATAATCTTTGGCCGCATCTGTCAGTTCCAGCGTCAGTTCCTTGTCTTCCAGACGCTTATTCAGACGGCTCATGAGAATATCGATGATACCGCTGATATTCTCTCTGGTTAATGGCTTGAACATGATGATCTCATCCAGACGGTTCAGAAACTCCGGTCTGAAATGTGCCTTCAGATCGCCCATGGTGTTCTGTCTGGCTTCCTCGCTGATATTGCCTTCTGAATCAATACCATCCAGCAGATAGGAGGAACCGATATTCGAAGTCATGATCAGAATTGTATTCTTGAAATCGACGGTTCTGCCCTGAGAATCCGTTACACGTCCATCGTCCAGAATCTGCAGAAGGACATTAAACACATCCGGATGTGCCTTCTCAATCTCATCGAACAGGATAACGGAATACGGTTTCCTCCTGACAGCCTCTGTCAACTGACCACCTTCCTCATACCCCACATATCCAGGAGGCGCTCCGATCAATCTGGACACGGAGAACTTCTCCATGTACTCACTCATATCGATACGCACCATATTATTCTCATCATCAAACA
>JBJEJD010000143.1:0-2834 GCA_051877705.1 Coprococcus sp. | reverse complement strand
TTTATGCTTCAGAGCCTGTACCAGACTCTGTTTCACTTTCACTGTCGGACTCCGTTGTATCCGTCTCACTCTCGTCTGAAGCAGGCGTACTCGTCACATTTACCTTCTGACGAACCTTCTGCATGAATTCCATCAGATCTGCATCATTGGCACAGGCACTGTCCATCTTTGTATTCACTGTTGAGATGAGATTGCTGACATCCTGATCCATATATAAGTTGTCAATATAGTTCTTCGTTGCTTCATCATAAGCAAAAGAACCCGTTGCTGCATTATATTCACCGCGGTAAATATAAAGTGATCCATCATCCGCCGGCTTCACATAGAAAATAGAGAGATTCGGTGCAAGAGTCTCAATATTGGCCAGCTTCAGCTCATCATATACATAAACAACATACTCTCCGGAATTCAGACCGCGCTTGGTATAATACTGGGTATTCTGATAATCCAGAATAATCTGTGATGTTGCTGTAAGGATATCGACATTGATCTCCTGATCAGAGTTATATACCTCCTTCAGAAGTTCGGTATCGCCATCTTTA
Source organism: Coprococcus sp. (assembly GCA_051877705.1). Lineage (GTDB taxonomy): Bacteria > Bacillota > Clostridia > Lachnospirales > Lachnospiraceae > Coprococcus_A. The sequence goes on along the minus strand of JBJEJD010000143.1, from coordinate 2,292 downwards.
AACGCCTTACGGTAATTGGCAATCAGTTCATTGACTGCCGGATACTTGTTCTCTTCCAGTGCATTGTCGTTCACATCAATGCTCACATTGGATCCTGCAGTTGAATCGGACGCCGGCTTCTTATCGGATTCCTTTTTGCCGAGATTGACAATAATTCCGGCAACAATCGCTACAAGAACAACCACTGACAAAATAATGATCAATATACTGTTTCGTCTGGCAGCAGCTTCCTGCTGTCTGCGCTGTGCACTGCTTCTTTCGGAAGACTGCCGTCTGCTGTGGCTGCCTGATGATGAAGCTGCAGTACTCTTCCGCTTTTTATCTCTATCGTTAGGTGTATTGCCCATTCTTATCCTCCATATATCAGGTAAAACTATCATTGCATTATATTAAAAAATACACCTGAAGGGAATCGAACCCTCGCACACGGCTCCGGAAACCGTTGCTCTATCCACTGAGCTACAGATGCACTTGATATTTTACAATATCTTTTAATAAAATGCAATGATTAATTTCAAATTTTATTTTAATCTTTTCTTTAGTGCATCAACTACTGTTTCAAGGATCTTGATTCTGGCGTAATATTTTGAATTTGCCTCAACAACAGTCCATGGGGCATAGGTCGTCGATGTCTTCAGGATCATCTCATCAACAGCCTTCTCATAGCTGTCCCATTTTTCCCTGTTGCGCCAGTCTTCATCCGTAATCTTCCATTGCTTCTGAGGATCCTCCATTCTGTCTTTGAAACGTCGCTCCTGTTCATCCTTGTCAATGTGAAGCCAGAACTTCAGTACAACAGCACCATGATCCGTCAGATCCTCCTCCATCTGATTGATCTCCCGGTAGGCACGCCGCCATTCCTCCTCCGTGCAAAATCCTTCGATTCTCTCAACCATGACACGTCCATACCATGTTCTGTCAAAAATAGCCATATGACCGTCCTTCGGCATCTTCTGCCAAAAACGCCAGAGATAGTGATGGGCTTTCTCGATATCATTTGGAGCAGCTGTCGGAACGACCTCATATCCCCGTGGATCCATTTTCTCAGTCAGACGCTTGATAGCACCGCCTTTACCGGCGGCATCCCATCCTTCCAGTGCCACAACAACCGGGATTCTTTTTAAATACATCTCGTTGTGTAAAATCTGCAGTTCATCCTGCAGCTTATTCAGTTTTTTCTTATATTCTTCCTTCGTAAGAGATTTTGTTACATCGACACCTGCCAGAACGGAAGTGCGCATCTCTTCACTGCCTGCAGCCCCAGCCGCCGGTATCAATGCAGCAGGAGAAGGCATCCCTTCTTTTATTTCACTCAGCCGCTTCTCAAGAAGCTGCACAGTGACGGACATGATCTTTATTGCAGCATATTCACGATCCGTTGCCTCAATAATATGCCAGGAGGCCCATGGCATATCCGTCTGTTCAAGCATTCTGTCATACATGGTCAGATAAGAGTCATATTGTTTATTATGCTTCCAGTCCGCCTTCGTCACACGCCATTTTGTCTCCGGAGAACTTTCCAGCTTCTTCAGTCTTTTTGCCTGTTCTTTTTCTGATATATGGAGAAAAAACTTGATAATCAGCGTTCCGTCTGAGGCCAGCTGCTCCTCAAAGGAAAGAATCTGTTTATAGGCAGCTGACAATTCATTGTCACTGACCGGCTTGTCCATCTGCTCAGTGATGACCTTTCTGTACCAGCTCCTGTCAAAAATATGCATCCGCCCCTTTTCCGGCGTTCTGGTCCAGAAGCGCCAGAGGAAAGGATGCATCTGTTCTTCCTCATTCTCCTTTTTTATGGTAAATACTTTAAAACCACGTGGATCCAGAGGCTGAATCAGATGATTGATCAGGGTCCCCTTGCCTGAAGCGCCCCAGCCTTCAAATACGATCATAACCGGAAGGCCATATTTTTTTGCCTCCCGCTGGAGTTCTGCAAGTCTTGGTTCCAGTTCCTCCGCCAGTTTTTTATATTCTTTTTTGTTCATCTTTCTGTCTAAGTCAATATTTCCTAACATATTTTCTCCTTTACTGATCAAGCAAACATATCAAGGTCATTCAACAACAAAGGGGTGCCATAAAATATTCAGGGAGTACCGGATGATTCCATCGGGCCGCTCTCAAATCATATTCTACAACATCCCCTCTTTTGTGCAGCTCCTGCTCTATGGCAGAACTAAAAATACTTTTTGTTTCCCCAGAGATTGCTCTTCTTGAATTCCAGATATTCACTGTATGCCTTTTCAAGAATCTGCTTCTCGTTTGTAAACTTCAACAAATGATATGCTTCGTGGT
>JBJEJD010000142.1:0-2844 GCA_051877705.1 Coprococcus sp. | reverse complement strand
ATTAAATCTGACTTCCACGTTCTTAATCTTTGCAGCGCCCTTGTTCTCCACAAGAGGATTGTCTGTACTGTAGCCCTCATTGGCAACGAGGGTAACACCTGAACCCGGTTCATAGCTTTCTACAGAATACATACCATAAGGTACAGCGCCCCACATAAGCTCATCCTGGCTCATAGAATCAAGCTGATCCTTATCAATGACACCTACAAAGCATTCACCAAGATAATACATCAGATCTGAACGGAACTCTGACAGATGTAAAATAACCTGACGTCCATCAACCTCCATGGATTCAATATTGGCATAACCGTCGGAATAAGGACTAACTTCCAGGCCCCATTCAATAGACGCAACAATATCCTCAGGCTCCACCTGCTCACCTGTTGCATAATATTTTCCTTCAGGAACTGTCATGGTCATTGTCAGGCCATCTTCACTTGTTGTCAGGTCTGTACAGATACCGTCCAGCAGATCGCCGCCCTCCGGATTCAGGGTAAATAACGGATCCGCGATCAATGACTGGCCCGTTGACCAGTTGTCCTGCTGGTAAAGATCCGTGCCGTACCACTCATCATCAATAATAGTCATAACATCTTTTGCCGCTGTCTCCTCTGAGCCTGCAGCTTCTGCGCTGCCTCCAGCGCTACTTTCACTCTTTGCACTGCCTCCGCCGCATGCTGCCAGAGAAACAGCCATAACACCTGTCAGAATGAATGCCAGTAATCTTTTGTTCATATCAATTCCTCCTCATTTTATTTATATTTTAAGCGGGTGAATACATGCCGCCTGATGTCCCTCTGCCACGACCAGATCCTCCGGATCAGCTTCATTGCACTCAGGCGTCGCATATTTACACCTTGCATAAAATCTGCATCCGGTGCCCAGATTGATCAGGCTTCCCGGATCTCCCTTCATAATCTCTTTTTTTCTGCCCCTAAGACGCGGATCAAGAATAGGCGCTGCGTCCATCAGGCCTTTTGTATAAGGATGCTTTGGATGGGCCGTAACTTCATCCGTAGGTCCGAATTCCACCAGTTTTCCAAGATACATCACTGCGATCTTGTCACTGATATATTTGATAACATTCAGATCATGGGTTATGACCAGATACGTCAGATGCATCTGCTCCTGAAGGTCCAGCAGCAGATTGAGGATCTGGGCCTGAACAGAAACATCCAGCGCGCTGGTAGGCTCATCAAGGATCATGATCTTCGGTGAAAGAGCCAGCGCCCTTGCAATGGCAATCCGCTGAAGCTGGCCGCCTGACAGCTGGTGGGGATAACTGTCCAGATATCTCCTGTCCATTTTTACCATATCCAGTACTTCTTTCGCCTTCTTCTTCGCCTCTGACCGGGGCACACCGTGGATGATCATCGGTCTCATAATAGAACTCTCCACCGTCTGTCTCGGATTCAGATTGGAAGCGGGATCCTGAAAGACCACGGCAATATCCCGATGAAGCTTATCCATATCCTTCCGTGTCGCGTTGGCCAGATCAATGCCATCGATCATCACACTGCCACCGGTCATCTTTGACAACCCAAGAATAACTCGAGCCAGCGTCGTCTTGCCGCTTCCTGATTCTCCCACAAGACCGACAATCTCACCTTCCTCAATGAAAAATGATATTTGATCAACTGCCTTCACAACTCTGCTGTCTGTTCCGAGCAGTCCCTTTGATATCTTAAAATACTTCTCCAGATGATCCAGTTCAACCATTTTTGCCATATGCTACACCTCCCCTTCCGGGCCTTCAGCCATAAAACATCTGTATTTATGGGTTTCACTGACAGCTGATTCAGGCGGTGTCTCATTGAGACATTGTTCTGAAGCATATGGACATCTGTTGGCAAACCGGCATCCCGGTTTTTTATCGAGGATCCTCGGTACAGAACCATCGATCGTCTGAAGCCTGCCCTCTTTTTTGGTCTTTCTCGGCAAAGCTTTCATGAGAAGACATGTATACGGGTGTACAGGATTCTCAAAGATTTCAAACACATCACCGCATTCAATGACTTCACCGGCATACATGACAGCGATCTTATCAGCCACCTCTGCAACCAGGCCAAAATTATGAGTGATCAGCATGATCGCAGTATTATACTTTTCCTTTAACTCTTTAATGATCTCAAGGATCTGTGCCTCAATGGTCACATCAAGGGCTGTTGTCGGCTCATCAGCAATGAGCAGTTCCGGATTTCTCGATAGCATCATGGCAATCATGACACGCTGCCGCATACCTCCGGAAAGCTCATGAGGAAAACTGTTGGCCCTCTCCTGTGCATCGGGCATTTTTACATCCTGATACAGCTTCAGTACCCGGTTCCATGCCTCCTGTTTATCAACCCTGTCAAGCATGATAGCTTCACTGACCTGCTTGCCTGTGGTATATACAGGATTCAGAGAATCCAGCGGATTCTGAAAAATCATGCCGATATCCCTGCCCCGGATCTGTTCCATCTGCTTTGGAGAAAGGGTTCTTAAATCTTCATCTTTAAACATAATCCTGCCGCTCATTATGGCATTGCCTCCCGGCAGCAGATTCATCACACTGTGGGCCACTGTCGATTTGCCGCATCCTGACTCTCCCACAACTGCGAATATCTCTCCTCTGTTGATGGACAGACTAACATCATTGACGGCAGACAGATAACCACCTTTTACTTTATAATCAATACTGAGATGCTCCAGTCTTAATAATTCATCACTCATACTTCACACCTCTCTCTACTGCGACTGCATATGCGGATCCAGAATATCACGGAGGCCCTCACCCAGCAGATTAAAACCCAGTACAGTATATACAAGAGCAATTCCCGGGAAAACACTGAGCCATGGAGCCCT
>JBJEJD010000141.1:0-12039 GCA_051877705.1 Coprococcus sp. | reverse complement strand
GTGGTTTCACGTACTTAGGGCTAGCCGTCGCGCCAGCGACTTGGTACAATGAACACATAAATAATAGTAGTGATGAAGACAAAACGAGCAGGATTTTGATTATTAGGTATTCAGAATGGAGAGATGAATGATGTATGCATATTCCATGCCGCAGTGGCTGGCATTTTTTTACATATACTGTATTTTTGGCTGGTGTTTTGAATCAGCTTATGTATCGCTGAAGGAGCATCATCCTGTCAACAGAGGGTTCATGACCGGCCCTTATATTCCACTTTATGGATCAGGTGCTGTGCTGATCCTTTTTGTGACACTGCCGGTACGGGGCAATTATATTCTGATGTATATAGTAGGAGCTGTGGCAGCGACGATTCTGGAATATTTCACCGGAGTGATTATGGAAAGGCTGTTTGGTGTCCGTTATTGGGATTACAGTGATCAGAAATTTAATTTTCAGGGACAGGTATGTCTTTCTTCAACGATTGTATGGGGCTTTATGACACTATTCCTTGTGGAGGTCATTCATCATCCCATTGAGCAGGTCGTACTGCTGATTGATGAAAAGGTGCTGACCAATATAACCATGGCATTTACTGTGGTGTTTACCTTCGACTTTGCATCGGCGTTCAGGACGGCCATCGATCTCAGAGATGTGCTGATCCAGGCGGAGAAGGCTAAAAAAGAGTTTGAACTTATGCAGAAACGAGTGGAAGTGCTGGAAGCCGTATTGAATGATTCCGTTGAGAATATGGTTGAAGGTTTTAATGATTCCGTTGAAAATGTGGTTGAAGATTTTAATAATCGTGTGAATGAGCGTAAACTGAGAAGAAGTGAGGCAATGGAGGAGAGAATGGCCGAACTGGCTGTACATATGGAGAGGCTCAGGAATAGATTGGAGTCTTCAGAAGGTATCGAACGGCTGCACAAAGCACTGGAGGATTCCAAGCTGAATGACCGTATGGAGGATCTGCAGACTGAAATGAAGCGTATGGGAAGTAAGCTGGAAGGTTTGCGTTTTGGTGCAGGGGAAAATATACATCCAAGACAGCTTCATATGCTGCACAGGAATCCGTCGGCGAAATCTGTTCGTTATAAAGAAGGCTGGCAGTACCTGAAAGATAAAATCAAACGTTATGAAGAGGAGAACAGGAGGAATTAAAACATGAAGTACGATTTTGAGACTTTTATTGACCGATGTAATTCCGGATCTGTAAAATGGGAACTGGCGTGTAAAAATGGGAGATTGCTGCCGGAAGGTATTGTTCCCTTTTCCATTGCTGATATGGAGTTTAAAAATCCGCCTGAAGTGACGGCTGCCATGAAGGATTATCTGGATCACGGTATTCTGGGCTATACAAGGCCAACGGACGACTATTGGAAAAGTGTAAAAGGATGGATGCGGCGAAGACATCACTGGGAGGTGGACCAGAAGGAGATTATGACAGTACCCGGCGTAGTGTGCGCCCTTGGCTTTGGCGTTCAGGCCTTTACACAGCCGGGAGATAAGGTGCTGATTATGACACCTGTATACATGCCGTTTTATGAGGTTATCAGTAAAAATAATCGTGTTATTGAGGCCTCTCCGTTGATTTTGACAGAAGACGGCAGATATCAGATCGATTTTGAGGATTTAAGACGCAGGGCGATGGATCCCATGGTGAAGCTGTTGATTCTGTGTAACCCGCATAATCCGGTGGGAAGAGTTTTTACCAGAGAAGAACTGGAAAAGATCGGTCAGATATGCCTTGAAGCAGGCATTTATATTATTTCTGATGAGATTCATTTTGATCTGATCATGCCGGGCCATGAACATACAGTATTGGCCACATTAAGTGATGAACTGAATGATATTACCATGACCTGTACTTCGCCGAGCAAAACCTTCAATCTGGCGGGGATGCAGCTGTCCAACATTATTATCCATAATGAGGCTATGAGAAAATGTTTCAAAGAAGTGGAGGCAAAACAGAATATCAGATCCTGCAATGCTTTGAGTTATGTGGCCTGCCAGGCGGCTTATGATCATGGAGAGAAATGGCTGGAAGAATTACTGCAGGTACTTGACAAAAACCGCCAAATCGTTGAAGATTATATTGGCTCAGATATGCCTCTTCTGAAGGTAACACCACTGGAAGGAACTTATCTTTTGTGGTTGGATTTCCGAAGAGTATGCAGAGACGGAAGAAGGCTGGAGGCAGTGATGAATGAGAATGGCCTGTTTATGGATGAAGGCTATCTGTTCGGTGAAGCCGGAGAAGGCTTTGAACGTATGATGCTTGCCTGTCCGTCCAGAGTAATTGAAAGAGCAATGCCGTTGATAAAGCGGGTATATGATCAGTTGATAGAATAAATCTTCGAGAAGGAGGATGCGGATGAAAATTGCGTTATGTCAGACGACGGTTTATAAAGACTGGCGTAAAAACATTAGAAATGCGGAGCGAGTGATCGGGGAAGCAGCGAAAGCAAAGGCTGATATGGTGGTTCTGCCTGAGATGTTTATATGTCCTTATAATAAGAAAGCAGTGGCAGCGGCAGCACAGCCGGCCGGCGGTGAGGCATGGCAGATGATGTCGGAGGCTGCGGAAAAAAATCATGTCTATCTGGTGGCCGGAAGTATGCCGGAGATAGAAAATGGGAATATTTACAGTACAGCATATATTTTTGACAGGCAGGGAAAGCAGATCGGCAGTTATCGGAAAATGCATATGTTTGATATTGATGTAAGAGGTGGTCAGTATTATCGGGAATCTGATGTGCTGAAGCCTGGCAGTGAAGTAACAGTGGTACCGACAGAGTTTGGACCGATAGGTGTTGCTATCTGCTATGACGTGCGTTTCCCTGAATTGTTCAGATTGATGGAGCAAAAAGGGGCAAAAGCCGTGGTCATTCCTGCGTCATTTAACAGAACGACAGGGCCGTCCCACTGGGAGCTGCTGATGCGTTCCAGAGCTCTGGATCAGCAGCTTTATATACTGGGGTGCGCCGCTGCAGCAGATCTGGCTGGCTCTTATAACGGATGGGGACATTCCATTGCAGTGACACCGTGGGGCGATATCATGGAGGAACTGGGTGAAGGTCCGGGCATGCTGATGGCGGATCTGGATTTCAATTATATGGATCAGGTACGCCGGGAAATACCGGTTTTATCCCAGCGCCGGGCAGATGTTTATGAAGTTTGTGAAAAGGAATCGGGATATGCTGAAAAGGCCTTGACAAAAGGGCAAGAAACGTATATAAATAGATAGAACCGATGATTATTGAGGAGGAATCGTAATGAATAAAGCAGAATTAGTAGCAGCTATTGCTGAGAAGACAGGCATGAAGAAGAATGATGCTGAAAAGGCTTTAAAGGCATTTGTAGATGTAGTAACAGAAGAACTTGTAAAGGGTGAGAAGGTTCAGTTAGTTGGTTTTGGTACTTTTGAGGTTTCCGAGAGACCTGAGAGAGAAGGCAGAAACCCACAGACAGGAGAGACAATGAAGATTGCCGCTTCCAAGGCACCTAAGTTCAAGGCAGGCAAGGCTTTAAAAGATACAATCAACGGCTAAGCGGCTGACAACAGATACAGAAGAAGGATTCCTGTGCTGCATGCAAAAGAGGGAATCCTTTTTTGTTTTGTACTTTAGGTTATGAAATAGGAGATTGAAAGATGCGTTTGGACAAGTATTTAAAAGTATCACGTCTGATCAAGCGCCGGACAGTTGCCAATGAGGCCTGTGATGCAGGAAGGGTTTCTGTCAATGGTAAGGTGGCCAAGGCCGGTACAGAGGTTAAGGTTGGAGATGTTATTGAAATAGGTTTCGGTACCCGCAATGTGAAGGTGGAAGTATTGGATGTTCAGGAGACCACCCGCAAGGAGGATGCCAAAGAACTGTTCCGCTATCTGTAATCAGGTGAGCGCTGTGCGGTGATTTTGACGGAGTAATCTGTCATGAAGTCATGGCCTGTTTCATATAATGGAAGCAATAACCGCATGATATTGGGTGATTGCATGTATATTGAGGAACAACAGCCGGTGAAGCCACACCGGCTGACTTTGCAGAACAGGGCTTCTCTTCAGATAACAGGAGTTGTGGATGTCATTTCTTATGACCCGGGGGAGATCATACTGGAAACTTCAGCGGGACTGCTGCTGATCAAGGGCTCAGAACTGCATATGAATCATCTGTCCCTGGAGAAGGGAGAGACGGGAGTTGACGGGACTGTTGACAGTCTGACCTATTCCGAAGCTCATCGTGGGGCCAGACAGGCGGAGCGTTTTCTCGGAAGGCTCTTTAAATAGATATGAGCTATGACGTTATATTTCAGGGCAGACTCTTTGCTATGGCTATTGTCTGGGGCGGCGGGCTGCTGCTGGCTTATGATGGGCTGAGATTGCTGCGGATGTTTGTGACCCGCCGGAAAAGTGTACAGGCTCTGGAGGAATTTTTGTTCTGGATGTCAGCCGGTCTGGTTATCTATTTTCTGATTTACAGATATAACAGCGGCGCAGTAAGGAATTATGTAGTATTTGGCATGGCGGTGGGGATGCTCCTTTATAGATTGATGCTGTCGTCTTTTGTCATAAAGGCAGGCTGCTTTATCCTGCGGCCGGTGCGGGATGCGTTTCGTATTTTTAAAACTTTTATAAAGGAAACGGGAAAAAGATTGAAATCCTCGGCTTCACGGGTTACAATAAAGCTTAAGAAAGCAAAACATAAGAAAATGCAGAAACAGGGGGATTGAGATGTCAGTAACAAGGCAGAACGTGCATCGAAGAAAGGCTTCCCGGCATAGAGGCAGCATGAAGGTCATTACGGTGATCCTGTTGATTGTATGCGGAAGTATTGGTATATGTACGTGGCAGATCAACCAGAAGACAGAACAATATACACTGATGGAAGAGAGTCTGAAGCAGCAGATTGCGGAGGAAGAGGAGAATCAGAAAGCCATAGAGGAACAGGCAGAGTATTTGAAGTCAAATGATTATATAGAGGATCTGGCAAGGGAGAAACTCGGCCTCATCTATGACAATGAGATCATATTCAAGAAACAGGGGAGGTAAAGATACCGAAGCGTTTGTATGAGTGAGCTTTTATATTATCTGGTGGAGAAGATGGCCAGGATTCATGATATCATCATGACGTGGAATGATTCCTGTGAGAATGTACTTTCCGACAAGGAACTGCACTTTCTCATTATCGGGATACTGGGAATGGCGCTTTTACTGGTGATTTTTCCATTATTTAAGGCTCTCAGTGAGAATCATGTACTGGTTATTGCGTGGATATATGTATTTACGGTAATGGTAGTTATTACCTTTGCCATTGAGATAGGACAGGGGATTACCCATACCGGAAGAATGGAGATGGAGGATATTATCAGTGGTCTGGCTGGATTTATGGCCATGTTTCTGATATTTGCCGCCATAAGGGCCGTTGTGCTTGGGATTGTAAAACTGATCCGTCGGTGGACGGAAGATTAGATAGAAGGCGTTTCTGGATTCCAATAGGAGTAGCAAAGATCCAGGAATGCCTTTTCTGTTTTACCGGAAGTTCAGGTTAAAGTTATTATTCAGGTCATGCACAGCCTTTCTCAATGCCTTAAAAACCCCTCGAAAAAACAATTGAAGGGAAGATATGTCAGAAGTTTGGGATTTTATTTTGTGGGGTTTTCCATATAATGCCTGTAACAGGTTCTGCAGGCCTGTAAATTAATCAGGAGGCATGTGCATGAAGAAGCTTGGCATGAAAAATCTATTGGTGATTTTACTGAGTGCCTTTATGAATGTATTCGTCTGGCACGACAGGAATCCGGCGGGCGTTGCCTTTTTCTGTGCGGCATACGCAATGATACCGGGGAAAATGCTGCTTGCGGTTGCCACCCTGTCAGGGATGGCCTATGCACTACCGATGACTGCTTTTATAAGGTACGCGGGGTTAATTGTAACGGTTATGGCAATGGCTGCTGTCATAAGGAAGGCAGGGCAATTGAAAGGGAAGAATAAGGCTGCCGCTAATCTGTCTCCGCCGCTGATGTTCGGCCTGATGATCATGGCCATGCTGACGGCGGGCATTGGCTATGGTGTGGCCTATGGGCAGGGATGGCAGGAGAAACTGGCACAGGAGATGCCCCTTGCACTGATAGAATTCGGTATTACGATCCTTGTGTATTGGATAACGGCGGCAGGAATTGCCTGGATGAATGGCTGGAGACCCGCTGCCGGAAGGAGGCGTGAGAATATGAATGAGGAAGCCATGATCACGAAAAATCAGCTGCATGCGTTTTCCGAGTCTTTCAGAAAATTGTCCGAATCCTTTGAACTGGATGCCGATAAAAGAGATTCGTTGAATCAGCAGGAGATGCAGGATATTTTTAATGCAGTGACGGAGCAGGTCTGTAAAGATTGCAGCCGATGTTCATACTGCTGGGAAAATGTTTTTGAGGACAGCTGCGAAGCGGCTTACGAAATTCTGGATCTCTGTGCCGAAAAGTCAGAGATGCAGAAAAAGGATCTGCCGGAAAGATTCAGACAGCGGTGTGTCCGGTCTGAGAATTTTCTGGCAGAGGCGCGGCGGATGATCGGGCTTGCTCAGACGAACCTGTCATGGCAGAACCGTCTGGCAGAAAGCAGACTGGCATTGGCGGGACAGTTTGGAGAAGTGGCGGATGTCATTGGTAATTTTTCAAGACAGATCGGTGATGAGCCTGTGAAGCAGGGAGCACCGGAGAAACAAATACTCCGGAAAATGTCAGGACAGAAAATCCATGTGCGCCGGATTGCGGCTTCGGACAAGCCGAATGGCCGGCAATGTGTTTATATAGAGGCACGTACCGGGAAAAATGATGAGAGACCGGTACAGCAGGCGGCGGATATCATTGGACGGGTCTACGGGCGGCGCTATCTGCCTCTGCCCCAGACACCGGCTGTCATCGATCATCGATGGCAGCTTCTGGCCTTTGAGGAGGATGTCTGTTATCGCGCAATCATTGGGGATGCCAGAATGATCCGTATGGGAGAGACGGTTTCCGGAGATAGTTATACAGTGATGCATATGGACAGCGGACAGGTCGTTCTGTCTCTGTCGGATGGTATGGGCAGCGGTAAGAAGGCAGAAAAGGAGAGCAATCGGATCATAAGTCTGCTGGAACAGCTTCTGACGACGGGATTTAACAGGCAGGCTGCCATACGGCTGATTCATTCTGTGGTGCTGGCGGGCAGTGAACCTCATACCTATTCCACATTGGATCTTGGCACGGTTGATCTATTTAACGGCAGCTGTGAACTGGTGAAAATGGGTGCGGCTCCTTCTTATATCAAAAATGGCGGGGATGTGCGCCAGATTACTTCGGATGCGCTTCCGCCGGGAGCTTTACCGGAACCGGAAGACGAAGTACAGGTGGTGAATATGGTACATGGAGATATGCTGATCATGATGAGTGACGGTGTTCTGAATGGTCTGGGAGATACAGAAAATGAGGAGAGAATGGCGGAATTTCTGAAAAAATGTGATATTACCAGTCCCCAGGAGCTGGCCAATGCTGTGCTGAATCATGCCATGGCCAGCAGTCATTATGAGGCTGAGGATGATATGACGGTGCTGGTATGTGGTATTTATCAGAAACCGAAGATTTAATCCCATCTGAGCAGGCGTTGTCATCATCATCACTGTTGTGGTATACTCATAGTGCGAAACGGCGATATTATGAATTATGAGTGAAATGGGTGATGGCTGATGGATGAATTGGTCAGAAAGGTTTATGGAGATATAATTGGCGGCGGCTTGCTGCAGAAGGGGGATTCGGTGGTTGCCGGCGTATCCGGCGGCGCGGACTCAATCTGTCTGCTGTATATTCTGATGGCACTGAAGCCTGTGATGCATCTGAAACTGACAGTCGTGCATATTCATCATGGCTTGCGGGGAGAGGCTGCGGATGCGGACCGGGATTTTGTAAAAAAAATATGTGCCGCGGAAGATGTGCCGTTTGTCTGCTATCAAACGGATATCAGGGCCATGGCGGCGGCCCGGCATATGTCTGAGGAAGAGGCGGGGCGCATTTTCCGCTATGAATGTTTTGAACGGGTAAGGGCGGAAAAGAATGCAGACAAAATAGCTGTGGCTCATCATATGGATGACACGGCTGAAACGGTTCTGATGAATTTATTCCGGGGCAGTGGTCTGAAGGGCCTTGCCGGGATCCCGGCGGTGCGGGGAGCGGTCGTACGGCCGCTGTTGTATGTGAGCCGTAAGGAAATAGAAGCTTTTCTGGAGCGCAATGATATAGCTTATCGGACGGACAGTACCAACTTTGAGACGGATTATACCCGCAACAGGCTTCGTCTGGATGTATTGCCCTATATAAAGGAAAATATTAATCCGGCGGCGGCGGAGCATATTGCGGATACGGCGGTATTGGCGGCGGATGTCTGCAGGTATGTGGAGGAGCAGGCCCGGAAGGCGGGGGAGAGCCTTGTTCACTGGTCTGCTGCCGAAAAGGCCTGTGAGATTGATGTTGAGGGATTTATAAAACAGGACAGGGCAATTCAGCGCGAACTGCTCCGGCAGGTTTTGGGATCGGCGGCCGGACAAATGAAAGATATCGGAATGGTTCATATAGAATCTGTGCGGCAATTATTCGATGGAAGTGCCGGACGGAGAGTGTCTCTGCCATATGGTCTGTGTGCTGTAAGGAATTATGTGTCAGTGAGAATCACGCATGCATATACGGCGGAGAATAAAGTGGAAAATGACAGAGAGGCGGAAGAAATAGCGCCGGATATCCCGGGGACCTGTCTTCTTGGAGATGGCCGGAAGCTGGAGCTGTCTGTGTTTTCTGCGGATAAAAATCTGCAAATTCCTAAAAAAATGTATACGAAATGGTTTGATTATGATAAAATAAAAAATAGACTGGTTTTACGGCATCGCCGTGCGGGGGATTATATGATTATCGGCGGCGGGCATAAAAAAGCGCTCCGTAGAATAATGATGGATGACAGGATTCCACAGGCGGACAGAAACGGCCTGTTATTACTGGCAGACGGCAGTCATGTTCTGTGGATACCGGATTCAGGCCGTATTAGCGATTATTACAGGATAACGGAAGCGACAAAACGGATATTAGCAGTACAACTGAAGGAGATTAGGAATGAAAGAGAAGATTAAGGTATTATTAACAGAGTCAGAAGTAGACAAGAAGATTCAGGAGCTTGGAGAACAGATCAGCAGAGATTATGAAGGCAAGGGAATTCATCTGATTTGTGTATTAAAGGGCGGTGTTTTCTTTACCTGTGAACTGGCCAAGAGAATTACAGTACCGGTATCCCTTGATTTTATGTCCGTGTCCAGTTATGGCAATGGAACAAGTTCTTCAGGAGCTGTCCGTATCGTCAAGGATCTGGATGAGCCGCTGGAAGGCAAGGATGTGCTGATTGTTGAAGATATTATAGATTCGGGCAATACGCTCCATTATCTGGTGGAGATTTTGTACAAGAGACGTCCGAACAGTATCAGGATCTGCACATTGTTGGATAAACCGGAGCGTCGTGTGGCAGATGTGAAGGTGGATTATTCCGGATTCAATATCCCGGATGAATTTGTGGTGGGCTATGGCCTGGATTATGCGCAGAAGTACAGGAATCTGCCGTTTATCGGGGTAGTGGAATTTTCTGAATAATCGTAGATTGCCATAAGACTGAGTTTCATGGGGGTTGCTGCGTTATTGATGGGCAGCATCCCTTTTTCAGCGTATCCGAAGAAGGATGACGCGTAGTCCGCAAAAGAGATGGAAGCATCCATGAAACGGGTAAGTCAATAGAACAAATGAAACTTATTCATTGAGGAATAAGAACTGAACAGACAGGAGGATTGCAGCATTGAATAGTAAAAAGAAGGGAATGGGCATATGGCTTGCCGTTCTTATTTGTGTATTTATTGGCCTTGTTGTCAGCGAAGGCTGGCAGCTGCTTGCTGCGAATGAATATTCGTACAGTACTTTCCAGAAGGATTTGCAGGAGAAGGCCGGAGAGATACAGGAGGTCATCATTTCACCGAATAAGGAGACCCCGACAGGTCTGGTTTCTGTCAGATGGACAGAAGGCGAAGAAGACAGCTTTTATGTGACAGATGTGGGGGCAGTTAAGGAGTGGATGGAATCCATTGGTTATGACAACTATAAGGAAACAGATGTTATTAACCGTGAAGGATGGTTCTACAGGAATGGTGTGGCACTGATTCTGGGCCTTGTTTTCTGCTGGTTTCTTTTCTCTTTTATCAGCAGCCAGCAGGGCGGCGGCAACAGTAAGATGATGGATTTTGGCAAGAGTCATGCCAGGATGACCAAGGGTGGAAGTAAAAGTGTGACTTTTAAAGATGTTGCCGGACTTCAGGAGGAAAAAGAAGATCTGCAGGAGATCGTTGATTTCCTGAAATCTCCTGACAAATATATCAAAGTAGGAGCCCGTATCCCGAAGGGTGTGATTCTTGTGGGACCTCCGGGAACAGGTAAGACATTGTTGGCCAAGGCTGTGGCCGGTGAAGCCGGTGTGCCGTTTTTCAGTATTTCCGGTTCGGATTTTGTTGAAATGTTTGTAGGTGTCGGAGCATCCCGTGTCCGTGACCTTTTCGAGAATGCCAAGAAGAATGCGCCTTGTATTGTTTTTATTGATGAGATTGACGCTGTTGCGAGAAGGCGTGGCACCGGTATGGGAGGAGGCCATGATGAGCGTGAGCAGACTCTGAATCAGCTGCTGGTTGAAATGGATGGTTTTGGTGTCAATGAGGGTATTATCGTCATGGCGGCAACGAACCGTGTTGATATTCTGGATCCTGCCATTCTGCGTCCGGGGCGGTTTGACAGAAAGGTCGGTGTTGGAAGACCGGACATCAAGGGACGACGGGAGATCCTGGGCGTCCATGCCAAAGGGAAACCTCTGGGTGATGATGTGGATCTGGATCAGATTGCACGTACAACGGCAGGTTTTACAGGTGCAGATCTGGAGAACCTGATGAATGAGGCTGCGATCTATGCGGCAAAGGGAGACCGGGGATATATTTTGCAGGATGATATCCGCCGCGCATTTGTTAAAGTAGGTATTGGAGCTGAGAAGAAGAGCAGGGTCATCTCTGAAAAAGAGAAGAAGATTACCGCCTACCATGAGTCCGGTCATGCACTCCTGTTCCATCTGCTTCCGGATGTGGGCCCGGTTTATTCTGTGTCAATTATTCCGACGGGTGTCGGAGCTGCGGGCTATACAATGCCGTTGCCGGAAAAAGACGAAATGTTCAATACAAAGGGCAAGATGCTTCAGAATATTATAGTATCTCTGGGAGGGCGTGTTGCTGAAGAACTGATTTTTGACGATATTACGACCGGTGCTTCCCAGGATATTAAGTCGGCTACCAATACAGCCCGTGCCATGGTAACGGAATATGGTATGTCAGATGCTGTTGGACTGATCAACTATTCCGGCGATAACGATGAAGTATTTATCGGTCGTGATCTGGCTCATTCCAAACCGTATGGCGAAGGTATTGCCACAGTTATTGATCAGGAAGTCAAGCGTATTGTGGATGAATGCCACCAGGAGGCAAGACGGATTATTACGGACCATATGAAGGAACTTCATGCCTGTGCCAATCTTCTGATTGCAAAAGAGAAGATTACCCGTGAAGAGTTTGAGGCACTTTTCTCAAATACTTCCGAAAATGCAGCTTTTTAGTTTATATAATTTGTATAAAAACTATTTGCGAATTGGGAAAAGTTTGTGAACACTTTTGGAGGGGAACGTGGTAGTATAATAAACGTAAACCCCCCAATACATTATAAAGTTTTTGTTTCACCCCATAAACAAAAATACCTTCTCCAAAAGGACAGCAACGGAAGCTGTCCTTTTTTCTATCTTGCTTTTTATTTCCAATTTCATGGAATAAAAGGTTGTATTTGAGGAAATTTTACTATAAAATGTAAAGGTATGATTTGTACTTCGGAACAGTCGGAGAAGGGTGTTCGGATGTTCTGAAAAGTTACTATAATAATAAAACAGGAGAATGACTATGGAGATG
>JBJEJD010000140.1:0-12096 GCA_051877705.1 Coprococcus sp. | reverse complement strand
CATCTGCAAATGCCAGAATGCCATGTCCCGGAATACCCAGTACATAAGGTACATTTTCTTTTTCGAGATATTTTACAATCATCTGTCCGCCTGTTAATTTCATTGACTGATCCTCCATTTTATTCTTTTTTATTTTAAATATCTTGCATCTGTTACTTCAGCAACTCTCACCGGCTGAGCCTCTTTAGCCGAACAGATAGCTGCCAGTGTTGTTTTTACATCGTGTACACCATCTTCCCCTGTATACGGAGCCTCTTCTCCTTTGAGGAGATTATCGATCATCCTGTGGATCAAATTGATATGGGCATGGCTGTAATAGGACATCTCTGATTTCCAGATATCGTCGCCGCCTTCTTCAAATCGCATCGTCTGTACAGTACCATCTTTCTTATGTAAGATCAGATGAACATCCTGACCGTTGTACTGCAGTCCGCTGGCACCCTCGCCCTGAACTTCGATCATACCCTTATCGCCAATCACTGTGATGGAAAATCCTGTCATATAATCATATTTGCCATTAATGGATTCTGCTCTCATCCAGACACCTTTTACAGCCGGATCTTCGTGGCTCCAGGTGAGCATTGTGATATCGCCAACCTCTGTACCTCCGTGCAGTGACATTTCAACCTTATCCTCTGTATCATGATGCATCCATGAATTGTCTGCCATCAGTGAATAAACTTCCGTAATCGGGCTTCCCATCAAATACTCAGCCGCTGTAAAGAAATGTACGCAATGATCGAACATCCATGGGAATCCATTACCGCCGGCTTTCTTTGTATTCATTCTCCAGCCGCGATGTTCCTCCGTTGTCTCACGGGTATCGAGGACACCCTCTTTTGGAATCCACTCGCCAAATCTCTGGCGGATCTGAGTTGGTTTTCCAATCTCTCCTGCGTCAATCAATTCTTTAGCTTTAATGATCGCAGTCATGAACCGATAGGACTCTTCAACCGTTAAAGTAACATTGTTTTTCTTTGCTGCTGCGCAGGCCTTCTCTCCCTCTTCAAGAGTCATACAGAACGGCTTTTCACAAAGGATGTTCTTCTTTGCCTCTGCTGCTGCGATCGTCATATTGACATGGGTAAAGGTCGGTGTACAGATATCAACCAGATTGATTTCCTCATCTTTTAACATCTCAATGTAGTCTGTATAATATTTTTTGATACCATACTGTGCACAGACTTCCTTTGCATGCGCCTCATCCAGATCGCATACTGCAACCACCTCTGCATCACTGTGGGACTGAAATGCTTTGATATGAGAATCCGACACAAGTCCCAAACCTACTAATCCTGCTTTTACTTTGTTTTTCTCCATAGTTACCTTCCTTTCTTGTGCGCTGTCACATTATTAGTAGCACTCTGTAATCCATATATTTATCAGAAGAAGCAAGCTATGTAATAGGTTCAGAGATGCTCGAATAAATAATGCGGCAAACTGTTTTTTTGATGTATTAAGCATACCTCCGAAAGGCAGGAGAAAAAATCTGAATCAGGTCAGGAATTATCAAGATATTGCCTTGTGCGTTTTGTGCAATTTGTGATATAATCACATCAGAAACAATCATTTTGGCCTGTTTTTTTGTAAATTTCACGAAATTTTTTTATTTTTACCATCAGAAAAACATTAAAATTCTGCCCAAAAATAACTTTTTTTGTTTCTCAGTCTACTGGAAGAGTCCATCGAAGGAGGAGATAGCTGTCATGCTTTTTCAATCTAATTTTACACTGAGAGAAGATAATCGCGAGATACTCCCATTGGATACTGAGGGATTCCAGTACATATGCAAGCATGCCCATTTGCACTATCCTTTTGACCGCGGATTCTCCTGGCACTGGCATGCTGCCCTGGAAATCGATTATATTATGGAGGGAGAAATAGAAATTAAGACCACGACCGGTGTCAATCGCGTTAAAAAGGGCGAAGGTTTTTTTGTTAACTCCAATGTCATGCATGACATTCATCTGATCGATTCTTCAAAGCAATGCGAAATATATGCCCATCTGTTCGCGCCCGAATTTTTATCCGGATCCTATAATAGTGTTCTGGAACAGAAGTATCTGATTCCGATTATGAAAAGTAAAGACTTACAGACCTTTGTGATCCGTCCCGATCATTATGAATCTTTCGTAATGCTGGAAAAGGCCATACATATGATTGAATTAAGCAAACAGGAATCCTTTGGATATGAGTTTAAGATACGTTCAGAACTTTCCGATTTCTGGTGTCTGCTTTTTAAAGAGACAGAAGAACTGCGGTCACAGCATATTGAAATTAATACGCTGGACACGGATCGATTAAAAATCATGATAAAATTCATCCAGGATCATTATATGGAAAAATTATCTCTGGAAAAAATCGCTGCTTCTGCTAATATCAGCGTACGTGAATGCGCCAGATGTTTTCAAAGATGCATCTCCATTTCCCCAATTAATTATCTGAACGAATACCGGATCCGAATGGCCACTCAGATGCTGCTTTATACAGAGGAAAGTATTATGTCTATCAGTGAAAACTGCGGATTCAGTTCCAGCAGCTATATGAGCAAAGTATTTTTTGATGCGATGCACTGCACGCCGAAAGAATACAGAAAAAAAAATAAATAGTTCCTATAGATCAAAGAGCTGTTGATCAACCTGAATATCTAATAAAACCAGAACTACCGGAATATATAGTAATTCCGACAATTCTGGTTCTGTTTTTTCATTCATGCCACCGATAAAAGCATTCTTTGTATTCTGCTTCTACCAACTCAAAAGGGACAAATTCATAGGATATCTGACTTTTCAATTCCGGCTTTTCTCCCTCTGGCATCTCATTTAAAAGCTCGATCAAATCATAATATAACATTGCATCGTCGATTTCTTTGACAATATGCGCTTCTTCCTCTGTCAGCCCACTGCCCAGATATTTTTCATAGATCACCTGCAGCAGCTTTTCCTCAAATCCCCGGTATTCTTTCAAATACTTCTTAAATGGACGTGTGATATCAGACAAATAGGCTTCACTGGCATCATGCAGCAGACAGGCCAGACATATTCGCTTCGAATACCCCCTTGCTTCAGCCTCTTTTGCACAAAATATGCAATGCTGTCCCACTGAAAAGAAAGTCTTCACATGACCGTTCCCTCTGCAGAGCAGGGAAAGGGAATGGGCAATATCCTTCATATGGATATCTTCCGGCTTAGGATCAACAGGGACCATATGCACACCGCTATAAGTTGTAATAAAATCAGACATTCTTTCATCCTCCCGCTTTCGTATCCGTCAGATCAATTATAACATTGTTCATCCATTTCCGCCTCTGCTTTTGTCCGATGAATCGTTCCTCTTTTGTGATGCGGCGGTGCATAGATGGAAGATAGTTTCAGTGGTTCTCTGCCCATATTCAGGATATTATGCCAGGTTCCGGCAGGAACAAATACCGCATCGCCTTCACATAACTGCTGCTGATAATTCTGCACCTGTCGGCTGTTCCCCATCCGTACGACAGCCCTTCCCTTTTCTACACGAATCACCTGATCTGTATCGGGATGTATCTCCAGTCCGATTTCTCCGCATACAGGAATACACATCAGTGTCATCTGTAAATGACATCCTGTCCATACGGCAGCCCTGAAGTTCTGATTTTTCATGGCTGTTTTTCTAATATCTGCCGTGTAAGGCCATGGACCACGGTCCATTCCATTTTTAAAATTATCCATGAAAACACTCCCATTACACTTTCTCAAGTATAACCCCCATTAAATATCTTTCTGTTTCAATGTGGATTATACTAACTATGGTATGCCTCAGTTTCCTATTTGTGCAATCTTCGTTGCCGTTTTCTTCTGAAAATCCACATCATGTTCCACCATCAGCATGGTTGGCTCGTACTTCAGGATCAGATCTTCAATCTGCATTCGTGAAAATACATCGATATAATTCAGCGGTTCATCCCAGATATAAAGATGGGCTGGTGTCATCAGACTGGCCGCAATCAACACCTTTTTCTTCTGTCCCTCCGAATAATCCTCCATATTCTTTTCGAATTGTACCCGCTCCATATCAAGTTGACGCAGCAATGTACAGAACAGACTGGTGTCCAGATTCTCCTTCTCACAGAAATCCCATATACTTCCCCTCAGATAGCCTGTATCCTGACTGATATAAGAAATGATCATCCCGCTTCCCACATCCAGTATACCTGATTCCACACCTGTTTCAGGCTGACTTCCGGACGCATGAACCAGAATATTTTTTATAAAAGTGGATTTACCGCATCCATTGCTCCCATGCAGAAAAACACGTTCGCCCCTGTGCAGCTCAAAATTAAAATCATTCAAGACAGGTTCATCTGCACCATCATATCTGAAACCGTATTCTCTGACAGATATGAGCCTTTCTTTGTGATACTTCAGAGGACTAAGCTTCAACTCCCTATTCCGCTCAATATCCTGTAATAACCCTTCCTTTTCCTCAATCTCTCTCTGCATTCTGTGTTCAAACTGTTTGACCCTGCTCTGCATCTTTTTTGTCTTCGCACCAATGTAGGACCTGGTGGCAATACTACGGTCATGCTCCCTGACCGGATCAAAACCGATCTTCGTGTTCTCATTTTTCTGTGCCCAGCGGCTGCTGCGTTCGGCGGCACGCTTCATCTGAGCAATTTCCCGCAGATGCTTTTCATTCTCCATTTCGGAAAAATGATCCTTGCGCTTCTTATTCTCCCACCAGCTTGAAAAATTGCCGTTCTGCACCTCTATGGAACATCGGTTCAGAACCAGCACATGATCCACACAGGCATCCAGCAGATTCCTGTCGTGGGATACAAGAATAAAGCCTTTCTTACTTCTCAGATAGTCTTTCACCACCTGCCGGGCTTCCTGATCCAAATGATTGGTCGGCTCATCAATCAGAAGAAAATCATTTTCCCCCGAAAACAAAACAGCTAGCATCACCTTCGTTCTTTCACCGAAGCTTAGGGTATTAAATGGCCTGTACAAAAGTTCCGCTGAGATGTTGAGTTTATCTAACTCACACATGACCCGCCATGGCTCACAACCGGTCTTAATCTCTTCCATAAACTCTGCCACACAGCGCCCCATATCTTCTTCATTGATTTCATAAGGGAAATAATCAAAAACCGCTGATGTGGCGATACTGCCGCTGTACTCATATTTTCCCAGCAATATATTCAAAAAAGTTGTTTTCCCCTTGCCGTTCCTACCTATAAATCCCAGCTTCCAGTTGGTATCTATGGAAAAAGAGACATTCTCAAAAATATTATCAAAACTGCCTTCATAACAAAAAGTCAGATTCTGTACGTTAATCTGTGACATAAACATTCCCCCTGTAAAACAAAAGAATCATCTGCTGCCAAATGATTCCGATACCTGTCAAACCTCATATGAAATGCCATACACAAAAAACGCACCAAAAAAGAGAGGTATGACGAGAATCATCATCCACTTTTGGCAACATGAATAACAACAGTATTCTTCCAAATACCGCAAGCATAAAGTATCATGTTACAAAAGTCGATTAAATCCTCATCCTTCCACCTCTCTCTGAATTCACTCTTAGTTTAATATATATTCTTTATCCAGGAAAGTCAAGTCACAGTTCGAAAAACATTTTTCGTACGGACGGCAATCGTATGTTTGTCAAGTTTCCGGTATTGTCGACTATTTTACCCTTTTTAGAATAAACCTCGGCCCTTCTTCTCCCATGACGCCTGTGGGGCGAAAACCTGTTTTTAGAAGAACTTTTTGTGATGCTTCATTGTCCGGTGCTGTTTCTGCTTCCACAGCCTCTACCCCCTCCTGCATAAAAGCCCACTGGCACATGGCGGACACAGCCTCTGTGGCATAGCCATTTCTCTGATAGGCTTCAAGAATACCGTAGCCGATCTCCGGCTGCCCGGATTCCGGCAGACCCTTAAAACAAAGATCTCCGACAAATGTACCACTTTCAATCAGACATATTTTCCGCGGCACATACCAGAGATATTGTTCCGGATATGCCAGACAGCCCGCAAGCATCTCCGCATAGGCCTGACTCAACTCGGGATCCGATATTTTGTACTGGCTGATCAGTTTTTCTGTTTCTTCTGTTGTCATTGGCTCAATGATTAATCTTTTCGTTTCCATTTTCAATTCCATTCTTACCCCTGCATACCGGACATAAAAGCCACTCATTCTGCATCATTCGAACCCTTGCCTAATAATGAAACGCCTACACAGGCCAGGCCAATACCAAGCATACATATACAGGACTGTATCTCCAGTTGCCCCATAACAGAAAGAACCGTTACAGCAATACCCATAGCTGCACCAACCGCTTTTAAAACAGTATTGATTATTTGACTAACATTTTTCTTCATCTTCCGATTACCCCTTCCATTGATCTTCATATCACAATTATAAACCGGAAGCCCCTGCTCCTGATAGCCCAATAATTCATATAAATGTGTCAATTTTATAGCTGCTCACATTTATTTCAATACTGACAAATAAAGAACTGCCGCAAAACTGCAGCAGTTCCTGTCATTATTCAATATTCTATTCTGCAAATAACGGGGTAGACAGATATCTGTCACCAGAATCAGGCAGCAGAGCAACAATTGTCTTGCCCTTATTCTCAGGTCTGGCCGCCAGAACCTTCGCAGCCTTCAGAGCAGCACCTGAAGAAATACCTACAAGGATACCTTCTGATACGGCAAATGCTTTGCCTTCTGCAAATGCATCCTCATTCTCAATTGGAATAATCTCATCGTAAACAGCCGTATTCAATACCTCCGGTACAAAGCCTGCCCCAATGCCCTGAATCTTATGCGGTCCAGGTTTACCTGTAGATAATACAGGACTGCCTGCCGGTTCTACTGCAACAACCTTTACATTCGGATTCTGCTCCTTCAGATATTCACCAACACCGGTAATTGTACCGCCCGTACCAACACCTGCAATAAAGATATCTACCTTGCCATCCGTCTGTTCCCAAATCTCCGGACCGGTTGTTGCCTTATGAACCGCCGGATTGGCCGGATTCACAAATTGTCCGAGGATAACAGCGCCATCAATGGTCTTCTGCAGCTCATCCGCTTTTGCAATGGCTCCTTTCATACCCTTGGCTCCTTCCGTCAGAACCAGTTCAGCACCGTAGGCTCTTAAAAGATTCCTTCGCTCAATACTCATTGTATCCGGCAGTGTCAGAATCGCTCTGTAGCCCTTTGCCGCAGCAACAGCAGCAAGACCGATACCTGTATTGCCTGATGTCGGCTCAATAATCGTTGCTCCCGGCTTCAGGATACCTTTCTTCTCTGCATCTTCAATCATTGCCAGTGCAATTCTATCCTTAACTGATCCTGCCGGATTCAGGTACTCCAGCTTCGCCAGCACTGTGACATCTTTAATACCTGCCTTTTCACTGTAACGATTCAGCTGCAGAATCGGTGTCCTGCCAATCAACTCCAATGTGCTCTGTTTAATATCTGCCATGATGATTACCTCCGTTATTTATTCCATACTTAATTAATATGATATATATGATTTCTTTATGTTTCAAATTATAGACCGCAAAAACCAGAATGTCAACAGTTTTTTCTAAATTTATAAATTATTATATCAATAAAAAACAGGAACCTTAAAAAGATTTTTTCTAAAACTTTTCAGATCCCTGTTTTTCAGTACCATATGTCTGGGATAATTAAAGATCATCCACAGCTCTCTTTATTTTTGTCAAAGCCTCTTCCAGAATCTTTCTCGGACAGGCTACGTTGATCCTTTCAAATCCCTCTCCCGCTTTACCGAAAATGGCGCCGCTATCCAGCCATAAGCCTGCCTTTTCCACAATCAGTTTTTCCAGTTCCGGTTCCGGCAGTCCCAATCCACGACAATCCAGCCAGATCAGATAGGTTCCTTCAGGTTCTATCATCCTGATCCCCGGCAGATTTTTTTTCAAATAAGCTCGCAAAAAGGTGATATTCTCTTCAAGATAGGCCATCATGGCCCTGTACCAGCTCTCCCCATTCCTGTAAGCTGCTTCGCATGCTGTAATTCCCAAAGTATTCAGCTGACTATACCCCGCTGCCGCAATCTGCTTGTGGAGTTTTCCCCGCAGAATCGGATTCTGGATAAAAATATTAGAAATCTGAAGACCTGCAAGGTTAAATGTTTTGGCCGGTGAAGTACATGTAACTGTTATGGATTCAAATTCCTTTCTCAAATTAGCAAACACATAATGTCTGCGATCTCCGAAAACGAAATCTTCGTGGATCTCATCACTGACTACAATAACTCCATGTTTCAGACATATCTCACCAATTCTCAGCAATTCTTCCTCACTCCACACCCGGCTTACCGGATTATGGGGGCTGCACAAAAGAAATAACTGCACATGATGCTCCACAATCTTCTGCTCAAAATCATCAAAATCGATATGATATTTTCCGTCACTCTCCAGTATCAGATCGCTGCTCACCACAATACGATCATTATCTTCTATAACCTCTGTAAATGGATAATAAACCGGCTGTTGAATCAGTACAGCATCCCCTGGATCCGAATAAGCTTTTACTGCCATTGCCAGAGCAAAAACAACACCCGGTGTTTTCACAAGCCAGCGCCTATCAACCTGCCATCCATGCATGCGATACATCCAGTCTGCCACCGCCTCGAAATAGCTCTCCCTCGATTCTGTATACCCGAAAATACCATGCCGCACTCTTTCCTCAAGGGCATCAATAATCAGACTGGAGGTCGGAAAATCCATATCTGCCACCCATAAAGGCAGTACATCCGCCGGTTTACCACGCCTCACAGCAAAATCATATTTCAAACAATCCGTATTTCTTCGCTCTATTATCTGATCAAAATTTAAATTCTTCTCTTCCAAGATCATCTGTCCTCCGTGTCGCCCCAATTAAAGGATTGAAAAGCCTGATCCAGATCAGCAATCAGATCACGTACATCCTCAATACCTGCAGATATCCTCAATACCCTGTCCGTAATACCATTTTTAACTCTCGTTTCCTCCGGTACATCGGCATGCGTCTGAGTGGTTGGGTATGTGATCAACGTCTCCACACCCCCCAGACTTTCTGCGAAATGAATCAGCTTCAGAGATTTCAGAATATGCAGTGCCAGCTCCCGGCTCTCTGCCTCAAAAGTAATCATACTTCCAAAACCCGATGCCTGCTTCCTGCAGACTTCATAATCCTTTGTCCCAGGAATTCCCGGATAATAGACTTTTGTCACTTTATCGGAACTCAGAAGATATTCGACAATTTTCTGTGCATTTGAAAAGAGGCGTATATTCCAGATCATTTTCTGCGAAGATTTTGCTCATAGCTTTTTCATTGAATGTATTCAGATATAATACTCCGATCTCACTGCGATAATTTCTCACATTTTCAATAACTTCTCCTGTCTTTGTCTCATGGACCGCCAGCTCAAAATCCTCTATCTCAAATTCTTTTGCCAGTTCAATAAAAGCTTCAACCGCAAAAGAATAATGCTGCATGGAAACACTGAACTTCTTTTTAATTTTTCTGTTTCTGATAAATCTGTCTTCGATCATCGTCTGCAATTCAACCATCTGACGGGCATAACTTAAAAATTCTTCACCTTCTGCAGTAATCGCCACCCCCCTGTTGGAACGGCTGAACAAATCTATGTGAATTTCGTCCTCCAAATCCCGAATCGCACCGGATAAAGCCGGCTGGGAGATAAAAAGCTCCGCCGCAGCTTTATTCATGGATTTCATTTCAGCAATTTTAACAGCATAGACCAGCTGCTGCAAAGTCATAGCAACCCCTCCTTTTTTCTTATTATTCCCATTTATTTTCTATGATATTTGACATTTTAGAAAGACTGCCGTAAAGCAGCAGGCGGCAGTCTTCTGATGAGTTTATCATATTTATGAATTCTCGTAAAGTGCATCCGCTAAACCCAGAATGATATCCTTCAATTCCAGATGCTCTGTATACTTCTCCGGTATCTTCTTCATTCCAAGATATGCGCCCAGAATATTTCCCGTCACCGCACCTGTTGAATCGCTGTCTCCTTTATGATTGACCGAAGCAATAATCGCTTTTTCAAAGTTATCAGCATATTTTAATGCACAGTAAACCGCAATGGCAAAGGTTTCCTCTGCCACCCAGCCTTCACCCAGCTGATGAATAGCATCCAGATCATCCATCTCCGTCTGAGACAATTGAATGGCTTTCTCTGTAAGCTTTAAAAATTCATTAAGATGGGCCGCATCCGCAAACAGACGCTTCACAACCTCCATAGTCTCTTCCACAGCTTCCGGAAGCGTTACCAAATCATCATGGACCACTCTCTGTACGATATGGACAAGAGCTGCCGCCGGAATGTATCCCAGGTCATGCCCGTGGGTGATGGCTGCCGCTTCGGCTCCCAGCCAGTCGATCTCATCTCTGCCAAAGTTCCCTTCTCCGTCAAAAAACAGGCCAACGGGCGCCACACGCATCACACCGCCGCAGCCTTTACTGTCGTTAATCGGTGTACTGACTCTGCCATAGGCTCCCTTTCGGATAGAACTCATACATGCAATCCCCGGTGCCCGCGGGCTGAACAATTCCCTCACATCCATCAGCCTTGACACGCAGGATTCCTTTTTCACAGGCCATGTCCCATCCTGAGTCTTCAGCCAGTCCTTATAACATGCGGCAATACCGGAAATATACTGCTCCATCACATCCGCGTCTGTCAGATGCTCCTTTGCAGACAACAACCCATCGGCCGTAAACATGGTCATCTGCGTGTCATCGGAAATCTGTGCCACCCCATTTGTAAGTTCGTATTCTGTTATACCTTTTTTGCCATATTTGCTGAAAATATACTTCTCACCAACAAATTCCACCATATAACCAAGAGCATCTCCGGCAGCCCCACCTATGAGACAGCCTCTGAATTTATCCTTATTTTTCAACGCAATATCCCCCTGAATAACTGTCTTTATCTGATAACATTGTCTATATTGGAATAGAAATACCTATGCATGGGAGAATTCCGGAAAATAAAGTCTGTCCTTCTCTATACTCCGCAGTTCCTCCCCATAGATAAAGAGCCGGTAATCATCCTCTCCATCGTATGCTTCTCCATCAAACATATACGCATCTTCTTCACAAGGTGTAAAGCCCAGAATCAGATTCGTGTATTCACTTCTGATATGAGTCAGTATCTGTTTCAGGCTGACTTTCTCTTTGGCAATGACACTCTTCAGATAAAGGGTGCCTTCCTCTTCATACATGGATATATAGCAATCCAATGTCTCGCAGTAATAGACAGGTTCCATCTCCGCAGTATAGAACATCTGCAGTCCGTATTTATTTGTCTGTTCAAATGCGGAATTCACAGCGCTCTGGCGTACAGTCTCCATATAGCAGGCTTTCCGCTGCAGATCTGTTTCTTCAATCTGCCTGAAGCACGCTGTTTCATCCTGTTCTGCTGCCAGCTTCTGTAGCTCTGCCCTGATTTCACTCTTTAATATGTACCGGTACTGCATGCCTCTGGCAAACCCCATTTTATCGTAGAATCCCAGCGCATCCAGATTGCCGAACAGATAGATGCCATCACATTTTCCCGCATAATCAGACAATACCTTCTCCATCAGCTTCCGGGCATAGCCCTGATTTCTGAAAGCCTGACCTGTCATGACTGTTCCCACCTGGATATAATGCTTCTCCACACCATTCTGAAGAAACTCCATCCGGTTGACTGACACATTGGCAATCATTCTGCCATCTTCCTCATAGGAATAGGGTATATAATCCCCCTCAAAATAGCCATTGGTCACCCAGCTCTCGAAATCAAATCCAAAGGTTTCCCGTGTCAATTCATTCAATTCGTGCCGCAGGACTTCATCCCGCATATAATCTGTAATAAATCTCAATTTATTTCCTCCTTGTCCGGCTCGTTCCTCTTCTGAACGGCTTCCAGGCTCTCACCAATCTCAATGATATGATGATCCGGATCATAGATACGGATCACCCGCTGCCCCCAGGAGTGGGTCATAAGCCGGTTCACGTACTCAATCTCAAAAGAACACTGCTCCAGCTTCTTCTGGAATCCTTCAATATCATCCTCC
>JBJEJD010000139.1:0-12100 GCA_051877705.1 Coprococcus sp. | reverse complement strand
ATTCTTTCCACAGGACATTCGTATATTTATAAAATTTCTATTCCGGCTTCCCTGCAGGCTCTCAGTGTCTCTTCATCCCAGATGGATGCCTGAACTTCACCCACATGGGCTTTCTGCAGCAGCAGCATACAGATTCTTGACTGACCAATACCTCCGCCAATGGTCAGCGGCAGCTCGTTATTCAGCAGCATCTGATGAAATGGCAGCCTGCGTCTGTCATCGCAGCCAGCCTTGGTCAGCTGTTCATCCAGAGATTTTGCATCCACACGGATACCCATGGAGGATACCTCCAACGCACACTGCAGCGGCTCATGCCAGAACAGCAGATCCCCGTTTAACTGCCAGTCATCATAATCCGGCGCACGGCCGTCATGACGTTCTCCGGATTTCAGAAGATCGCCGATCTGCATGATGAAGATGGTCTTCTTCTCCCTTGCATAGGCATTCTCTCTTTCCTTCGGCGTAAGATCCGGATACATATCCTCCAGTTCCTGAGACGTGACAAAAGCAATATCCCGGCAAAGTTCTGTATGAAGATGCTCATATCGATATTTTACTTCATCCAGTGTATTGCAGATAGATTCCACGATACGCTTCACTGTATTCTTCAGATAATCAAAATTTCTGTCCTCTGCAGTAATGATCTTCTCCCAGTCCCACTGATCTACATAAGCAGAATGGAGATTATCAAGCTCTTCATCCCTGCGGATAGCATTCATATCACAGAGCAGTCCCCGTCCCACATGAAAATCATAGCGGTACAGAGCCATACGTTTCCATTTCGCCAGAGAATGGACCACCTGAGCTTCCATCTTTGCATCCGGGATTTCAAAAGAAACCGGCCGCTCCACACCATTCAGATCATCGTTCAGACCAGAAGCCGGATCCACAAAAAGCGGAGCCGTCACACGCTTCAGATTTAACGCCATGCAGAGCTTTTTCTGCATAAGATTCTTGATCATGCCAATAGCTTCCTGTGTCTCATAACTGCTGAGACAAGAATGATAATTCTCAGGTATCATGATTTTCCCCATATTACACCCTTTCCTTTCCATAGGTCAGCACAGCAATCTGCTGTCTCATCCCCTTTTCAATGGTCATTGCATTACTATCTATCATATGTACCATCTTCCGGTCAAACTGGTCCGTAAATGTCTCCACATATCCGATTTCATCAAAGCCAAAGCTGGCACTGCTGTAATGCATCGGAATTGTCACCATCGGTGCAAGCTCCTTCACCAGAGCCGCCGCCTGGGCACCGTCAATGGTATAATAACCGCCCACCGGAACCAGCGCCAGATCCAGATTCCTCAATTTCTTCTTCTGTCTCTCTGTCAGTTCACATCCGAGATCACCAAAATGCGCAATCTTGAATCCTCCCATATTCATAATCAGAATATCGGACCATCCCCGCAATGAACCATTCTTATCATCATGGTCAACCGTAAGTGCCAGCACATCCGGCAGTCCCTCCGTCTTACCAGACGATACATCTACTGCTTCTCTGTAATTGTGGTCAAAATGCTCATGACTGCATACGACCATATCCGCCGTCTCATGAATATCCTGAAGCCCCGGTACGCTTCCCGGTTGAAAAGGATCAAATACAACACTGTGTCCCTCATGGGAAATCTTAAAACAAGAATGTCCCAGCCATTTTACTTCCATCCCGATACCTTCCTTTCAGTTTTTACACTTATCCCTTCCCGTATCATTCCTTACCTAATGCAGCACCCCTTGCCAGCGCATCATCAATATGTACACAGAAATTCTCAGCACCAACTTTATCATAAAGACCGGACTTTTTCATAGCCGCCATTGGCTGCTCATTCACATGGGAAAAGATCAGTGTCACGTTCTGCTTCTGACATTTCTCCCAGAGCATCTCCAACGCATGCATAGCTGTCGCATCAATGGCATTCACGCTTCTCATACGCAGGATCAGACAATTATTAAAATCCTTGGTGCGGATATCTGCAATCTTGTCAGCAGCACCAAAGAACAGCGGGCCACTCATCTCATAAACACGGATATTCTTCGGTACGGTTCTGAGATTGATACTATCAGGATCATTTTCATCATCAATATATTTCCATCCGGCAACTTCCGTCTCTTCACTCATACGTTTCATAAAGAGCATGGATGCCAGTACCATATTGACCTCAATGGCAACAACCAGATCAAATACAACAGTCAGCACAAAGGTCAACACCAGTACTATTATATCACTCTTTGGCGCAGTTTTCACCAGATAAACAAATTTACGCCATTCGCTCATATTATAAGCAACTATAAACAGAATAGCCGCAATGGTCGGCATTGGGATCAATGCCGCATAAGGCATGAGAATTACAAGTATCAACAGCAGCGTTACGGCATGGACCATACCGGCAATCGGTGTGCGGCCGCCGTTCTTAATATTGGCTGCTGTACGCGCAATAGCTCCCGTGGCCGGAATGCCGCCAAATAATGCGGATGTAATATTACCGGCACCCTGAGCCACCAGCTCCATATTGGAACGATGTCTGGAATTGATCATACCATCTGCCACCACGCAGGACAAAAGAGATTCAATAGCTGCAAGAATAGCAATGGTAAATGCATCCGGCAGTAATGTCTGTACCATTTTAAAACTGAAAGACGGAATGGTAAGTCCCGGCAGTTTATTGGAGATCGTATACAGATCGCCAATGGTATTAACCTGCATTCCCAGCCCTTTTACCATAATAATACCAGCGATAACCGCCAGCAGTGATGCCGGAATCTTGTCATTGACCTTCGGCCATAAAACAAGGATGAGCAGGCAGACAGCACCAACAATAACAGCCTGCACATTAATCGTATGAATAAAACGGACATCCGCAGCCAGCTTATCCATGGTCTCGATCAATGGTTCTTCGGACACAACGGACAGTCCGAGGAAATCTTTAATCTGTCCAACAAAAATCGTCACAGCAATACCTGCCGTGAAACCTGTTGTGATTGTATACGGAATATACTTGATCAGGCTTCCCATACGACAGACACCCATCAGGATCAGGATAATACCTGCCATCACCGTAGCCAGGGCCAGACCTTCAATACCATTCTGGGCGGCAATTCCGGCTACAATGGTCGCAAAGGCTGCCGTCGGCCCCGCAATCTGCACACGGCTTCCGCCGAGGAATGAAATGACAAATCCTGCTGTAATGGCCGTGTAAATACCCATTTCAGGTGTTACACCCGATGCCAGCGCCAGGGCGATGGACAGCGGCAGTGCAATAATGGCCACAATAATACCTGCAATAACATCTTTTACAAATTGTTCTTTCGTATAGCCCTTCATAACGGACCATAACATTGGTTTTAATTTTTCCATTTTTCTTTTAATCCTCTCTCTGTTTACGTTGATTTTCTAACACGCAAAACATGTCTATTATACGCTGAGAATATGGAAAAATCTACACAAATATAAACACTTTTTACTGTACAAAAGCGTTATTTCTAACAGTTATGAAATAAAATCGCTCAGGTCAAACGTTTTATACCTGAGCGATTTAAAAAGAATATTAAGATCCGTAGTTAATCTTTAGCTTGCTGAAGAAATCCTCCAGTATATACCTCCCATCGATATCTTCATAGACCCGGATCGGCCGGTTCTCATGATTCTCCCGATAATACATGTCCTCACCAATATATGGCGCCTGTTTCCAGCTGTAGCAATAATTATGCTCCTCCATCATCAGGCCAATGACTGTCAGGTCACAGATATCCAGGGATTCCGCCCTCGGCCATCCCGGAGATTTTTTCATTTCTTCAAAAAAGTCTACAACTTCATTAAAAAGGAATTTTCCGATCTCTCCGCACGGATAAACCTTCAGCTGCAGCTCCGCAAGCCCCACTCTCGGCTTCGCATAGACCTTCGTCGGTATCTGCCAGATCTCCGCTTTAGAAGACAACACAATATTGGCTGCCGTGATATCATTGACCAGGTTGAATTCCATGCCGCCGTTCGGATAGATATTGCCGCCATTCCAGACAATAATGATCCTGGACTCGATGGCAGGCTCCAGCATCAGCGCACAGGCAATGTCCGTCATCGGCCCAAGCACACCGATGTATAACTTTTCACCCGGCGCCAGCGCCATGGCTTCCTCAATGATCATCCGGACACCTTCATTATCATAGGCCGGAATATTTCCAAAGTACCCCTTTTGCAGTACCTTTAATGCCGTCCTGCTGCCCCTGGCTGTCCGTACTTTTCCTTCCAGACCCGCATAATGCAGAACCTTCTGCAGTTCCTCATAGCTTGCCTCCATGGACTCCTCAATACGGTCATGTCCAAAATGAGCCGCAATAATACCCCTCACATCAAATTTCGGCGTCATCAGCGCATGCATGATCGCAAACTGATCATCCACCTCATTGCGGACATCCGTATCCAGAATCACCTTGATGCGCTTCTGGGCCGGCACATGAAATAAATAATTTTCCTCAAACATTTCTTTTCCTCCTAACCCTTAACAGCGCCTGCGGATACACCTTCTATGAAGCTTCGCTGTGACAGGATGAATATGATGATGATCGGCAGGGTGGCCATGGTGAGCATGGCGAAGAGCTCCGGATAGTTGGTGGAATGCTTGCCTACAAAATTCGCAATGGACAATGGCAATGTCCGCAGTTCGTCCCTGGTGATCATAATATTGGCCATGAAATAGTCATTCCAGATGGTCAGGCCGCTGAAAATGACCTGAGTGGCAACACCGGCCCGGGCCAGCGGTACAATGATGCGCACAAAACAGCCGAACCGGGAACATCCGTCAATCATGGCCGCCTCCTCCAGTTCCTTCGGCAGTGATATGAAGAACCCACGCATGATAAACATACCCATGGCGATATTCTGGGCCGCATAAATGAGCATCAGCCCCCAGTGGGCATTCAGCATGCCCATTTTCATGGCAACAGTAAAGGTTGGAATACCCAGTACGCCCGCCGGAATCATGATACCCGTCAGCAGATACATATAGATCAGATTTCTGCCTTTGAATTTCAGTCTGGCAACAGCATAGGCTGCACAGCTGGTAACTGGTATCATAATGCACATGGAGCCGACTGTTACCACGATGCTGTTAATAAAACGCCGTCCGAGATCTGCATTTTTCCATGCCGCAAAATAATTCTCCAGATGAAATTGCGACGGCAGACCCCAGATATTCGTGTAAAACTCTGATTTATCTTTCATGGAGCCAAGAAACATCCAGATAATCGGATATACACAAATGATCAGCATGACAATGAGAACGAGAGCACAGATCACATGATAGACAGATATTTTTTTCTTTTTCATCACTGTGCCCTCCTTAATCGTATGTATCTTCTTTGGACATGAATTTCAGCTGGATAAATCCAAATACCAGCACCATCAGGAACAGAATCACACTCATGGCATTGGCTTTACCAAAATTATAATCCGTGAAGGCAGTCTTCATAATGTACGTTAACGCAACCTCTGTACTATGGTAAGGTCCGCCATCCGTCATGATATAAACGATATCATAATTGGATACAAAAGCACCTGTGATACTCATGAGTACATTGATAACGATGGTGGCATTGACCATTGGAATCGTCACATAACGCAGCTTCGCAAATGCTCCTGCCCCGTCGATTTCAGCCGCCTCATACAGATCCTTCGGGACGCCCTGCAGTCCCGCAATATAAAGGACCATATGATAACCGATCCATTTCCAGACATCCACGACGATAACCGAATATAAGGCTACTTTGGCATCACTGAGCCAGCCAAGGATCAGACTATCCAGGCCCAGCCCCGTCAGCAGGCTGTTCAGAAGACCAAAGGTAGGATTATAGATCCACACCCACAGAATACCTATTACAATATAAGACAGAGTAACCGGTATATAGATGGCCGTTCTGAACAAAGTCCTGCCAAAGAACTTTTTCACCAGTATGGACGCCAGGAAAAAGGCAATAATATTTTTCAGTACTGTAACAAGAATCGCATAAACAAAAGTATTTCTGATGGCTTTCCAGTAAACATCATCCTTAAATACATAAAGATAATTCTTAAAGCCATTAAATTTCATATCCGAGAAGCCGTCCCACTTAAAGAAGCTTGTATAGATGCCCACAATAAACGGAAGTACCACAAACAGGGTAAAAAGGATCAGGGCAGCCAGGCACATCAGATATGGGAAAGCATCTATTTTCTTTTTTCTCATTATCCATATCTCCTATCATGAGAGCAGTCACGCTTCTCAAAAGAATATATTATTTCATATACTGGGAGAGATCAGGAACAACAGCCGGTGTCACATTGTCCCACTGTTCTTCCGTCCAGGACTCCCACCATGCATATGTATAATCCTGCTCTTCACAAACCGTGTCATAAGCCTTCTGTACATATGCCGCAGCTTCTTCGCTTGTCATCTCACCGCTGATGGATGCAACAATGGCTGTACTCAGGGCATCGTTGACCTCTGACGGCCAGATCCAGTCAAGATATTTTGCTGAATTGTCAGCAATCTGGCTGTTAAGGAAATCCGTTACCTCATCCGGTTCTGTGGAAACCCCTTTAAGTACTTCATAAATCATCGTAGACGTACCAAGAATCTTCTGTGCATTCTCCTGACGTGTAATATACTCCAGGAATCTCATGGTATTTTCAAGATTATCATCGGATGCAAAGCTTGGCACTGCCAGTGCATAGTCACCCACACCATAACCGTTTTCTGCATGAGAACCTTCTACCATAACAGGGAAAGCGAATGCTCCTACCTCAAAATCACAGGAATTCTTAATCGTCTCATAATCCCATGTTCCTGCAAACAGCATACCTGCCTTGCCCTGGGCAAATGTGGCAATCATACCTTCCTCATCCGTATCCAGACTGGCTGTGGTCAGCACCTGATCATCATAAAACTTTTTCACCAGATCAAAAGCCTGTACAGAAGCATCGGAGACAAAGGATGTCTCACCCTTCAGGAAAGATTCAACAGCAGCAATCGCGTTATTGCCTGTTGCCTGATTGTAGGTCTCTGTATACATCATCGGCCATGCCCAGCCGTCCTTGCCCTGGAAAATCATCGGCATCATGCCGTCTTTTTCAGACAGTGCCTGGGATACTGTCAGCAGTTCATCCCATGTGGTCGGCGCCTGCAGGCCCATTTCCTCAAATAAAGTCTTATTGTACAGACACATATAGGAAGATGCATCATAATACGGCAGTGCCCACAGATGATCGCCGATATAGCAATGATCTGTCATACCTTCCGAATAACGGTCGAGCAGCGGAGCTGCCAGCTCTGTCAGATCCTTAACACCGCCTGCTGCTCCCAGTGTGGAGCTGATGGTGCCAATACCCACACGGACAATATCCACCTGATCCCCGGCCAGTCTTGACTCCTGAAGCAGTGTCGGAATCTCATCCCAGGTTCCCTGAAATCTCAGTTCTACCTCAATACCTGTCTCTTCCTGAAAAGCAGCTGCAACCTCTTCCCATGCCGTCTGCTCCTCAGCCACGTCCGGCACACAGGCCAGCATAACGACCTTGCCGCCCTCTCCTGACTGTCCATTATCACCACCGGATGTCCCGGCTCCCTGACTGCCTGACGAAGATCCGCATCCAGCCAGCATACCGACACTCAGTGCCGCTGCACATAATAAAGCTAATACCTTTTTCATTTCCTATTTCCTCCTTAAAATTTCTCTTACTTCCTCTTTATCTGGAATCGATGTCTGCGCACCCGCGCGGGTAACAACGATTGAAGATACTTTGTTGGCAAAATAAATAGCCTCATCCATGGTCATATCCTCCGCCAGTCCATTGACCAGTGCAGCCGTAAATGTATCCCCGGCTGCAGTGGTATCCACCGGCACCACCTTCTGACCCTCAAAAAATCTGACACCCTCATGGTCCGCCAGCACAGCGCCCCGATCTCCCAACGTAACGACTACCTTTGATACACCCTTCTCCAGCAGCACAGCCGCCGCTTTCCTTATGTCTTCATCCGTATCCGTCCTCATTCCGGTCAGTATCCGGAGCTCGGTCTCATTGGGTTTCATAATATCAATCAGAGAGAACAATTCATCCGGCAGATCCGCCATTGCCGGTGCAGGATCCAATATCATGCATTTACCATACTGCCGGGCCATTTTCGCCAGTTCCAGTACCGTATCCACCGGTGTCTCCAGCTGAGTCATAATATAGTCACACGCTGCAATCACCTGTTCCTGCTGTCGGATCAGTTCCGGCGTCAGGCAAAAATTAGCTCCTGAAATGACAATAATACAATTCTCACCGCCATCATCAACCGATATCACTGCCAGCCCCGTTGGTTTGTCAGCCACAGGAATGATAACAGATGTATCCACCCCCGCCTTTCTCAGATTATCAATGAGCGCCTGCCCGTTGCTGTCTGTGCCTACACATCCGATCATACGGACATCTCCGCCAAGTCTGCCAACAGCAAAAGCCTGATTGGCGCCTTTCCCCCCCGGGCTATAGGTCAGATTCTTTCCCAGAATCGTCTCCCCTGGCTGCGGATGATGGTCCACATCCAGCACCATATCCATATTCAGACTGCCCACCACCAGTATTTTTTTCATTCACATGCCTCCTTCAAATGCAGCTGCTCTGCCTTTAAACGCATTACCTGCCTGCGTATTTCATCCTGATATACCTCCATCATCATCCGTTCAGCCAGTGCCGGCTGAACGCCCATCCGTGTAATACTGATGCCGGCCGCATAGGAGGCATAGCACATGGCCATAATGATATCATATCCCATATTCAGGCAAACTGTAAAAGCTGCGATAAAGGCATCCGCCGCTCCTGTAACATCTACGGGCTCAAAATCCGGCGCATCCATTCGGACATTATACTCAGAATCCTTCAGATGGCATCCCCTGCTTCCAAGAGTCACGATGACGTGTCCGACACCTGCTGCAAGAAGCCGGTCCATCTTCTCCTCCCGGCTGTCGCTGCCGGTTACGATTCTATTCAGTTCCTTCTCATTCGGAATCAGATAATCAATATATGACAGCATGTCCTCCGGAATCTCAGTCTGCAGTGCAGGCTTGACAATTGTTGTCACCCCGTACTCCTTGCACACACGGAGTGCGTGCATCATGGGTTCCGCCATAATTTCTACAGGCAGCAGACAATACCCTACTCTTTCAAACAGATATCGGTACGTATCGATCTGTTCTGCCGTAAAATTACCGTTGGCACCCGGATAGACAACAATAGTACCTTCTCCATTGTCTGCCGCGTGTATATACGCCTTGCCCGTAGGGAGACAGGCATCAAACAAAATACCTTCCGTCATGACACCGCTGGCCTTCAATGCCGCATAAATTTTACGCCCGTCAATGTCATTGCCGATCCTTCCCATGGCGTAGACCGTACCGCCGAGCTTTGCAATACCGACAGCCTGGTTGGCTCCCTTGCCGCCCGGCATCTCCACCTTCCGGTCAGACAAAATCGTCTCCCCGTCACCCGGCAGTATCTTCACATGGATGGTCTCATCCATATTCATACT
The DNA here is from genome assembly GCA_051877705.1 of Coprococcus sp. Classification (GTDB taxonomy): domain Bacteria; phylum Bacillota; class Clostridia; order Lachnospirales; family Lachnospiraceae; genus Coprococcus_A. The sequence continues at coordinate 2,558 of JBJEJD010000139.1, read as the reverse complement.
TCCAATGACCAGTACCTTCGACTGCATGGACAGGCATTCTCTCACCGGCTCCGACGTACTCTCTCTTTCAACAACTGTATAGGCCGGACTCACCGGTTCCTCCGGCAGATCCTCCTTCTCTTCAAGATACCGCAAAACTGCTGCCGCACATGCAGCCGCTTCCTGCTCCGCCGGATGTGTCACCGCCGACATCCCCGGCTTCAGAACACGGGCCAGCTCACTATCCTCCAGACAGATGACGGACATGTCCTCCGGTATACGCAATCCATGGCGCATGCAGGTCTGATAGACACCACCTACAATATCCGCCGTCTCACAGATGATCGCCGTCACATTGCGGTTCATCAGAGCATGTGCCCGCTGATGAGCCGCCGATGCCGCATCTTCATCACAGCAGACATTTGTCTCATCAAAGACAAGTCCCTGTTCAAAAAATGCCCTTGCACAGCCTTTACAGACCCAATCCATCCGTTCCTGACTGACCCCCAGGATCCCCACATCTCTGTGTCCATGCCTGATCAGATAATCCGCCGCTTTATATCCGAGAAGCTCCGGATTCTCCAACAGCAGACAGGACAGCTCTGCGGCAGGAATACCGCCGATTTTAAAAACAGGCAGCGCCTCCTGGATACCCTTCAGAATATAATCCGCCTCGTCGCCTGATGATACTGCCAACAGCGCATCCACATTCCTGGACCGCATTCTTCTGATCTGAGCATTTAAAGAACCGGAATCACCATAGAAGCCCGCCGCAATACTATAACCGCCGGCAGAGAAATTCCTTTCCAGAAGCCTCAGTGTATCTCTGGCTGTTCTGTCACCTTCAGGAATCAAAACTCCCAGAAGATAACTCCTTCGATCCTTCGATTCCAATGCCTCCGCATAAGGACGGTAATTCTGCTCTCTGGCGATTTGAAGTACCTTCTTCCTTGTCTCCACGCTGATACTGTCATCCTTATTATTCAACACCTTGGACACTGTTCCCGGAGAAACCTTCGCCAGTGCCGCAATTTCCTTAATCGTCATTCCCATCCGCTCCTTAGGAAAATAGTTTCGGAAATTATTTTCTTTAATATAACATATATTACTGCCAAAGTCAACAAATATACCTTTAGATTAACGTATATGTTTTATCATAATTAACGAGAATTTACAATTGTCTTGTCATATTTTTTACAATATATTTTACATTTTTCGCATAGACATGTTACCTTTTTTGACTGGATTTGTCTCTTTTTCTGTGTTATAATTCAAACATACAAAAGATAAAGCCTTTAAGCACTAAAGATAACATCTGCACACCAAAGATGATTCTCTGAAACACAAAAGAAAAATCATACAAAAGATGCCTGCTTAAAGAACCAAAGACAAAAGGAGTATCATTGAATAGTTGGATTCAATGATACTCCTCAATTTTTTCTCTGTTTCATCCGATGCCTACAGCAGCATTTCCCGGGCCCTGCTGTATTTATCCAGCCTTGCAAGCGTACGCGCATCCATACTGCTGCTGTCCAGCCTCGCTATATCGCTGTTGTGCGCCAGATCTGCCAGTTTGACTGTACGAGCCAGCCGGTTGTCCTTCAAAGCCTCTATATAATCCATATAAGGAATGCCCTCCTCATGGGTCAGGAGCGCCAGGGCTTCCATCACTGCCTTGCTAAAGCCCATTTCCTTCAGGTCTTCCAGCGTATAATCCGTATCCTCCACAACATCATGAAGCAAAGCCACTATGGTAGATTCCTCATCCTTCATCTGTTCTGCCAAATGAAAGGGATGGAATACATAGGGCATACCTGTTTTATCCACCTGATCCTTATGCGCTTCGAAGCACAGCTTCAATGCCTTTTTTGTATCTGCCGTATATATCATTATGCCCCTCCTTTAACTCCATGATAACAGTTTACATTTTACCTGTCCAGTGCAAACAATGCTGCCCCCAGAGCGCCAACGATCTCCGGCTCTTTACAGATGAACAGTCTGCTTCCAAGTTTATCCTCAATGGCTTTTACAACGCCCGGATTCTTGGCAACACCGCCTGTCATCATATACTCTTCATTAAGTCCCACCCGCTTCATAAGAGAATAGGATTTATTGGCAATGGCCTTATGAAGGCCATGGGCAATATCTGCTTTTTCTTTATTTAATGCGATCAGTGATATAACCTCCGACTCAGCAAATACAGAACACATACTGCTGATATCAATATCCTCTTTCCACTTCAGAGATTCCGGCCCCATATCACTGATGTCCATCTCCAGCGTACGCGCCATCATCTCCAGGAAACGACCTGTTCCTGCAGCACATTTATCATTCATGACAAAATCCACCACCTCACCGTTTTCGTTGAGGCGGATGGCCTTGCTGTCCTGCCCGCCAATATCCAGGATCGTGCGCACATTTGGATTAAAGTAATGGGCGCCTCTGCCATGGCAGCTGATCTCCGTCACATTTTTATCAGCAAAAGGAATACTGACGCGACCGTATCCTGTGGAAACGATCAGTGAAATATCCTCCCGCTTCAGGCCCGCCTTGTCCAAAACCCCTTTCAGGATCCTGTC
>JBJEJD010000138.1:0-12176 GCA_051877705.1 Coprococcus sp. | reverse complement strand
GTTGCAACAATAGTCAGGTCTGTACCTTCTCTTAATACAACACCTTTTCCAAGTTCAAATTTGTAATCAGGTCTATCATTAATGACAGGTACCGCCAGACGACCGAAACGCATATAAACCGGTCCCACATGCTCATAAGCCGCCTTTACTGCAGCCTTTGCTTCAATATCGTCAGATGGATTGATAATAACCATTCCCGGAATTGTACGCATCAGTGCAATATCCTCATTGCATTGATGCGTAGCGCCATCTTCACCAACTGAAATTCCAGCATGGGTAGCACCAATTTTTACATTCAAATGAGGATAACCAATGCTGTTTCTGACCTGCTCAAAAGCACGACCTGCCGCAAACATGGCAAAGGAACTTGCAAAAGGAACCTTACCTGTTGCTGCCAGACCAGCTGCAATACCCATCATATTGCATTCTGCAATACCACAGTCAATATGTCTCTCCGGAAAAGCTTTCTTAAAAATACCTGTCTTCGTCGCTTCAGCAAGATCCGCATCTAAAACTACGACATTTTCATGCTGTTCTCCCAGCTCTACAAGAGCGTGACCATAACTTTCTCTCGTTGCTATTTTATTCACAGTGCTTCACCTGCTTTCTCCAATTCATCCATGGCAATGGCATACTCTTCATCATTCGGTGCCTTGCCGTGCCAACCGGCTTTATTCTCCATGAAGGAAACGCCTTTACCCTTTGTACTCTTCAAAATAATGGCTGTCGGCATCCCCTTGGTCTCTCTTGCCTCTTTGAATGCTGCTGCCAATGCTTCAAAATCATGGGCATCCACATCTGCAATGACATGAAAATTGAAAGCTTCAAATTTTTTGTCAATTGGATACGGGGTACAAACATCAGCAATATTGCCATCAATCTGCAAACCGTTATTATCCACTATGACAACTAAATTATCAAGTTTTCGATGACCTGCAAACATGGCAGCTTCCCATACCTGACCTTCCTGGATCTCACCGTCTCCAAGTAATGTATACACACGATAATCATCACAGCTAATCTTTGCTGATAATGCCATACCAACAGCAGCAGAAATCCCCTGACCCAGGGATCCCGATGACATGTCCACACCAGGAATATGCTTCATATCAGGATGTCCCTGCAAATAGGATCCAAGATGACGGAGTGTTTTCAAATCTTCTACAGGAAAATAACCTCTCTGAGCCAATGTTGAATACAAACCCGGAGCTGTATGACCTTTGGAAAGGACAAACCGATCCCGGTCCGGCTTCTGTGGATTCTTCGGATCAATATTCATTTCTTCAAAATACAAATACGTAAATACATCTGCCGCCGATAAAGAACCGCCCGGATGACCTGCTTTTGCGGAATGAACAGATGTCACGATCCCCTTGCGGACTTCATTGGCAATTTTCTTCAATTCAATAACGTCCATTTTTACCTCCTCTGTGCATTGCACCAATTAAGAATGCTCGGCACCACAAATATAGCATATTTTCACACAATTTGAAAGCTATTTTGCCTGTTTTTCAAAAAAAGTCTTTTTTCGTTCAATCATTTCGCCAACTCGCTCTATATAATCCCGAACGCTCTTGACATTTTCAACCCGTTCAATTCGCGGGCCTCCATTACCTTCAAAGACAAACTTTGAAGAGGCTCCTGCTCCCAAAGCAAGTATACTTTGCTTTTCTTCCATAATCAGGATATTATAAAGACCCTCGCAGCCTTTTCTTGCATAGCCCACATTTTCCAGATTGCCGGCAATATTTTTTTGCCGGTACAAATAATAAGGCGCGGCCTGAATCGCTTCAGCTCCTTCATGACTTATTCCGATCATCCTGTTTACTTCATCTGCCGGTGCCACCGGAAACTGTTCACGATTTTGATTCAAAAAGGCTGCCCGTTTTAAGGCCAGAGAATGTACTGTCACACTATCTGGCCTGAGCTCTACGATAGCATCCATAGTCCTGCGCATATGCTCCGAGTTTTCTCCCGGCAATCCGGCAATCAGATCCATATTGATATTCTCAAATCCAAGACTTCTTGCCATATAAAAAGCATCTGTCACATCCTTTATCGTATGACGCCTGCCTATGAGATCCAGCGTCGCCTGATTCATGGTCTGAGGATTGATGGATATACGGCTGATCTGATGTTTTTTCAACACCTTCAGCTTATCCTCTGTAATACTGTCTGGACGTCCTGCCTCTATCGTCCTCTCACGTGAATCAAATATATTAAAATGTTTTTCCAGACAGGTAAGAAGCCGATCCATCTGCTCTGCCGATAATGACGTAGGTGTTCCGCCGCCCATATAAAATGTCAGAAGTTCCTTTTTCCCCATCATAGAAGCTGCTGCTTCTATCTCTTTCTCAAGCGCATCAAGATACACATCCACCTGCTTTTCCCATACAGCAAGCGGATAAGAAGAAAAAGAACAGTAAGCACAAATAGATGGGCAAAAAGGAATTCCAACATATAAGCTGAATGTATTGCCATAATCAATCCCTCTCAGCACAGCCTCCTCATTTCTGGCTACCTCAGCACAAAGAGCAGCTTTCTCATCAGATACAAGATAATGCTTTTTCAAATATGAGATAGCTTCCTCATCTGCTGCTCCCTTCTCAAAAAGCTCCATTGGCAGTTTTGTCGGTCGTATACCCGTCAAAGTTCCCCATGGCAGTGTCTGCCCCGTATATGCTGTTAAAACACCATACACCATCCGTTTCAGACGATTTCTTGTTTCTTTGTAATCTGCAAAGTCGCATATTACAGAACCAGTCTCCAATTTTCCCTCTCTGTCTGTCATTTTAGCCATTACCATATTGTCACCATAACAGACCTCCAGGCGCTGCGTCCACTCAACGGCATCCAGAACTATTTTTTCACCATAGAAGAAAGCCATTAAAAGCGCCCGGATATCATTTTCATAGTCCGTCCGATTCATATGTAAAGCAATCATAAAATACCTCCAGATAAAAATTGGTTCTTTTTATTGTTTATAAACATATTAGAAAAATATATCCAAACAATAAAAAGAACCCTTAAAATATGCAGCAGAACGCCGCACTATTTAAAAAAACGGATTATACTGTTTTTCATAACCGATACTGGTCACGCTGTCATGTCCTGGATATACTTTGACATCATCCGGTAATACAAACAGTTTTTCCTGAACTGAACGAAGCAGTCCCAATGTGCTTCCTGTCGGGAAATCCGTCCGCCCAATGGAACAATGGAACAAAGTATCTCCGCTCATGAGCACTTTCTCTTCAGGCAGATAATAACAGACACTGCCTTTTGTATGGCCCGGTGTATGAAGAACAATAATATCCAGACCAGCCAGTTTCAAATGTTCACCGTCTCTTACATGGATATCCGCCTCACAAATATAAGTCTGTCCAATCATGCCGCTCATATTAAGAGAAGTCTGTTTCAGAACATCATCTTCTTCCTCATGGGCATACACCGGTAATTGATAGCGCTTCTTCAGATCATTAGCTGCCATAATATGATCAAAATGCCCATGGGTAAGCAGGATTGCAACAGGTCTCCATCCGCCCTGCTCAATGGCATTGCTGATTCTAAGGGCATCATCTGCAGGATCTACAATCAAAACCTCCCTGGTCTCTTTGTTAATGATAAGGTAACAATTTGTGGCAACCATGCCCAATAAAAATGATTTAATCTCTATCTGACTCATTTCAATCTCCTTGTTTTAAACAGCATCAGCCCGTTGTTCTGGCAATATCATAAACACAATCCAGTGAACGCAGCTTATCAATAATTTTATTTAATGCATATTTACCGTTAATATCAAAACTGACATTGATAGTAGCTGTATTATTTTTACCTGATCGACTGGACATAGCCGTCACATTGATATCCCGCTCAGAAAATACCTGCGCAATCTGGATCAGCACACCAACACCGTCGTGAACATAAATATTCAGTTCTGCTTTATAAAGGCCGCCATTGCCTGCCGATGTTTCTTCCTGCCACTCCGCGTCAATCATCCGCTGCCGCTCCGACTCAGATAAATGCAGCACATTCACACAATCTGTTCTGTGGATCGATACGCCTCTTCCTCTGGTAATAAAACCAACGATTTCATCCCCTGGTACCGGATTGCAGCACTTCGAAAAACGAACTGCCACATCATCAATACCCTTGACGACAATACCACTCTTGCCGCCTTTCTTATGAGGCTCTACTGCCCCGGAAGGCCGCTGCTTCACTTCATTCATCTGACGCAGCAGCTGCTTGTCAGTCATCTCCCTTGTCTGCTTCTTCTGGTATTCCTCAACCAGCTTATTAATGACCTGACCTTCCTTCAGGCCTCCGTGACCTACAGCCGCACAGACTGCATCCCAGTCCACAAAGCCATATTTTCTGAGAACCTTCTCCATAAATTCCGGTTTCAGGATACTACTCAGAATAATACCTTTCGCTTTACAGTAACGATCCAGCAGTTCCTTTCCCCGGATTATATTTTCTTCCTTAAATTCCGTCTTGAACCACTGATTAATCTTGTTCTTGGCCTGAGTACTCTTGACAATATTCAGCCAGTCCCGGCTAGGTCCTTTGGAATTGGCCGATGTCAGTATCTCTACCCTGTCACCATTCTTTATAACATAATCAATATTCACCAGTTTGCCATTTACTCTGGCACCAACCATCTTATTGCCAACAGCCGAATGAATGCTGTATGCAAAATCAATCGGTGTAGAACCATTCGGCAGATTTTTCACATCTCCGGCAGGAGTAAAGCAGTAAACACTGTCTGCAAAAAGATTCAGGTCATTCTTCAACAGGCTCATAAATTCCTTATTATCAGACATATCTGTCTGCCACTCCAGAATCTGACGCAGCCATGTCAGCTTGGCTTCCTCACTGTCCTCTATGTTCTTACCATTTGGATCCTCTTTGTATTTCCAATGGGCGGCAATACCATATTCCGCTGTACGGTGCATGTCGAAAGTACGTATCTGTATCTCAAAAGGCTGCCCTCCCGGCCCGATCAATGTCGTATGCAGCGACTGATACATATTCTGCTTTGGCATGGCAATATAGTCCTTGAACCGCCCCGGGATCGGCTTATACATCTCATGAATTAACCCCAGTGCCGCATAACAGTCCTTCACAGTCTCTACAATGATACGAACTGCAAAAAGATCATAAATCTCATCCAGCGTCTTATCCTGATTGACCATTTTCTTGTATATACTAAAAAAATGCTTAACCCTGCCATTGACCTGTGCTTTAATGCCACTGGCCTCCATATGTCCGCTGACTTCCTGAACTATATCATTGACAAAGGCCTCCCGCTCACTCCTCTTCAGGTTGATCTGTCGAGCCAGATCATAATAGACCTCCGGTTCCAGATATCTGAGAGACAGATCATCCAGCTCGATTTTAATCTTGGAAATACCAAGACGCTGAGCAATAGGGGCATAGATATCCATGGTCTCCCTTGCCTTTTCCTTCTGCTTCTCCGGACGCATATATTTCAATGTACGCATATTATGCAGCCGGTCTGCCAGCTTGATCAGAATAACACGGATATCCTTGGCCATGGCCAGAAACATCTTACGCAGATTCTCCGCCTGAATCTCAACCTTGTCTTTGGAATAGGATAACTGCCCCAGCTTGGTAACTCCCGACACAATCAATGCAATCTCCGCACTGAATTCCCTTGTAATATCTTCCTCCGTCATAACCGTATCCTCTACAACATCATGGAGCAGACCACCTACAATGGTCTCTTTATCCAACTCCAGATCCGCCAGGATCAATGCTACACAGAGAGGATGAATAATATAGGGCTCACCGGATTTGCGCATCTGTCCTTTATGAGCATTGTAGGCAATATTATATGCCTTCTCAATCATACTTATATCATCTGACGGATGATATTCTTTTACTTTGTCGATCAGTCGTTGATACAATACTTCCGGAGTTTCAAAATCTTGGGTACGAATCAGTTCTTTCTCTCCAATTGGCAAATCCTTATTCATAGCTTCTTTACTCCTGTCCTTCATATCGCCGCTGTCCTCTTCCGTCATTACTTACCTTCATATATAATTGCAGAATCAATACTGTAACCTTTAAGCTTCTCGCGGCCATTCAAACCTGCAAGCTCCATGAGGAACACAATCTTTACAACTTCTCCGCCGAGTTCCTCTACCATCTTAATAATAGCTTCTGTTGTACCTCCTGTAGCAATCAGGTCATCAATGATAACAACCTTCTGCCCCGGTAAAATAGCATCCTTATGTATTTCTATAGTCGCAGTACCATACTCCAGATCATAAGTCTGGCTTATGGTTTCACGCGGCAGCTTTCCTTTCTTCCTGACAGGAACGAATGCCTTATGCAGATTGTAAGCAATCGGTACACCAAAAATAAAACCTCTGGATTCCGGTCCGAGTACAACGTCGAAATCGACACCGTCAAGTTTCTCCTGCATCTGCTCAATTGCCATGTGCAAACCGTCGGCATCTTGTAAAACACTCGTTACATCCCTGAAAATAATACCTTTTTCTGGAAAATCCGGAATGCTTTTGACATACTCCTCTAATTTCTTCATAAGACTCACTGCTCCTTTACCAAATATTTGTATTCTTACGTATAAATTAAATTATAACATAAATCTTTTGATTGAAAAGACCTGAAATTTATAAATCATATTTTGTCAGAATTTGTATTCAAAAACATTCACCAATGAATTACGCTTCAAAATATCTGTTAAACCAGGCAGAATCTGTCAATTTGGCTTTTCTTCCCTTAATCAGTGTATAATGCAGATAAGGTCCTGATGACTCTGCCTTTACAAGCCCCAGCTCTTCAAAAACACAAAGAGCCTGCATCAACATATAAATACAGTTTTTTTCCGTTCCGCTGCCAAAGGAAACATCTTCCATAAGAAAATATCCTTCCCCATCCATTCCCTGCCTTCGGGAATGAGCATTCAGGAACCTGTACACATCCTGGCAGACTGCTTTAGGTATTTTCTCACAGCCATTACAATAATTCCGGTAATCCTGTGTTACATGACGCAAAGAAAAGAAATTGGTCAATTCCTCCTTTTCCTGCGGTTGTTCAATACGAACATCCTTTAAAATAATCTGTGGATACTGCCGATCCATATAAACATTTATACCCAGATTACCGGCTATTAAAACATTCATCCCGCTATGAAAAAAATTTTTCATGATGCCCCTGCGAAATCCGACAGCTGTCAGGGAGCCATGTCCATCCATGAGCTTCATTCGCATCGTATTCCCATCTGCTCCCACAGCTCTGACTTCACCCAGATAACCTTTCACTGCTACCAACGGCTCAGGCATATCCTGTCCAAATGGTTCCATTCTCTCAATCAATTCAATCAGTTCCGTTGTAATATCCGAAGGACATAATGTCACCTCCGGCCTCTGGACAGGAATCAGCATCCGGCTGTCCATATGGGTCATAGCATAATCATTCAGCCTGCGGGATAATTCAGGAATATTCTCCGCTTTCAAAGACATACCGGCAGCAGCAGCATGACCGCCAAATTTCAGCATCAGATCGCTGCACGTACATAATGCATCAAAAAGATTAAACCCATCTATACTTCTGGCAGACCCTGTTGCCACTCCATCCTCAATTGAAAGCAGAATATTCGGTCTGTAATAGATATCTTTTATTCTGGATGAAACGATACCGATTACTCCATGATGCCATCCCTCTCCAGCCACCACCATAACACGGCTGTTCCTGATGGTTTCCGAAGCATCTATGGCATCTGTCACCTGTTTCAGTATCAACTGCTCCGTTTCTTTTCTAAGATTATTCTCCACATTCAGTTCGTCCGCGATTGCCGATGCTTCTGCATCATCGTCAGTTGTAAAAAGACGCACACCTCGTTTTGCATCCCCCATCCTGCCGCCGGCATTAAGCCGCGGAGCCAGTCCAAAACCCACAAAGCCGCTGGTAATCCGCCGTTTAAAATCATAACCGGCACTTTCAAGGAGCTTGTACAATCCTCTGTTTTCCGGTTTTTTCATTCTTCGGAAACCCTCACTGACGATAATACGGTTTTCGTCATAAAGGGGGACAATATCTGCCACTGTTCCCACAGCTGCCAGTTCCAGATATTTTGTTATATTGCCGTAATACTGTCTGTACATTGCCAGCCCCTGCACCAGTTTATAGGATACACCGCATCCGGCAAGATACAGAAAAGGATAAGTTTCATCCTTCTGTTTAGCATCAATGACAGCCAGGGCATCCGGTAATTGATCCTGACATTCATGGTGGTCCGTCACTATAACTTCCATCCCCAGATTATTGGCCAGGCAGCATTCCTCGATCGCCGAAATCCCCGTATCCACTGTTACCATTAACCGGGTTCCAGATTCTGCCAGCATACGGACGGCATTTGTATTCAGTCCATAACCCTCTGTCATTCTATCCGGCAGATAATAATCCACATCTGCCTTTAATTCTTTTAAAAACAAATACAGTATGCTGGTAGCAGTAATGCCGTCCACATCATAATCACCATAAATTGTAATTTTTTCATGACTATCCACTGCCTGACTGATTCTTTCAACGGCCTTATCCATCCCTTTCATCAAAAACGGAGAATACATATCTTTTTCTGATGCATTAAGGAACTTCTCAGCTTCAGCCCGGTTTCTGATGCCACGGGCCGCAAGAAATCCCGCAAACACCTCCGGATATCCTGTTTCTGCGGCCAGTCGCCGGATTTCCTCCGGATTATTCCTTATATATTCCCATCGATAACTTTCCGGTACCATTTTTACTTACTCTCCCGTATAACAAAAAAGACTGCAGTATATGATATAGCAGTTCTTTTTATCTGTCTTTTATTATTAACAACGGCTCAGCCGGAGACTGAGCCGCTACAATTATTTATTTCCTGCCGGCTTTTTTCATCAGGCACCAGATCGTACCTGAAATGAAAACAGATGAGAATGTACCGGCGATAATACCGGCCATCATCGGCAATGCAAATTCTCTTATGGATGTTACTCCCATGATATAAATCAACAATACCATTACGAATGTTGTAAGCGATGTGGTGATACTTCTTGACAATGTCTGACTGATACTTGTATTGACAATGTCTTTTGTTGAAGCCTTCACCATAGAACGGGTATTCTCGCGTACACGGTCAAATACAACGATTGTCGCATTGATGGAATAACCAACAATGGTCAACATACATGCAATGAATGTTGTACCCACCGGAATTCTCACAACAGCATAAACCATCAGTACAACAAGAACATCATGCAGCAGCGCAATGATGGCGCTGGCACCAATCTTCACATCCTTGAAACGTATCCAGATATAAAGCAGAATACAGATACCGGCAATAATTACAGACATAATGGCGTTGGAACGCATTTCTCCGCTGACTACACCACTGATATTTTCTTCTGTAATATCCTCCGCAATATCCAGATCATACTGTTCTGCCAGTGCTTCCTTCACCGCACCACGATGTTCCGGATCCAGAACCGGTGTCTTGATGACGATTTCTGTAGAACCAGCTACATTCTGGAACTGAATATCTGTCGTGCCCGCATTCTCTTCAAAAAGTTGTCTTAATTCTGTTTCATCAGCTCCCGGCACCTCCAGATAGTCATTGAAAGTAACAGTCATGGCCGTACCGCCAGTAAAATCAAGACTGTAATTCAAGGCGTTTCCTGAAGAAGCATGGATTCCCATGGAAACAAAGCCAATACAGATCAGCACCACTGCAATTGGATAGGTAATTTTCTTCATGCCAAAGTAATCTCTGATCTTAGGTGTCTTCTGTTTGCCGTAATATTTAGCATCTTTAAAGCCAATACCATACAGAGCCAGCAGCACAAAACGTGTAATGAGCAATGCCGTAAACATGGACAATACAATACCAAGAGCCAGCGTAATGGCAAATCCCTTGATAGTACCGGTACCTTTCAAATACAATACTGCTGCTGCGATCAGTGTTGTAATATTACCGTCGATGACTGCTGATAAGGCCTTACCAAAACCATCCCTGATAGCTTCACGGACATTTTTACCAGCTGCAATTTCCTCTCTGATACGGGTAAAGATAATAACATTGGCATCAACTGCCATACCGATGGACAGGATAATACCTGCAATACCCGGCAGTGTCAGTGTTACATCCAGACCATTCAGGAAGCAGAGCATAGCCACCACATAAAGCATCAGTGCAATGGCGGCAGCCAGACCCGGAATCCAGTAAACCACGATCATAAAAAGCATGACGATGGCAATACCAATAGCACCGGCCATAAGACTTGTGCTGACAGCTTCATCACCGAGTTTGGCACTGACAACCTTAGAGCTGATCTCCGTCAGTTCCAGTTTCAAAACACCGGCACGAATGGTCGTAGCCAGAGAATTGGCATCATCATAGGTAAAATTACCCTCAATCACACACTGTCCATTAGTAATAGCCTGATTGACTGTCGGATAACTTATAATTTTACCATCGTAAATAATATAAATGGGTTTGCCCACATTCCTCTGCGTTGCCTCAGCAAAGGCTTTGGTTCCCTCATCATTAAACATCAGAGACACTACATACTCCGTATTGCCATAGCTGTCCTGCTGTGTACTTACCTGAGCACTGGTGATACCATTACCGTTAACGACTTCGCTGTAGCCTTCCAGCACTTCCTCACCGGTTGTCTCATCTGTCTTTACTTCGCAGAAACTGATGGATCCCGGATTACCCAGTTCAGATAAAATCTTCTCAGCGTCATACACACCCGGGATATCGACATTGATACGATTGGTACCTTCCTGATAAACCTCAGCTTCAGTACTCCAGGCCTCAACTCTCTGCTGAAGCTTATAAACTGTATCATTCATATCTTCAATAGACGGGTTCTCCTCATTAGCTTCATAGGTGATATTGACACCGCCTGCCAGGTCAAGACCCAGCTTGATATTTTTGGCAGTTCCAATATGGTCCTTGCCATAGCCTACTGCAGATACATAAGCACAGGCCACGATCATAAGAGCGACCACAATCAGCACCGCCCAGCTTCTCTTTTTACTCTTCATGTTATTCTTCTCCTTCTTCATCTGCCTCAGCAGCTTTAATCATAATTGCACATTCCACTCTCTTGCGCATCAGCTCACAGCCGATATCATAAGCATCCGTAATCGAATGATGGAAATTCCATGAATTGGCAGCACATCCGCCGCTGCAATAAAACCTGGCAAAACACTGACTGCATTTTTCCTTGGCATATATATTGCAAAGTTTAAATTCATCACGAATATCTGTCTTCACAACACCGTCCCATACATTGCCCATCAGAAATTCCTCCTGACCGACAAACTGATGACATGGATAAAGATCTCCCCACGGTGTCACAGCCAGATATTCCGTTCCGGAACCGCAGCCCGACAGACGTTTTGCAACACATGGTCCTCCTTCCAGATCTATCATAAAATGGAAGAAATTAAAATGCTTTCCTTCACGGTTGCGTCTGACCATTTCCTTCGCAAGCTTATCGTACTCTGCACAGAGTTCCGGGATATCCTCTTCCTGAATCGCATAAGGCTCGGATGACGGTGCCACTACAGGCTCGACGGAAATCTGTTTGAAACCTCTGTCTGCAAGGCTCAATACATCCGCCGCAAAATCCTTATTATAATGAGTAAAAGTACCTCTTACATAATAGTTCGTCTGATTTCTGCTTTCAGCGAACTTCTCAAACTTCGGCATGATCAGATCGTAGCTCCCGCTGCCATTGCGGAACGGACGCATCCTATCATGAACCTCCCTGCGTCCATCCACACTCAAAACAACATTGGCCATTTCTTTATTGCAGAATTCCATTATCTCATCATTGAGCAGTACGCCATTTGTAGTCAGCGTAAAACGGAAATTCTTGTCATGAAGCTTCTCCTGTTCACGGCCATAGGCAACCAGCCTCCTGACCACATCCCAGTTCATCAGCGGTTCCCCGCCAAAGAAATCCACCTCCAGATTCCTTCTGTTGCCCGAATTTGCAATGAGAAAATCCAGTGCCTGCCTGCCCACCTCATAGCTCATAATGGCACGGCGGCCATGATATTCGCCTTCTTCAGCAAAGCAGTAGCGGCAGGCCAGATTACAGTCATGGGCAATATGCAGGCACAATGCCTTAACGACT
>JBJEJD010000137.1:0-12181 GCA_051877705.1 Coprococcus sp. | reverse complement strand
TCTCTTTATTGGAATCTTTTCGGGATTGTTTTGTTGTTCAGTTTTCAAAGTTCATCTGTCGTTTTTTACCGAAGCGACTTAATTAGTTTATCAGATGTTTTTTGATTTGTCAACATTTTTTTAAATTATTTTCAAATTTTCTTTCCATCTGCGCTGTCTTTTACTGCTTCGCTGACAGCTTGTTTATATTACCACTCGCCAAAATTTTTGTCAATAACTTTTTTTAAATTATGATAATATTTTTTGAGACAGCTCTGCTAAGTTCATCTTCTTCGCCTCATCTCGTCTGTATTCATGAAGACTCATTTAATTATCAATTCACACATCTGCTCAACTTCCCGGACTTTCACAGCTCCATTTAAAATTTTCCATCAAAAAAGCTCACCCTGTTATAAAGTCATACATATCTTTAACATTTTTGACACCAATGACTTTGATACCCATTTCCCTTTTAAAATATTTCATATTGCTTGCCGGTATACAGCATGTTTTAAATCCCAGTTTTTCTGCTTCTTTTACACGCTGTTCTGCCTGACTGACGGCTCTTACTTCTCCCGTTAGACCGACCTCTCCAAATATCATGGTATCAGAACTAACTGCAATGTTCCTGTAGCTTGATATAATCGCTGCTATGATAGCCAGATCAATAGCCGGTTCATTTAATCGCATACCTCCTGCAAGATTAATATATGCGTCGCATCCCGCCAGTTTAAGGCCCAGCCTTTTTTCAAGTACAGCCATCAGAAGATTGACTCTGTTATAATCCGTCCCTGCTGCCGTTCTCCTCGGTATCTGAAAATTCGTCTGGCAGACCAGCGCCTGCACTTCCAACATCAATGGTCTTGTCCCTTCCATAGCACAGGCAACCACTGAACCTGATGTTCCCTCAGGCCGTCCGCTCAGCATAAATTCTGACGGGTTTTCGACTTCCACCAGACCTTCGCTGCGCATTTCAAACACACCAATCTCATTCGTAGATCCAAAACGGTTTTTAACTGCTCTCAGCAGACGATAAGAAGCATGTCGGTCACCTTCAAAGTAGAGTACTGTATCCACCATATGCTCCAGCACACGCGGTCCGGCAACAACTCCTTCTTTTGTCACATGGCCCACTATAAAAATAGCAATATTCTCTTTTTTCGCCAACTGCATCAATACGCTGGTGGCTTCTCTGACCTGGCTGACACTGCCCGCACCGGAACTGATATCCTCCCGATACATGGTCTGAATTGAATCTATAATAACAATTTCAGGTTTATATTTTAAAATGGTATCCTGAATTCTGTCCAGATTAGTCTCACATAACATCCACAAGTCATTTTTAAAATTCCCCAGGCGATTTGCCCTGAGACGAATCTGTTGAAGTGATTCCTCACCAGATACATATAGAGCCTTACACGCCTGTTCTGACAAACAGCGGCACATCTGTAAAAGCAATGTTGATTTACCTATACCTGGATCTCCGCCAACCAGAACCAATGAACCTGACACAATTCCGCCCCCAAGGACACGGTCCAGCTCCAATATTCCTGTCATTTTTCTCTTTTCTTCACTGGAATTAACCGATGAAAGCCACACCGGTTCCACAGCTTTCATTTCATGTCCTTCATTCTTCTGAGATGTTTTTCTGATTGCTGGTTCCTCCACAAACGTGTTCCATCCTTTACATCCCGGACATTGCCCCATCCATTTTGCCGATTCAAAACCGCATTCCTGACAGAAAAAAATATTTTTCCCTTTCGCCATATAGTATTTCCTTTCTTTACTTTGCTGTACCAGGAAAATTCAGAAAATGATCCTATATCATAAAAAGGATGCCGCAAAGCCAATCCTGTAACATTTGCAGCATCCTTCTCTACTTCCCTTAATAAATATTAATTAAACTCTAACTACCTTTACGTGCTTTGGTTCTGCTCCAAGTTCCACACTTAATACGAGCTTGCCCCCCAGATTGGTTGTCATATGTCCGATGTTCACATCATCCACATAAACCTCATACTCCTGTTCAGCCTCCAGTTCCAGTGTAATCTGTGTATCTTCAAAGCCTTCCGCACGGAATTCTGTTCTGACATCTGTCTCCTCAAAATCAAAAACAGCAGTTCCCGGCACTGATTCGTAAACAAATAATTCGTTCTTCTCCAGTTTGGTGATATCTTTAAAAGTCTTTACCTTATAGATATCTCCATTGAATTCAAAATCAGAGACCTTCTTCTTGCTGGTCAATGTATAATTGCCAAAACTCAGTCTGTCTCCGCTCTCAATACGAATTAATTCTTCAACAACTGCCATGTTATTATCCTCCAGTCACATACATTAGGGTGTACGTTTATCACTTGTTTTGTTGATCCCCTACATCTATATTATACATGAAAACAGGCTGTCTGACCAGTCTCTTTATCATTTTGGAATGAATTTAATACGCCCCTCTTCCATCTCCAGGCAAACAGTATCACCCTTTCCAAAACGACCTTCCAGATATTCTTCAGCCATCTGGTCTTCCACTTCATTCTGAATAGCACGCCTCAATGGACGGGCACCATAATTCTCATCAAAGCCAGCATCGGCCAGATGATTTCGCACCTCATCAGATACAAGAATCTCTATATTGAGCTGTGTCTGTATCCTTTCCTGAATAGTCTTCAGCATAATACCTGCAATTTCTCTGACATTCTCTTTTGTCAACGGGTGAAATACAATCGTATCGTCTATACGATTCAGGAATTCCGGTTTAAATAATCGTTTTACCTCATCCATGACTCCGGCTTTCATTTTCTGATAATCAGCTTCATGGGTATCACCGACCGTAAATCCCAGCTTCTTAGGAGCCACAATACTGGATGCTCCAGCATTGGAAGTCATAATGATAACTGTGTTCTTAAAATCGATCTTCCTTCCCTGAGAATCCGTAATATGACCATCATCCAGCACCTGAAGCAGAATATTGAAAATATCCGGATGCGCTTTCTCAATCTCATCAAAGAGAAGGACCGAATATGGATTTCTCCTGATTTTCTCGCTCAGCTGTCCGCCTTCTTCATATCCCACATAACCCGGAGGTGATCCAATCAGCTTGGACACGCTGTGTTTTTCCATATACTCAGACATATCCACACGAATCAGGGCATCCTCCTTGCCGAACATAGCTTCAGCCAGCGCCTTGGACAGTTCCGTCTTACCGACACCCGTCGGCCCTAACAAGAGAAATGAGCCAATCGGCCGCTTTGGATCTTTTAACCCCACACGGCCACGGCGTATCGCTTTTGCCACAGCAGATACCGCTTCATCCTGACCAATCACTCTCTGATGCAGTATAGATTCCAGCTTTCTCAAACGTTCCGATTCCTCTTCCTCCAGTTTTTTAACCGGGATCTTAGTCCAGCTTGATACAATATCTGCCACTTCATTTTCACCGACAATCAGCTGTTCATTGCCGCGTGCCTTCTCCCACTCACTATTCAGACGAATCATCTGATCATTCAGTTCTTTCTGACGACGCTTTATTTCACTGGCCCGCTCATAAGCTTCTTCTTTGATGGCATTCTCCTTCTCTTCTTCAAGAGAAGCCAGCTGATTCTCCAGCTCCTTAATCTCTGGTGAAGAAGTATAAGTACTGAGTCGCACCTTGGATGAAGCCTCATCAATCAAATCAATCGCTTTATCCGGAAGGAAGCGGTCATTGATATAGCGTGCTGACAAATGCACGGCAGCTGCCAGCGCATCATCTGTAATCTGAACATGGTGATGATTCTCATAAGCACTTCTCAATCCCTTCAGTATTTCAACAGCTTCCTTCTCTGATGGTTCCTCCACCATTACCGGCTGAAAACGACGTTCAAGTGCTGCATCCTTCTCGATATATTTCCTGTATTCCTCAATGGTTGTCGCTCCGATGATCTGAAGTTCACCGCGAGCCAGAGAAGGTTTCAGAATACTGGATGCATCAATGGCCCCCTCTGCACCTCCTGCGCCTATAATCGTATGAATCTCATCTATAAATAAAAGAATATTGCCATCTTCACGCACTTCACTGATGACACGCTTAATCCGCTCTTCAAACTCGCCGCGATATTTTGACCCGGCCACCATACCGGATACATCCAACGTCAACACCCTTTTATCCTTAATCGTATCCGGTACATTACCGCTGACTATTTTCTGAGCAAGCCCTTCTGCTATAGCCGTCTTGCCGACACCCGGTTCACCGATCAGACATGGATTATTCTTGGTCCTTCTGGAAAGGATCTGGATTACACGCTGAATCTCATCCTGCCGTCCAATGACAGGATCGAGTTTCCCCTCTCTGGCATAAGCTGTCAGATCACGGCTGTACTGGTCCACCATCATCGGTTCGCCTTTTTTCCTGGATCTGCTCTTTGCAGAAGCAATATCCTCTCTGGCAGACTGGGCATCCATTCCTATTCCCAATACTATGTCCTGATATACTTTCTGTGCCTGCACACCAAGAGAAGCCAGAAGCTGTGCGGCCACACAATCATTCTCTCTCAAAATAGCAATAAGCAGATGCTCCGTACCTATAGCTGAAGCTCTGAAACGCAAAGCCTCCCGGCTGGCTAACTCCAGGATTCGCCGGCTTCTCGGTGTATATTCCTCCGGCTCCGCAACAGCTGTACCGCTGCCCTGTATCAACTGACTAACCATGTGCATAACCTTCTCTTCCGTTACTCCATGGTCCTCCAGTACCTGGCAGGCCAGCCCTTCTTTCTCACGCAGCAAACCGATCAATATATGTTCAGTTCCAATATAATTGTGGTTCAATTCCGCGGCAGCTTCCTTGGAATAATGCATCACGTTGGCTGCCATCTGTGTAAATCTGTATTGCATACAAACCTCCTGCTGTTTATTTATATTCTGTCTTATTCTTCCCGTAAAACGGCACTTGAAGCTTCTATGAACGGCAGATGCTTCTGAATATATGCAGCCCGCGCACGACCTCTCTCGGACCCGCTGATGGCAACTGCTGCATCCGCTGACAGAACAGCATCATCCACACCCACCATCATGGCAAACGGCCCCACCATTGTTCCTGCAGGCCAAACATTATTCAAATCTCCTATATGGACCAGAGACAGATATTCCATAGTCTCATCATAATTCAGATCTTTTGCATATTTTAAAAGCCCATAAGCCCTGTACATCTGATCTTCTTCCTGAAATCGGCCGGTATGAAGCACCTGATCGGCCACCTTTTTTTCCTGTCCAACCAATTGTCCGATAAGATGCTCCAGCGCAGAAATAATCTCTCCCTCTGAAAGCCCCAGTGTCTTTCTGTTCTTCACCCGGTAAATACTGCCCGGTGCCTGGGTCTGCCCATGGAAATGGGCACGCAGTGAGAATCCGTACTGTCCCAGCCCCTTCTCCAACTGAGCGATCTGCTGTTTCTTCTCAAGATACGGCAGATGCAGCAGATAAGATGCAGACATTCCAGTTCCCATATAGAGCGGACTGGCGGTCAAATAGCCATATTTTTTATTAAAAGCATATCTCAGGTATCTATTCAGACTGTCATCCACAAGATTGGCGGTCTTCACAGCCTCCTGTATATGGCCGCCTCCGCATGACACCTGGATACAGAGATGTTCCTGACCATTTACCAGAATACTGACAGCTTCATCCTCCGACAAAAGCAGCCCCATCCTGTGTTCCTTAACAAACATCTGAGGCGGTATGGCCAGTCTGCCCACCAATGCTTTCTGCTCATATTCTTTCATCAACTCCAGATTCAGAAACCGGAACTTCATCTGAAGCGTCTCCTCTGATTCCCGTACCGCATAGCAGAGTGACTCCAGGAGAGCCTGCTGCTGCTCTCCGTTCATCTTATCTTCAAAAGGATATCCCTCAATATTACGGACAAGACAGACCTGGCCACCTATAATAATACCTGTATTGCACTCTTTCGACTCATACCATCTACGCATGCTCTCCCGCTCCTTCTTTGCCGGCCCTGATGATATCACGGATACGGGCCGCTTCTTCATATTCCTCTTTGGCAATGGCCCTTTTAAGAGCCGCCTTAAGCTCCGTCTCCGTCGATCCTTCATCCACAGTAAAGGCAATGGTCTCTTCCTGCTTTGCTTCACCGCCATCTTCACCGGACTCAGAGGTAAAGGATGGTATATGTACCGTCTCACCGCCACAGACCGGTTCCTTACCTGTATGCTCACAATTTCCCTGAATCTTCTTCAGATAACCATCCAGCAGAAAATTGAAGGTCTTATAACATTCCGGACATCCGAAAGTACCATATTTTAAAAATTCATTATAAGTCATATGACAGGATGGACATACGATATTGGTCTTTTTAAGATTCTCGTCATCTGCTGTATCCTGTCTTCTGCCAAGAACACTGGCCAGAAGATTAGCCAGAAATGACGTATCTGTCAGGGAAACAAATGTATGGTCGATGCCCGTTTCCTTTGCTGCACAGGCTTCACACAAATGCAGTTCCTTCTTCACACCGTTTATAATCTCCGTATAACAGATAACTGCTTCATTCTCATGGCATCCATCACAAAGCATTCCCTATCCCTCCTCTGAATAACCTGAAGGCCGTTCATAATAATCATAAATCATATCAATCATCTCATGGACCTCATCTCTTGTAATTCCCTTACACATAGCTCCTGCCAGCATGACCTGAAGATCATGCAGCAGCTTGTTCCTGGCTGAAGCCTTATTACAATCTATGGCTATAACAGCTCCCTTTCTCCGATCCAGCTTCACATAGCCTTCCTGGCGAAGTACTGTATAGGCTTTATTCACCGTATGCATATTGATACCAACACGATCTGCCAGCTGCCTTACTGACGGCAGAGAATCACCCGCAGACAGCTGTGATGTGGCAATACCGATCACAATCTGGTTGCGCAGCTGAATGTACAACGCTTCATCACTGTTAAAATCTATCTCGAGTATCATGCATTCACCTTCTCTTATGATATTTGTTATACACATTGTAACACAGATGTCATGAAAATCAATCCTATTTTATCTTTTTTTCAGTGAAATCCCCATCCACGGCAGCATTAATCCCATATAGATCACAGCCATGATCCCGCACTGCCAGACCAGATGCCAAAATATACTGCTTCCACTTCCAGGAAAATACTCCAACAGATTCAGATTGCCGAACCATACAGATACCTGTGCACTCAGCACAGCTGCGCAGGCCGGAAACAACAGAAAACGGACAGCATACATTCGGACACCAGCCAACTGATACATCCTGACGGAGGCAATAGCTGTCACAACTGTATTGGCCATAAAAATACCTATGACATATCCCTGAATGCCCATTTCAGGTACCAACAGTAAAATTCCTCCAATCCTGATGGCAGAGGCAATGACATGATGCATCAGTGTCTCGTTCATTTTCCCTAATCCGTTCAAAGTTCCCGCCAGCAGAGATTGTATATACATGAGCGGACATAAAACAGCAAAAAGACGGATATAATAACCAGCCTGGGCATCATCAAACAAAAGTAATCCAATATCACTGCCATAAATAGCAAACATCAGGCAAACAAATATTCCCATCATAAGGCAATATTGAATACTTTTCTCAAAAGTATCAGCAATCACTCTGTAATTATGCACCGCTTCTGCCTCAGAAACAGTAGGAAGCATTAAGGTGGATAGTGCATTGGTCACTGTATTTGGAAAAGATATCACAGGCATGACAATACCTGTAATCACTCCAAACAGTTCCAGAGCTCTATTGGAACTGCCGCAGTATCGTGTCAGCATCACAGGAATCAGAATCATTTCCGTACTCTGCAGCATAGTCACTGACACTCGATTCACTGTCAGCAGACCGGCATATTTCCAAAGACGACTCCTGATCTTCCCTACCGATTCCACTGCCGCAGGCGTTCTCCCTTCCCGCTGTATATGAATTTTGTAACACACCAATGTCAGCAGACAGGATACACTCTCCCCGGCTGCCAGTCCCCATACAGCGACGGATGCGTCCGCAGGATGATTATGATAAACCAATACCGACAAACCAAAGATACAACCTACCCTTGCCAGTTGCTCCAGCAGCTGAGCAGCTGCTGGTACAGCCGTTTCCCGGCATCCATAAAAATAACCACTGACACAATTATGCATGGCTGCAAAAGGCAGAGCCATGGCCAGGATACGCAAATATGGACCACAGGCGTTTTCATTGAGGATTCGTATACTTATGAAATCTGCATACAAATACAGAATGGCACTGCAGACCAGAGACAACCCGAGAGACCAGACAATTGCCATCATAACGGTTATTCTGATTTCTCTTTTTTCCCCGGCAGCATGGAAGGCGGAAACCATTTTCGACACTGCCACCTGCATTCCCGTACTGCTAAGAGCCATACAGAACATAAAAACAGGAAATATCAGCTGATATCGCCCCAATTCCGCATTGGAGATCAGATTAGCCAGATATATCCTGTTAAATAAACCAAGCAGCCGGGCTATCAGCCCCGCTGCTGTAAGAATCAGGGTTCCCTTGACCAGTTCCCTTTTAACTGACATAAGCGATACCACCATTTTTTATCTATTGTATGAGTGATATCCAAAATCATACCAGGCTTCTATAATTTTTCCTAATCCCTGCTGACAGCCTCACACAATGGCCGAAGTCTGCGGGCCGCTGCCTCTATATCCGGCTGTGAAAAAATACCTGACACAATGGCCGCCCCTGCCAGTCCCAGATGAACCAGCCTGATCACATTATCGGCATCAATACCACCGATGGCTACCACTGGGATCTCCACAGAAGCCGCGATTTCTTTCAGGCGCTCTTCCGTCATGGACCTGGCATCTTTTTTGGTCGTTGATCCAAAGATGGCACCGGACCCAAGATAATCGGCACCGGCTGATTGGGCCGCCCGGGCCTGTTCCACGGTCTTAGCTGTCACACCCAGAATTTTATCCGGCCCAATCTTTGCCCGGACATCCCCCGCTGCCATGTCATTCTGTCCCACATGAACACCCGAAGCATCCACAGCCAAACAGACCTCAATATTATCATTGATAATCAGCGGCACACCAAATCTGTCCGTCAGCTTTTTAATCTCTCTGGCCTCAGCAATAAAATCCTCCTGGGCCATCTCCTTCTCTCTGAGCTGAACCATGGTCGCCCCACCCTTTAAAGCTTTCTCTACATCCTCCGTCAGCGTACGGCCATTCAGCCACGCACGATCCGTCACCGCATATAATATCAGATCACTTCTGTTCATTTTTCTCATCCTCTCTATATTTTTTCACAGCAGCGCATACATCAATATGCGTCCTGATTACCTGCTCATGAATTCATCAATTGTGATCACTTCTCCGAAAGCAAAATATTTTTCACCTGCTCCATATCCATTTTATCCAGCACATAATCGGCTTCCGGCATCGGTTCCTGCGGGGATATATTTGAATGGATATACAGAGTATGGAGCCCCGCTTCTCCGGCACCCCTGACATCACAGATTCCGTCGTTTCCGATCATTATGGCCGAAGAAACATCCACATTCTGATCCCGCAGCAGTTTTTCAAAAAATCTTGCATCCGGCTTCTTAAATTCATAATCCGACGAAATATAAATTGCATCAAAATATTTAAATATATCCAGCGCCCGCATCTCATACTCCGTAAAAATCCGCTGAGCATTGGACAGCAAATACAATTTCTTTCCGCTGCTGCGAAGTGCCTTCAGCATCTCCTCTGTTCCTTCATACAGACGAATATATTCCATGGACAGCACTCTGAAAAACTGCCCGGCATGAACGGCCAATGTCCTGTCCGCCTCCACACCTCTGTCTTCAAACAAGGCCTGAAACACATCTTCTATCTGAATCTCCGGAAAAGACTCATGGCTGTCCCGGCGAATACCCGCTTTGCCCTTTTCCATCTTCTGCACAATAGTTTTATAAGCAGTTTTCATCTCCCCTGCCTCATAGCACGCACCATAAAAACCATAAAACAGGGCCATCTTCTCCCATAATTTATCTGAATCCTCATCTGTATGAATATCAACCAGCGTGCCATACAGATCAAAAATACAAGTCTGATACATAGTAATAATGCCTCCAAAAAACCTTTTATACCAAAAAAATTGAATTACTTATGATACGGCTCATTATGAATGATACGATAACTGCGATATATCTGCTCCAGCAGGATGACCCGCATCAGCTGGTGTGGAAAAGTCATAGCTGAGAAACTGAGCTTTTCATCAGCCCGATCCAGAACCGCTTTTGACAATCCAAGAGAACCACCAATAATAAATGTCAGATGACTCTCCCCGCTAATCCCCAGCTGCTCGATCCTGGCCGCCAACTCTTCTGAACTGCGCATCTTCCCTTCTATGGCCAGCGCAATAACATAGCTGTCTTCTTTCAGCGCCTTTAATATGCGTTCCCCCTCTTTTTCCCTGATCTG
Organism: Coprococcus sp.; assembly: GCA_051877705.1. Lineage (GTDB taxonomy): Bacteria > Bacillota > Clostridia > Lachnospirales > Lachnospiraceae > Coprococcus_A. Next base: position 1,750 of record JBJEJD010000137.1, on the reverse strand, counting down.
TGTCTCCACTGTCTCACTGGCATGATCCGGTGTCTTCTCATCTGCTACCTCCACGATATCCAGCTTACAGTAACGACTGAGTCTTTTACTGTACTCCTGTATAGCTTGCACATAAAATTTTTCTTTAATTTTTCCAACCGTAATTAATGTAATCTTCATACTTTTCCTGACCTGCACGCCTTCCAGAACTGCTCCATCTCCGGCTGCGGTATGCTGCTGAGATCGCCCACAAGAGACAGGCTGAAATTACTTACATCAAAGTGATTCTGCATGAATCGCTGTATATCCTCCGCAGTCACCGCCTCGATCGCCTTTGCCACTTCCTCCACAGGCACAATAGTTTCATTGTGAATATAAAATTTGCCATAGTTGCTCATACGGTTATACGTGCTCTCATCTGAGATTATCAGATCTGTCTTAACTGATTCTTTGACAATATTCAGTTCTCTTTCTGTTACCGGTTTTCTTTTCAGTTCATCAATAATATTTAATACAGCCAGAACTACCGGACGCACCTGCTCCGGATGAACTGCTGCGTAGATATGAAACAAACCGCCTTTTTCATAGGAACTGCCATACGAATAAATGGCATAGGCTAATCCCATATCCTCACGGATGACCTGAAAGAGTCTTGAGTTTACATTGCCGCCCAGCAGATTATTGGCAACACTTAAAATATATCGCTCCGAATCATAATAATCAATGGAATCAAAAGCCATGATCATATGTACCTGTTCGATATCCTTGTGCTGCAAATAAAGGGAAGGATAGTACAAAGCGCGATCCTGATTTTCAAATTCTAAATTTTTTCCTGATGGCACTGAAGAAAAAGCCGTCTCCAAAGCCATCAGTACTTTCTCCTCATTGAAATATCCGGACAGGGAAATAACCATTCTGCTGGCTGTATAATATTCTTCCATAAAATCCAGTACATCCTGTCTGTGGAAATCCTGAATAACCGATTTCTCTCCGGATATGAGATATCCCAGCGGATGATCCTGCCATACTGCTTCCTGCAAACGTTCATGGACAATGTCTTCAGGGGAATCATCATACATATCGATCTCTTCCGCAATGACACCCAATTCCTTTTGCAGATCCTCCTCACTGATCATCGAATTAGTCAGCATATCCCCTAAAATATCAATTGCTTTATAAAGATGTTCATGCAAAGTTTTCGCATAATAGCAGGTATACTCTTTTGTTGTATAGGCATCCATATTCCCGCCGATCTCTGTCATGGCATCCGCCAGTTCTCTGGCTGTCCGACGCCTGGTTCCTTTGAACATCATATGTTCAATGACATGAGCCATTCCATTATTCTGATCATTTTCATTCACTGACCCCGCCTTGACCCAAACTCCCAGGGATACAGATCGGTACTGCGGCATATATTCCATGGCAACCTGAATGCCATTGCTCAAATTAAAGGTCTTAACCATTCTTTCACTCTTTCTAAAAAAATCTATTATATCGATTATACTATATTCCTGAATATTAGCAAATAGTTTGCACAAACTATTGCTGTGCTGTTTTGGTTCTTTTTTTCTGGTAAGGAGGTTTTTTAAGTTATGAAAAGAATACTGTATTTATGCTGTGGTGTTTTGATGATTGCTTTGGTGGGATGTTCGAGGCCGTCGTCTTCTGCTGTACAGACGAGGACTGATCTGACGAAGGAGCATCTGGCAGGACTCACTTCAGGAATGAAACGGACGGATGTGATTGATCTGATTGGAGAGAATGACGAGGC
>JBJEJD010000136.1:0-12201 GCA_051877705.1 Coprococcus sp. | reverse complement strand
AATTATACAATAAATGACGCAGCTGTTCAATTAAGATAACGGAATATGAGGGAATAATAAAAAATCGGTAAGCGAATAGCTTTTAAAACATCTTGACATAGTTTTCATAACGACGTAAGATTATATTAGATACTTTTTAGAAAAACATGGAAAGGAAACATACTCTATGACTCCGATTATTCTCGTAGCAGAAACCGGCTCAGATATTACCCCGGAACTGGCCTTAAAATATGGTATACGAATTGTACCAATGCATGTAACCTTTGACAATGAGACTCTGGATGACGGTTCTTTCCCGGCTGAGAAGATCCGGGATTATTATCAGCAGACAGGGAAGCTTCCGAAGACCAGCGGATCAACACCGGATGATTTTATGAAGATTTTTGATGAGATACATGAAGAGCAGCCGGACGCTAAGATTTTGTATCTGGCTTATTCGGCCATAACAACCTGTTCTTATCAGAGTGCGCAGATTGCCGCTGAAGGCAGGGATTATATGACAGCCATTGATACAAAGCAGGTATCTGTGGGACAGGCCGCTGTTGTGGTGGCCATGGCGGAGGAATTGCAGAAGAATCCGCAGATGACGCTTGACGAGGCTGTTGCAAAAGCGGAAGAATTGATTTCACGTGCGAAGATGTGTTTCATTCCGGATAATCTGGAATTTTTATGCGCCGGAGGCCGTGTGAGCAACGCGGCTTATATTGGCAGTCGTATTTTGAATCTCCATCCATGTATCGAGATTCTGGATGGTAAACTGGTGGCGACTAAGAAATACAGGGGAAAAATGGTGAAGGTGGCTGCAAAGCTGATTCGTGATTATGAGAAGTCATATAAACTGAGGAAAGATCTGCTGTGGCTCGTTCATACGGTAGGACTTCAGGATGATGTGCGCCAGAGTGTGGAACAGGCGGCCAGGGAGTGTGGCTTTAAGGAAGTCAGATGGATTCAGGCGGCAGGGGTTATCACAACCCACGGAGGACCGGCCGCATTTGGAATGGCCGGTTTATCGGTGGAATAAAAGTCATAATTATATACAAAATCCGGGCGATGTCCTGGATTTTGTTATGTAAAATAATATGTAATCAAACAGTAAGTCAGGCAGCCAGGGAATAGATATTCAGGAATACTTGAAAAAAGAAAAGCACAATGTTAAGATTAAGGCATTATATGAGCAGCATTGTGATAAACTGGATATGCAACACATCAGATAAAGGGGAGTATAGAGTGATAGTACAAGTATTTATCGGAGGTACCGTATTACTGGGATTACTGGTTATTATCATTGGCACTATAAGGTACATTATGCGTGAAAGGAAGGATACTGAGCTGGATAATGAGGTGCGATTATCAGATTATATGTTTTGGACAGGGGTTATATGTTCACTTTTCTTTATTTTTATTTGGTTGTACAACAGTGATGGTATATTTGTTAATGCCGTATTATGTTTCTTTATCTGGCTTGGAGTATCATTAATCATTGCATGGTCGAATATTAGAATAATCTATGACCGGGTCGGCTTTACAGTGAGAAATTTTTGGGGAATCAGCACAAAGTTTACTTATGGAGATATTACATCTATACGTCAGGAAAGAGATACTACTCTTTATATGGGGAAGCGGAGGATAAAAATCGAGAGAATGTCCGATGGAGGGGATGCATTCTTATATATGGTTTACGATCAGTATATGAAATTGCACGAAAACCGGCCGATACCTGATGCAGGAAAAAGACGTTGGGATCCTTTTGATGGGCATGTGGATGATCCGGGAGAAATTGTGTTCATGTATTTCCTTTTGTTTTTTATTCTGGCTGGTGCGATTATATGGTTTTTGGTGGAAATGTTTACTTATAATTCAGAAAAAATTGATAATATACAGCATCAAAAGGCATATATTTCAGGATATAATATTGATGGTGAAGATTTGTGGCTTATATCTGATGAGTTTCAACAGGATTTTCGGATTCGAAATTATGAATTTCAGGGAGAATATATGGATAACCTGATGGAAAAATGCAGAAAAGGTGAAGCGTTTCTGCTTGACGTATCTTATACACAGCCAAAAGAAGGGAAAGCTTATTATGATGTCTATCAAATCAGAGATATGAAGGGAAGATATTATCGGACATATGAACAGACAAATGCAGATATGAGAAGAGGAATGCTAATGATAGTCGGAATAATGTCTGCTCTGGAAGTGATATGGGTAATTTATGTTATAAGATCTATTATGGTTGGCAGGAATCCGGAAAAATATAGTGAACGTGTCAGAAACCGCTATTTTAAAGAGGGGTATTTGCATAAATAGGAAGTGATTAAGATGAACAGCAGTGAACAAAATATGACCCGCAAACATATCGTATTTTCAGGGTATGTACAGGGTGTGGGATTCAGATATCGTGCGTACCATGCGGCTCAGTTACTGGGACTGACAGGATGGGTCAGGAACGAATGGGACGGAACGGTGGAGATGGAAGTTCAGGGGGCTCCGGCTTCTATTAATAAGATGATTGTTATGATCAATCAGGGAACTTATGTCATGATAGAGAATGTGGACATGAAAGAGATGCCTGTGGATGTAGATGAAAGAAGTTTTCGTATACGATAAGTTTATATAGTGCGAATATAACAGAAGGAAAGGAGACTTGGAATGGCAACAATTTTGATCATGGTTGCAGTTGTTTTGTTTTTATGTCTGCTGGCTGAGAAGTTTTCTGGAAAGTTTGGTATGCCGGCGCTGATTTTGTTCATGGGAATCGGTATGCTCTTTGGCAGTGACGGTATCGTACATATTCCTTTTGACAATTATGAGATGGCGAAGAATATCTGTACCATAGCTCTTTGTTTTATCATGTTCTACGGCGGTTTCAACATGAAGTGGAGTGCGGCAAGACCGGTGGCTGTAAAGGCAGTTTCACTTTCTACTATCGGTGTTGTTGTGACGGCGGGGCTGACGGCAGTATTCTGTATGTTGGTTCTACGTATGTCTTTTGTTGACAGTTTCCTTATGGGCGCTGTTCTGTCATCCACAGATGCGGCCAGCGTGTTCTCGGTTCTCCGTACAAAGAAACTGAATCTGAAGGATGGTACAGCCTCTCTTTTGGAGATGGAAAGCGGCAGTAATGATCCGGTGGCTTATCTGCTGACGGCGATTGGCATTTCCCTGAAGGTGGGCGGTGATATCAGTACAGTGCCGTACATGATTTTTGCACAGGTCGTTTATGGTATTGTTATCGGTGTGGCTGCAGGTATGCTGGGCATATGGTTTTTGAAGAAGTCTGAAATACATGCGGACGGACTGGATACGATTTTTGTTATCGGTCTGGCCATGTTTGCTTTTGGTCTGGCTGATGTGACGGGCGGCAACGCTTTTTTAAGTGTTTATCTGATGGGTATTATGCTTGGTAACAGCAGTATCAGGGGGAAGGAGACATTGATTGCATTTTTTGACGGGATGACAGGGCTGGCCCAGATCGTGCTGTTCTTTTTGCTGGGACTTTTGTCTTATCCGCATAAATTGCCGGTGATATTCCCTACAGCCCTTGCGATTACGGTTTTTCTTACTTTTGTTGCAAGACCAGTGGCAATTTTTCTGTTGTTGAAGCCATTCAAATGCAGTACGAACCAGTGTCTGATGGTTTCCTGGGCGGGACTGCGTGGTGCCGCGTCTATAGTATTTGCTATTATGGTCATTGCCGGCATCAATACGTCATCGGATGCGCTGTTCCACACGGTATTTATGGTAGCATTGATTTCTGTCGCTATTCAGGGAACGCTTCTTCCGATGATGGCAGTAAAGCTGTCTATGGTTGATGAGAGCTGTGATGTCCGCAAGACCTTCAATGATTACAGTGAGTCTTCGGCCATTACCATGATGCAGATGTATATTCCTGAGGGACACAACTGGGAGAATCAGTTGATCAGAGATGTGAGTATGCCGACGGGATCCCTTGCTGTGATGGTCAAACGGAGAGGAAAGACGATTATACCTGACGGCAATACACAGATTCTGGCAGGAGATACCATGGTTTTAAGTGTTCCGGCCTATGAATCCGGCGGACATGAGCATCTGGAAGAATTTACAATTACAAAAAAGCACCGCTGGTGCAATAAAACCATTGCCGAACTGGTGCTTCCGAATAACACATTGATTGTTCTTGTTAAGCGTGGAGATGAGAATATCATTCCAAATGGACAGACACAGATATTGGAGGACGATTGTGTGGTTGTATACAGTTAAAATACAAACAGCTTTTACAATATATACTTGACGCTGATTATGACAATGCCAAGTATGAGAAGGACAACACCGGTGGCGCGATTAAGTGTCGCCGGTGCTGCTTTGTTGGCAAATCTTGCGGCTATTCTGGCCCACAGCAGTGTGGACAGGACACAGAAGATCAATGTCGGAATGTCCGGTATGCCGCCGATGGAGAAATGGCTGACTGCTCCGGTGAAGGCTGTGAAAGCCATGATAAATACACTGGTTCCGACGGCTGTTTTTAGTTCATAGTTCATGACGGAGGTGAGGATGAGCAGCATCATCATTCCGCCGCCTGCGCCGACAAAGCCGCAGATAAAACCGATGACCATTCCACAGAGAATGGACTGACGTAAACGTTTGGAAGCAGAGACATTCAACATTTTTTCTTTGGTGGTCATGACCGGTTTAATAATGAATTTGATACCCAGCAGCATTGTCATGAAGACAGAGAATGTACCCATGGTGGTTCCGGGAACCTTGCTTGATATCCAACTGCCGAATACAGTGAAAATCAGAACGGTGATCATCATGACGATACCATTTTTAATATCAAGATTTTTATTTTTACCATAGGTATAAGCACTGACGGCACTGGCCAGGACGTCGCTGGCCAGGGCGATGCCAACAGCATGATAAGGTTCCATATTCAAAAATGTTATCAGTACCGGGCTGATGACCGCGGCTGCGCTCATGCCGGCGAAGCCTGTACCAAGTCCTGCGCCGATACCGGCGATAAAACAGATAATAAATTTACAGAGTAGTTCCATGGTTAATTCAGTCCTTTCCAAGATGTTGCTGTACGTTATCAGCCATTTTCCGGATCATTCTGATCAATATATCCTTTTCCTGATCGGTAAAATTATTAAAAAGGATAGCATAATAGTCCGACTGAGCCTGCTGCCCTTCCCTTACGACGAGTTGAGCGTTTTCCAGTATTTCAAGGTGAATTGTTCTGCGGTTCCGGCCATGATAGGAAGATTTCAGATATCCTTTATCTTCCAGAGTACGAAGGGAAGTGGATACATGGGATTTGGACAGCCCCTTATGTTCTACAATATCCGTTGCTGTATCAAATTGTGGATTGTTGGCGAGAAACAGCAGGATATCCATTTCAGTTCGGGTCAGATGATATTTCTGACAAAGAGGATTAATATGAAGAGAATACAGATTTTTAAAAGCTGATTGATGTTCCCAGAATTGTGCCAGCATTCTATTCATCTCCTTTTGTTCGTTTTTGAACTGTTTGATAAAGAACATTATAAGAGTTTTAAGAATAAAGTCAAGGATAATTTAGGAATTTCCATTTCTTTTGGAAAATGAATAGTGTAAAATGGGCGGTAGAGAAAAATTGGAATAGAGAGAAAGTGGAGGAATAGAATGATCGAAAATATTGTATTTGATATGGGCAATGTACTGGTATCCTATGACGGCATGAGAGTCTGTGAACATTATATTGAAAATGTACATGACAGAAGGGTGATTTTTAACAGTCTGTTTTTGTCACCGGAATGGGTGTATCTGGATATGGGTGTTATCAGTGAGGAGCAAGCTGTGAAGCAGATCTGCGAAAGGCTTCCGGAACGGCTGCATGAGGCGGTGCGGCTATGCATGCGGGACTGGCATCTCTATAATATGAAGACGAATTATGAGATGGAAGCTGTGGTCAGAGAGCTGAAGGCCAAAGGGTATGGCATTTATCTCTGTTCCAATGCGTCCATGCGGCTGCCTGCCTGCTATAAAGAATATCTTCCGGCACTGGATTTTTTTGATGGTATTTTGTTTTCAGCCGAAGAGAAATGTATTAAACCTCAAAAAGAGATTTATGAGCGTTTTTTTGGGAAATTTGGTCTGAAGCCGGAAGAATGCTTTTTTATAGACGACCTGCAGTTAAACATCGATGGGGCAAAGGCGTGCGGTATGGATGGGTACTGCTTTGCGGACAGGGATATCGGGAAGCTTAAAGAGGTGCTGGATCAGCTGAATAGCTGATCCGGTAATCAGTCGTTGGTTTTGTATTTCTGCCGGTAGTCATTGGCAGACATATTTTCCTGTTCCTTGAATACACGGGCAAAATATTTTTCGTCATCATATCCCACCAGACGGGCAATCTCGGATATCTTTTTTGAAGAGTGTATCAGATGTTTTTTTGCATGGCTGATGCGTACATTTTTTATGTATTGTACCAAGTTGATTCCGAACAGTTTTTTGAAATATCTTGATAAATGGGCGTCGCTTATGTGGAAAACAGAAGCAATCTGGCTGAGGGAAAGATTTTTATTATGATAGTTGTCGTCAATATAGTATTTGATCTGATAATAAATGGAATCACCGGGAATATCAGGTTCAGTGGCTCTGGCAGATGGTTGCCGGAGCTTTTCTTTTTCTATTTCAGAAACAGCCTTTTTGAGGGCATCATAAAGTTTCTGAGGCTGGATGGGCTTCAGAATGTAATCTACGCCGCCCTGCAGAAAAATCTGGCGGACATACTCGTAATCAGTGTAACCGCTGATGGCGATTACTTTGCTGGAGGCGGAATTGTGATAGAGCCAGTCCATCAGCTGAATTCCACCGGTTACAGGCATTCGGATATCTGTCAGGATCAGTTCGGGGTGATTTTCCTGAATGATACGAATGGCCGCGTGACCGTCCTCGGCTTCATAAATCGTATCAATATTATAGGCTTTCCAGTCAACAAGCAGCTGGATGGCGTCTCTTACAGGTTTCTCATCATCAATAATCAAAGCTTTCATCTGATATTTTTTCCTCCAAATTCAACTTGATGCGTATCTCTATCCCGTAAGGGGTCAGATTGCGGATGAAGATACTGGCGCTATTATTATAGTAAAGGTTCATACGGGACTGAATGTTAAAAAGCCCGATACCGAAGGCATTTTCATCATTATCAAAGTTTTTCGCATGATCAAGATTTTTTCTCAGTTTTTCCAGATCCGGCTCAGGAATGGATTCACCATTATTTCTGACAACAATGATCAGATGATGGTCTGATAAAAAGGATTCGGCCTCAACCTTATAGCCCTCCGGCCTTTTTATAAAACCGTGTTTAAAATAGTTTTCAATGATGGGCTGCAGGATCATTTTTGGAACCTCCAGGGACAGGGTTTCAGGTGAAGGATCAAGCCGGTAATGTAAGGTCTCGCCGAAACGCTGCTGTTGGAAGATCAGATAATTTTCCGCATATTCAAATTCCTTGTCCAGTGTGATCAGGGAGGTATTGATGTCCATGGCATAATTCATCATCAGAGATAATGAGGTTATCAGGGAATACAGCTCCGGTGCCTGCTTTTTTAATGCCAGTGTACCGAGGGACTGCAGAGCATTGTTCATAAAATGAGGATTCAGCTGTGCCTGGAGCATGCGGAGTTTGGCGTTCTTGTTGGACAGCTTCAACTCATATTTCTGAATGGTGAGGGCGTTGATTGTTTCAAGCATGGACTGGAAGGACTGATTTAACACCTGAATCTCGTCATCACGGTGAAACTCCAGTGGAGTGTAAGGCTCCCCGTATTTGATCTCCTTCATCTGCCGGGTCAGCTGGATCAGCGGGTCCGTAAAATGGGCGGACAGTCTTCTGATCAGAAGGATGGACAGCAGCAGGAAAACAAAATATGTCATCAGGTAAATGTCAATAATATGCCGGATGCTGCTGTACAGCGATGACACAGGCAGGGCTTTTAATATCAGCCACTGGGAGTCCAGACAATTAACTGTTTCATAAAACAGAATGGAGTTTCCCTGTAGTAATTGACAGGTAAAATATCCGCTGCTTCCGGTTATTTTTTCAATAGCCTCCATAAGTTCTGTACCGGCAGTCTGTCCGGTGAGGGATTCATCTGTACTGTAGATGATGGCATGACTTGTCCGGTCCACCAGATAAAGTATCTCATCGGGAGAGTTGATCATCTGGGAGGAAAGCTGCCTGAGTGTATTCAGATTCACATCAATGGTGATGGTGCCTATATATTCATTTTGGGGTATGCTGTTAAAAGCATAGAATAAAGTAAAAATCTGATGATCATGGGTGGGAATGATGCAGGCCTTTGATTCTGTCATGGCTGAACCGGCAGAGTCTTTTAATTTGTTGATGGACAGGTGGGTATTTTCATATATATATTCACATTGTTTGACATGACTTTCCAGACGAATGGAGGTAATATCATCTGATAATCCGGCGATGGACCACATGAAAGAGGACATTAATGTATAAGCAGAATACTGATGGCTGTTTTTCTGTGTCAAAAAGGAATAAACCTGTGAATTGCTGTATGGGTAATAAAGTGCTTCACGGATATCTGAGAGATAGGTATTCACATTATATTGATACTGATACATCAGATTCTGGTTGTGTGCCAGCGCTTCTTTATTAAAAAAATTTCTTGAACTGATATAGGTAATGATCATTGCTATGGACAGCGGAAGGATAGCGATGATAATAAGAATGATGGTAAGCTGTCTGCGGATACTTCCATTGAATAATTTCATAATGCTGATTCCCTCCTGTGTGAAATTAATTCTGTTTTTATTATAGCTTTTGCCGGATTTTGAGACAACCATTAAATGGGAGATAGAACAAAATTGTCCACTTTCAAATCAAATAAATGGGTAGTGGAGATGTGTCGTTTTTTCTATAATAATGATATTAAACAGTCGGTTTTAATTTAATATCGGGAGGAAAAGCGAATGAAAGAGAGTACCAGGACAAGGTGGATGAATCAGCTGATTTTCATAGCACCTGCAGTCATACTGTTTTTAACTTTTGTTATCGTACCGTTTCTGTTCAGTGTCGTGACTTCATTTTCAAAATGGAACGGTGTGTCGAACAATTTTCAGTGGATCGGTCTGAGTAATTATCTGAAGGCATTTGGAGATAAGGATTTCATTAATTCGTTTATCTACACCATAAAGAATACGGTGGCGGTTACAGTGCTGGCCAATGGCATCGGTCTTCTGTTTGCGCTGGCTCTTACGAGTAAGATCAGGGGCAGCTCCTTCTTCAGGGCGTCACTGGTTCTGCCGAATATATTGAGTGGTATTGTCCTCGGCTTTATCTGGAAATTTATCTTTACTAAAGGATTTCCTGCTCTCGGAGAGCTGACAGGGATCAAATTCCTGCAGCTGTCATGGCTTGGAACACCGGCAACTGCTTTCTGGGGCATTGTTATTGTCAGTGTATGGCAGATGGCGGGATATGTCATGCTGGTCTATGTGGCGGGAATTTTAAGCGTGCCGGATACGGTCATAGAATCCGCCTATATGGATGGCGCAAAGAACCATCAGCTGATCCGGTATATTATTTTCCCGTATCTGAAATCGTCGTTCCTGATCTGTTTTTTCTGGACGATCAGCAAGAGCCTTGTGACATTTGATCTGCCATTCTCCCTGACACAGGGAGGACCGTATAAATCCACGGAGTCTCTGGCAATCAATATTTACCACGAGGCATTTGAAAAGAACAATTATGGATATGGTTCGGCAAAATCCATCCTGTTTTTCTGTGTGGTCATTATTATATCAGCGCTTCAGGTTTATCTGAATAACAGAAAGGAGACGGAAGAAGAATGAAGATAAAACATAAAGGACTACTGACATTGATCATTGCTGTATGTGTGATTTTATTCCTGTCCCCGTTCTATCTGGTTATCCTCAATTCCTTTAAGGATAACGGAGAGCTTTTAAAGGATGTTCTGAGCTGGCCGGAACAGATCCATCTGGAGAATTATGCAAAGGCCTATTCACAGCTGAATTATGTCAGGGTTTTTGGCAACTCGTTATTTGTGACAGTACTTAGTAATCTGGGCGTAACGGTGGTGTCCGCTATGGCGGCCTATCGTCTGGAAAGGTTTTCGACCAGATTCAACAAATGGATCGGTTTGCTTTTCATGACGGGCCTGATCATTCCGTTTCAGGTTATTATGATCCCCCTGGTGAAGGTTCTTAGCTTTATGCATCTTACCAATTCTCTTTTTGGTGTGATACTGACTTACTGGGGAATGGGCCTTCCGTTTACCATATTCCTGTTCAGGGGATTTATACAGGGGATACCGAAGGAAGTGGAGGAGGCGGCTGTCATGGACGGCGGTACATTGTTTTACATGTTTTGGAAAATAATTTTTCCGCTCCTTCGTCCGATCATATTTACGGCAATCACCATCAATACCTTCTGGTTCTGGAACGATTTCCTGCTGCCTCAGCTTGTTTTGTCAAGCAAGAGTCTGCAGACGATTCCAATTGCCATCAATGCATTCTTTGGTCAGTACGTGATGAAATGGGATCTGGCTCTTCCTGCACTGGTGATGGCGATCGTACCGGCTGCCCTTGTATTTATTTTCCTTCAGAAATATATTGTCGAGGGAATGGTGACCGGTGCGGTCAAGGGATGATCAAGGTTTCACTTGGAAACAATTTAATATACAATATATATTGAGGAGGAAAAAGATGAAGAAGAGAAATGTATTAGCAGCGGTTCTGGGAATCAGCCTTTTACTGGCGGCATGCGGTTCATCCGCAGGCGGCAGTACCGGAGAGACGGCGGCAGCAGGGGAAAATGCAGCACAGGCATCCGGTGAAAAGGTGACAGTTAAGGTTCTGCAGTTCAAGACAGAATTGTCCGATCAGATGAATGCCATGGCAGAGGAATATATGGCAGAGCATCCGGATGTGGATCTGCAGATTGAAAGTGTTATTTCTGATGAATACGAGACTGTATTAAAGACAAGATTTGCCAGTGAAGAAGCCCCTGATATTTTTAATAATGAAGGGTTTGCCAAGATGGAGCTCTGGATGGATTATCTGGAGGACCTGTCAGACCAGTCATGGGTAGGAGATATGCTGGAATTCACAAAGGACGGCATCAGCAAGGATGGCAGCATCTATGGTTTACCGCTCTATCTTGAGGGTTATGGCTTCCTGTATAACAAAGATTATTTTGAAGCAGCAGGCATTACAGAAGTGCCGACAACTCTGACTGCCCTTACAGAAGCAGTGCAAAAGCTGGAAGCAGCAGGTTATGAAGTATTGGCCATTAACGGTGCGGAGTGGTATCCAAACGGGACATTCCTTGCCAATATTCCGATGGCACAGCAGGAGGATACAGATCAGTTCATCGCCGGCTTAAATGACGGTACACAGACAATTACGGATAATGATCTTTACAAAGACTGGATGAACCTGGTGAAGCTGATGAAAGAGCACGTTATTGCCGATCCTCTGATTACAGATTTCAGCACAGTCGTATCTGATTTTGCCAACGGTGACGTGGCTATGATTATGGGCCTTAACGGTTATCAGCCGATGATTGATGAGGTGGATCCTGAAATGAATGTGGGTATCATGCCGATGCCGATCAATGATGATTCAGAACTCAATGACAAGATTTATGCGTCTGTATCCACCTACTGGTGTGTCAATAAGAATTCCGCCTCCAAGGATGCTGCCAAGGAATTCCTGAACTGGCTGGTATCATCTGAAACCGGCAAGAGATATCTGACAGAAGAATTCGGATTTATTCCGGGCCTTTCTACCATCGAAGCTGATGCAGAAACAGTGGGACCGATCGGTGTAGGCATACAGGAATATCTTGCCGAAGGAAAAGCAGCCGGATGGGAATGGACAAAATATCCTGACGGTGTCACAACAGAATTCGGCGGCACTATCCAGAAATATTTTGCCGGTGAAGTGGATGAAGAAGGCGTACTGCAGGAATTCCAGGAAAAATGGGATGAATTAAAGGAAAATTAACAGGAGGGAAACGGCGATGGCAATCACTGGATTTAACGGGATACTGTATGGCGGAGATTATTGTCCTGAACAATGGCCTGAGGAAGTCTGGCTGGAGGACGTACGTATCATGAAATACTACGGGGTCAATGCGGTCACCATCAATGTTCACAGCTGGTGTGTCGTTCAGCCGCAGGATGC
>JBJEJD010000135.1:0-12212 GCA_051877705.1 Coprococcus sp. | reverse complement strand
TGTGACCCGTATGGATCACACCTGCCCCTGTGTAGAGCTATCTATTTCCCGACATCCTCTATAAGAGAGGAACAATTATTTTATCTGAAAAGTGCACCACTGACGATCAGTTTCTGAATCTCATTGGTTCCTTCGTAAATCTGTGTAATCTTGGCATCACGCATCATACGTTCAACATGGTATTCTTTCATATAGCCGTTACCACCCAGCATCTGAACAGCTTCTGTTGTTACATGCATGGCTGCATTCGTGCAAAGATATTTTGCTTTGGCAGCAGGAAGCGAATATGGTTTGCCATTCTGTTTGTCTGTAGCTGCCTTATAAAGCATCAGTCTTGCTGCATCAATTTCCATCTCAAGTTCAGCCATCTTGAAAGCCAGATACTGATTTCTGTAAATAGGCTTGCCAAACTGTTCTCTTGTCATGAGATACTGTCTTGCAATTTCAAAAGCACCTTCTGCAATGCCCAGACCCTGAGCAGCAACACCGATACGTCCGCCATCCAGTGTCTTCATAGCCAGTTTAAAACCATCACCGGAAGCCGTGATCATGTTTTCAGCAGGTACTCTTACATTTTCCAGAATCATCTCTGAAACCTGAGCAGAACGGATGCCCATCTTATTTTCAATTTTACCTACAGTAAAACCAGGTGTTCCTTTCTTTACAACAAAGCAGGAAAGACCTTTTGATTTCTTCTCCGGCTCTGTTAAAGCATAAACAGCTGTATATTCAGCAAGAGGTCCGTTTGTATTGAAACATTTAAGACCATTCAATACATATTCATCACCATCTTTTTCAGCTACTGTCACACAGCCACCGGCATCAGATCCTGCATTTGGCTCAGTCAGGCCAAAGGACCCCATGCATTTACCTGCCAGAACTTCCTCAAGAAACTCTCTCTTCTTTTCAACTGGTGCAGCAGAATTCATGATACTGCCGCCGTAAAGAGATGTGGCAACGGAGTAACCAATACCCATGGAGGCATCCACCTTTGAAATCTCTTCAACAGCCAGTACATAGGATAAATAATCACCGCCCTGTCCGCCAACTTCTGTTGGATATGGTAAACCTACGAAACCAAGCTCTCCCATTTTATGAAACTGTTCAATCGGAAATTCACTCTTTTCATCTCTCTCAAGAACACCTGGAAGTAATTCTTCCTGTGCAAATTTTCTTGCTGCTGCCTGAATCGCTGCCTGCTGCTCTGTTAATTCAAAATTCATAACGCATATCTCCTTTTTATTAATTTGTTGTTGTGTACGTCAATTGTATATGGGTGTACGCTGTTTATTGTCGACTCAAACTTGCGTGTGAATAGTTTGTATGCTAATTGTAAGTCTGCGAATCAATTCTGTCAATACCATTTTATTACCAGAAATCATCTGCTTTTTTTGTGCATTCCGTCCAATTTCATATAAATTAAAAAACATATATTGACAAATTTATGACATTCGTTTATGATGCTATTTATTAGTATACTAATTATTTAGAACATGAATTAAGCGATGTAAATATATTTATTACATATACGGAGGTAGATTATCATGTCGAAAGTAAAGGTATTAACAGCACAGGAAGCAGTTATGATGGTTCAGGATAATATGACTGTTGCTACAAATGGATTCGTTGCTTCAGGTCTTCCGGAAGAATTGACTTCAGCCCTTGAACAGCGTTTCATTGAAACCGGATCTCCAAAAAATCTGACTTATTATTATGCAGCCGGACAGGGAAATCGTGATGGAAGCGGCGCTGACCATTTTGCCCACGAGGGAATGACAACAACAGTTATTGCCGGACATTATAATATGGCTCCAAAACTTGGAGAACTGATCAACCAGAATAAGATCAAAGCTTACAATCTTCCCCAGGGGACACTGTCACAGCTTTTCCGGGATACAGCAGCCGGCAAAATCGGTACATTGACCCATGTTGGCCTCAGCACATTTGCAGATCCTCGTATCGAAGGCGGCAAACTGAATACAGTAACAACAGAAGATATAGTTGAAGTTGTCAATGTCTGTGGCCAGGAGCGACTGCTCTACAAAGCGATCCCTGTTGATATTGCATTAATTCGCGGAACACTGGCTGATACGAACGGGAATGTGACGATGGAGCATGAATGCTGTATAGGAGAAGCTACAGCCATGGCCCAGGCAGCTAAAAACAGCGGCGGCAAAGTAATTGTACAGGTGGAACGTATTGTCAACGATGTGGATCCAAAGCTTGTAAAGATTCCAGGTATTTATGTTGATGCCATTGTAGTTGCAGCAGATAAGGCTAAACAGGCTCAGTGCCTTGGCAGCGAGTATGACGGTTCGATGACAGGCGATTTTCGTATTCCTCTTGGCAGTCTTCAATACCCTGCCCTCTCTCCAAAGAAGATCATCGGACGCCGTGCAGCTATGGAATTGAAGAAAAACACTGTTGTCAATCTTGGTATCGGTATTCCGGAATATATTTCCATGGTGGCCAACGAAGAAGGTATTGGTGACCATTTTACATTGACTGTTGAAGCAGGCCCTATCGGTGGTGTACCTCAGGGTGGCTCTAAATTCGGCGGTTCCATCAATGCACAGGTCATTCTCGATCAGACAGCACAGTTTGATTTCTATGATGGCGGCGGTATTGATGATGCTTTCCTTGGACTTGCCCAGGCAGATGAACAGGGAAATATCAACGTGAGCAAATTTGGTCCGAGAATTGCCGGCTGCGGTGGTTTTATCAATATTACTCAGAATGCAAAACGTGTTTATTTCTGCGGCACTTTTACAGCAGGCGGCCTTAAATGCGCCACAGGCGACGGCAGGCTGACCATCCTTCAGGAGGGGCGCGAAAACAAATTTATCAAAGAAGTGGAACAGATTACTTTTAGTGGTAAGTATGCCAACGAAGTCGGTCAGCCGGTGATGTATATCACTGAACGTGCCGTATTCGAACTTCGTAAAGATGGTGTCTATCTGACAGAAGTGGCTCCTGGTATCGACATCCAGACACAGATTATTGATCATATGGGATTTATTCCTAAAATGGATGGAGAACCGAAACTGATGGATGAACGTATCTTTAAGGATGAATTAATGGGACTTGAATAATCTGATAAGTCATTCTTATCCTGAACTTCCCCCTGAAAACAATTTGCGATAAACATGTTTTCAGGGGGAAGTTTATTACAATATTTTTTCAATGATCTTGACCGCATCTCCTACAAAACCATAATCACAATACCTGAATATGGCTGCATCGGGATTGCTGTTGACTGCAATTAAAGTTTCCGCCTGAACACCGGCCATATGCTGAACAGCACCGGAAATGCCGCAGGCTATATAAAGCTTTGGATGAACAGTTTTTCCTGACTGCCCGATCTGTCGGGACAGCGGCATCCATCCGGCATCCACACAGGGTCTTGTGCATCCCGTCTGTCCGCCCAGTTTTTCAGCCAGAAGTTCAAGAAGTACAAATCCTTCTTCACCTTTTATACCCCGACCTCCGGAAATGATAATCGATGCATCTTCTATCCGGCTGACATCCTGATGGTCTTTGATTATGGATTTGTACTGAATCTGTTCTTCTGCACTGCTATGATCGAGACAATCCATATAAATCTTACAAAGATTGCCTGAAGTTGCCTGCTGTGAAACAGCTTTCTGGCAGATTCCCTGACGAAATGATGCCATTACCGGACTGGTCTCTATTCTGAATTCGTTCATCCTTTTACCATCAGGTGCAGGTCGCCGGATAATAACTGTATCCAAAGTTCGATTGTAATACAGGCTGTGGGCATCAGTCACAATCTCTGTGTCCAGTTCAAATGCCAGCTGTGAAGCCAAAACTCTTCCGGAACTGTCAGCCCCCACCAGAATAACATCCGGCTTTTTTTGTACAAGACAGCTGCGGAGAGCTTCAAGATGATACTGTTCACAGCCATTACGAAGTTTTGGATGTTCAAGGCAAATGATCTCATCGGCTCCGAAGCACTGCAGGGATGCCAGATCGCTGCTGCATACACTTCCTGAGAGAATAACAGAAACGGAACATCCCATTTCTTTTCCAAGTGTCAATCCTGCACCAAGTATCTCCAATGTCAAAGGCGCAATTTTTTTATCAAGTATTTTCCCGACAACAATAATCCCGCCCTTTAAACCAAAATTCTGCATAACGTTCTTCCTCTCCTTCATATGTCATCAATAACCAAGCTGACATAAAACTGTCTCAAGATGACAGGCCAGCACAGTCTCATCCCCTTCTTTGAAAATAATCTGCTTGTGCTGTGTTGAGATATCCGGTATGTAGGTACGGTGTCGGTAAACCATTTTCTTCTGATTGTCCAGTACCAGTTCACAACCATCGATAACACGAACTTTAAATGTGCCATTATAAGTCTTGAGAATGTCCTGAACTGAAGGATATCTCCCGTTTCTTTTACGAACAGACAAAACAACTGCAGGAAAATCTGCAGATACTTGTTCATTCTGATCATCTCCTATGCATTCCGCCTGTATTTGATGATTTATCACAGATAACCCATTACTGTACGGCAGAAGAGGCATGCCGAGATAACCGGCCGTCATGGCCGCCATATGAATACTATCGCCATCTATGGCCTGTCGTCCAAACATTATGAGATCATAAGGACCTGTATAGACTGCCGCTGCTGCAGCAACTCTTCCGGCACCACGGATATCCGTATCATGCCAGCTGTCATCATCCAGCAAAATCCCATGATCAACACCATAGGTGTAGGCTTCCTTCAGAATCGACAGGCTCTCTGTCGGTCCAATAGCCATCACAGTAACGGTACCACCAAGACTGTCACGCAGATCAAGGGCTTCAGTTAT
This sequence comes from Coprococcus sp., assembly GCA_051877705.1. Lineage (GTDB taxonomy): Bacteria > Bacillota > Clostridia > Lachnospirales > Lachnospiraceae > Coprococcus_A. The sequence continues at coordinate 7,377 of JBJEJD010000135.1, read as the reverse complement.
CACATTGATATCACTGTCGTTCAGACAACCCGTATCCTGATAAAAATCTTTCTCACAACTATCAGGAATTTGTTTTAAAATAACCAGTATTTTAATATCACTCACCACATTTCGCTTGATTAATAGTTTGCATACTATATAATTATATCATACGAAATATTGGGATAGCTGTCAAGAATTTTTTGAGGCAGGTGTGATCCGTACAAATCACACCTGCCCCTGTGTAGAACTACCTACTTCCCGACAGCCCCTTTAACTATTTTATACTATGTATTCATATCATATACATCTACGATCCACTATAATCCCATCTGTGCCAGCAGAATGAAAATACCGCAGGTAATGAATGGAATAACGATCTGGGTAATAGCAATATCAAAATAAGCTTCTTTATGTGTCAGTTTACAGATACCAAGCAGTGTGATCTGGGCACCCTGATGTGGCAATGTATCCAATGTTCCTGCTGCAATGGCAGCGATACGATGAACATATGGAAGTTTTGCTCCAAGACTTAAATATGTATCTGTCAGGGCATTGAAAGCAACTCCCATACCACCTGATGCGGAACCGCAGGCACCGGCACAGATGGCAACCGTGATCATAACAAATAATAATGGAGACATGTCAAAGCCTTTCAGCATCTCAACGAGATCTGTAAAGCCCTGTGTACCTTTAACAACACCACCGAAACCGACAACAATGGCCGTATTCAGAATGGCAACACCTGAATCTGCTGCGCCTTTATTAAACACTTTGATCCATTCATTGATACCGCCCTTAACATATCTGAACATGAGAACTGTAGCAAGAACAACCCCTGCAAAAACAGCTGCTTCAACCTTCCAGTCAACAACATTGAACAGCACGAGAATCGTAATGATCGGGATAAAAGCAATAATCCAATGCGGCAGATCCTTGCGTCCTTCTGTATTCAGGTCATCTTCCGTCAGCTGTGTTTTCAAACGGGTATCATGGAAATAATAACCATTTTTGGTAAATTTGCGGCCACGATATTCCAGCCAGATAAATATAAGCGCGAATTCAATAATGGATACGATCAAAGAAGGCAGGAAAGCCGCCGTTGACGGTGTTCCCAGACTATCCATGGCAATAACGTTCTGAATGGATGGTGAACCCGGCGCCGTCATAGACCATGTCCAGCAACCGGCTGAAATAGCGGCAGGTATCAGTCTTCTGGTCAGATTGGCTTCTTTGAAAAGATTCAAAGCAATAGGATAAATAACAAAGAAAACAACGAAACCGCTGACACCGCCAAATGTCAGAATACCGGTGATAATCATAATAATCGGTGCGACAAACTTGCCATGGCACAACCCGCCAATAAACCGTGCGATGGACTCAGCAGCTCCCGTAAACTGATAAACAGCGCCAAACAGAGCTCCTACGAAGAATACCAGAAAATAGCTGGATACATAATTGGCCGCCGCAGGCATGAACATATCTTTCAGGCTGTCCAGTACCGGCAGGCCGGAGCAGACAACCACAAAAATTGTCACCAACGGTGCCAGAATCAATGCACTCAGCTGCTTAAATGCCAACAATGCAAAAAGTATGATGGCAATCAACAAAACAAGAATACCAAAATTCATAAAACATGTCCCCTTTCAAACAAACTTACCTCTTCTCGCTGCCTGCCCTGCAGTCATAGAAAAAGGCATTTATATTAAATATAGCAGCAAAATTTATGCCAACTTTTTAACAAATCAAAAGGCTTGTTTTTAAGGATATTCTTATATTATTAATGTGTTCTTTTTTCTAATATGTGTCATTTTTTCTAATTTTGCCTGTTATAATGATTGTTCCTCTGCGAAATATCTGATATAATTGTAACAGGATCAAATCAACAAAACCCAGGGAGTGTTAAAAAAATGTCCAAAGACCATATATATAAACTTTTCTTTGACAAATTACTGGAAAAATCTGAAGATGGATTTATCATTATAAATGAAAATGGTATTATTCTGGATATCAATGAACAATACTGTAATTTTCTTGGCAGGAAAAGAAATGATGTGATCGGATGTCCCATCGGCAATATTATCACAACAACATCCATGTATGATGTCCTGAAAAGCCGACACGAAGGCGATAATAACGGAGGCATCTATTTTCAGCCTTATACTTCCGATGACACCCGTGAAGAACAAAAAACTTATGCCATCGCCAATCGTTTCTGCGTTTTTAATGAATCTGATGAACTCATCGGTGCCATGGCCCAGGTGAAATTCAAAGAACGGGCACTGGATATTGCCGAAAAAGTGATGAAAGCCGAACTGGAATTTTATAAACTGGAATATCATAAGGATCTGGACACGACAGGCAATTTCAGCAATCTCATTGGCAATCACCCAAAAATGAATGAACTGCGTATGCATGGTATGAAGATTGCAAGAACGGATTTTCCCGTTCTGATTACCGGAGAAACAGGTACCGGTAAGGAGCTCATTGCCAAAGCCATTCATTTGGAGAGTCCTCGGAGGGATAATCCTCTGATCTGCATCAACTGCGGTGCTATCCCCCATGATCTGATCGAAGCTGAACTATTCGGATATGAAGAAGGGGCTTTTACAGGCGCTCGAAAAGGCGGAAGAATCGGAAAATTCCAGCTGGCCAACAAAGGAACTATTTTTCTGGATGAAATAGGAGACCTGCCGCTGTCCATGCAGGTCAAACTTTTACGTGTCCTTCAGGAAAAAGAAGTGGAACCCATCGGAGCATCCCGCCCTGTGCCTATTGATGTCCGTGTCATTTCTGCCACACGTCAGAATCTCCAGGAAATGATGCAAATGGGAACTTTCCGTTCAGATCTCTACTATCGTCTGGCAGTTATCAATATGGAAACGCTTCCTCTGAGAGAACATCAGGACGATATTCTCCTCTATGCCAATAATTACCTGGAAGAACTGAACCGAAAATACAAAACTGCCATCGGTCTGTCGCCTGCTGTTAATAAATGTCTCATAAAATACAGCTGGCCGGGTAATGTCCGTGAACTACAGAACGTCATTGCCAGTGCCTATGCCTCCTGTGATACAGAAATTGGTGTTATTAATCTGACTGACCTTCCATCCAAGATTGCATCATCGCCGGAATATCTTCACCTTTCAGAAGTAAAAGGTGATAAAAAGCTGCATATTCTTATGCAAAATTATGAATCTGCCATTATTACTGAAACATTGAATCGTTACGACAACAATGTAACCCGCGCAGCTGCAGACCTGGGCATCGAACGCAGCCTTCTCTATAAAAAAATGAAAAAATTACATATAGATATTTGCAGGGAAATCAAAAAAACTCAATAGTTCTTCTGTAACTGTTTTCGTCTTACCAGTATATAGCAGATGATATGGGTAACTGCAGTGACAAACCAGGTAACCGGATAAGAAATATAAAGCATCCAAAGGCTGCGATGCCACTGGAATATGGTGAATATCCAGATGATCCTGAGACCGCATGCTCCGATCAGGGACACGATCATCGGCATAAGAGAATAGCCGATACCCCTTAATGCACCTACAACGGTATCCATAATACCGCATAGGAAATAGGTTGTACAGATAACGGACATTCGCCGTAATCCATAGGCCACTACTTCGGACTCAGAGGAATAAACAGACAGCAGGAAATCTCCCGCCAACCAGGCAGATATTCCCATGGCCAGTCCCACTGCAACCACCAGACCCAGGCAGATAAACAGAACCCTGTGAATTCTTTTCTCCTCTCCTGCTCCATAGTTCTGGCTGGTAAAACTCATGGTTGTCTGCTGAAAAGTATTCATGGACATATAGACAAAGCTCTCAATATTCATGGCCGCCGTATTGCCTGCCATGGCTGTAGATCCAAATGAATTAACAGAAGACTGTATCAGTACATTGGAAAGAGAAAATACGACTCCCTGCATACCTGCCGGCAGTCCAATCTGCAGAATCTGCTGTATTTTCTTTCTGCCCATATGCAATTTCCTGATATCCAGATGACAGCATCCTTCCATTCTGGTCAGACATCGTATAATCAATGATGCCGAAATAGTCTGGGATACAACGGTCGCAATTGCAACGCCCGCTACTCCCATATGAAAACCAACAACAAAAATCACATTCAGAACGACATTGACAATACCTGCAGCCACCAGATAATACAAAGGCCGTCTGGTATCACCTATGGCACGCAGAATAGAACTTCCGAAATTATACAAAAGCATCATCGGCATACCCAGAAAATATATCTTCAGATATAAACTGGCCTGATCCAGCACATCCCCCGGCGTTCCCATCCATATCAAAATCGTCTTTGTAATCGTAATACCAAGAATCAAAAGAAAAATACCACTAAGAATACTAAGAGATATGGCCGTATGTATCGTTTCGCTGACTTCGTCATCCCGGCCGGCACCATGAAAACGCGCCACCAGTACATTGGCCCCCACCGACAAACCGATGAACAGATTAACAAGAAGATTAATAAGGGATCCTGTAGATCCCACCGCCGCCAACGCTGTACTGCCTGCAAAACGGCCAACGACAATGGTGTCCGCTGCATTAAACAAAAGCTGCAGAATTCCCGACAACATCAGCGGAATAGAAAACAAAAGTATCTTTCCCAGCAAAGGGCCATGACACATATCGATCTCATAAGATTTATTCATTCAACATTCACTCTTTTCCCTAAAAATTGGCGCAAAATATCGGTCTGCATCAGCAGACCGTTTCCTAAGATATTATAGGCCTCTCTTTTGGAAATTTCAAGTCCTTTCCCCTAATTCCTTACATCTGATTGCCCTGAAGCGCATAAAACCCAGAATATAGACAAGCAGAATAATCCCCCAGAATACCACAAAGCCCGGTGTTGCCGGTTCACCACTCACATAATCCTCCACAAGGCTGATAACAGGTATTAAAAAAAGCGTCAGAGGAAGAAGAAGTGCAAAAACTCTTCCCAGCCTCGGATGAACAGCCAGCATCCCATAAATCGGATTATTTTTTGCAAAAGTCAGCCATGTATATTGCGCCACATCATCCAGCCACTGCTCCACACTGCCGAACTGTCTGCCCTTTTGCTCCTCTTCGCGGACATAATTCAAATAATGATCCACATCTATATCATCCATACTTTCTTCACAATGAAGCATCCGACAGAGATCAAGGGACCCCTGCAGCATTTCCATGCGTGTGGACAATTCTTCCTCCTGCTTCTGAAAAGCATCCCTCACAGATACTTTTCCATGAAGCATCATTTCGATCGTTTCAATGGAAAAATCCATTTTTCTATATAATAAAATCAGTTTCAGACTTCTGACATCTTCCTCCGAATAATCACGATAACCACTTTCCGCCTTTCTGGCCGGAGTCAGTAATCCTTTTTTTTCATAAAACCGTATATGACTGTCAGCAAGCCCTGTCAGCTTTGCCACTTCACTGATACGCATCTAACTGCACCTCCTTTTTGCGTCATCGGTGATCTCAGCAGGAAATCCCATGGAAGTCAGCAATCGAATGGCATTTTGCGAATTGCAAATCCCCTTACGCAGCCGATAATCAAATACCACATCGCTTCCTTCTACTGTATCACAGAAATAATAGTTATCATAATCCCCATCCAATTCACGGGCCAGTTCAAGATCGTGGGAAGCCACCATTACAATACTTCCTCGTTCTTTAAAATATCTCAAAATAGCAATGGAAGCGGCCAGCCTTTCCATAGTATTTGTCCCCCGTAAGATCTCATCAATGCCAAAGAAAACAGGCTTCCTGCAGCCACTTCTTTCCACCATTCTGCCAAGGTAGCGTATTTCCTTCACATAATAACTTTCACCTGTCAGAATATCATCCCGGACAGCCATGGAAGTCAGCACAGACATCCATGGCATCACCATCTTTTTAGCCGTGCAGGTATGTATCGTCTGTCCGAGGATCAGATTGGATGCCACAGCCTTGATAAAAGTCGATTTCCCTGATGCATTGGACCCGGTAATCAGAATGTTCTTATGCATTTCCAGACTATTGCCCACCGCTTGATTCATCAGAGGATGCCTTATTTCTTCTATAATAAAGTGATCATGGTCAAATTCAGGCACACAATAGTTCTCCAGACTCCTGCGCCACGAGGCAACAGCCAGACCCATATCCACTTCACCCACAAACCGATAAAGGCGCATCAGATCATCCTGCCTGTTTTCCATCAGCCGTGCGATTCTATCATAAGTAATAAAATCCCACATCAACGCACCGATCAGATAATCCGATATCAGCGCAAAAATATCCCCGGTCATACCGGCATACTTCTTTCGCTCCATATTGGCCACCATGCGTGAAATCTTCTCCATCCCTTTAAGGCAGCGTGCAATTTCCTCTCTGTCCTTATCCGCCATCATGCAGTCCCCATTACATTTTCCTGACTCCGATTCTATTTCCAAAATTCCTTTCGCAGTCCGTACAATCTGAATAATACAGCCCATGGATGACAGAAATACCTCATATCGCATTTTTCCGAAGGCATAAACAACAACATTGATAAGGAGATTTGCCACAGCAGCACCTATGATTAACGGATATCTTGTCAGCAATGCCGCCACAGTCAGAAGCAGTAGGGATGCCAGCAGGCCGAGACAGAACTTCAGCAGCGGAAATCTCTGCATCTCCAGAAGTGACACGTATTCAGGAATATAATAATTAACCGTTTCTTTCTTCAGCGGCAGCAGACAGTCCCAGACCTTCTCCCTTGCCTCCGGATGACTGTCAAGAAATTGAATCATCTGCTCCCCTGTTTTCTGTTCCGCATCACTCTCTGAAAGATGATGAAGTTCGCTGTACAATAGCTGTTCCCCTGCAAACGATACTGTATGATTGAGCTTTTCAAAAATCCGATCCAGATCCAGATCCTGCCAGGTAACTTCATCCACCCAGTCTGCTTCCGGAGCAGCTTCCTTCATAAGATTATAGTAGATACTAATCTCTTTCAACCGTTCCGGTTCCAAAGCTCTTTTCTCTCTCGCACGTCCGTAAGCATTTCTCAATTTCTCCCGCTGTTTCCTCTCCATCCTTTTCCTGTTCCAGAACTCCAGCGCCACCATCACAATTACTAACAAAAAGACGCCTGCCCAAACACCTATCTGCATATTTTTCTCCTGCTCCTTTTCATTTATTTATCCATAATTTTCTTCATTAAACACCCTGAAGCAGGTTCAAAGTCAAGAAAAAATTGCAAATTAGACTGTTTAAATTATATCAAAAAAAGAAGAACACCTCCAGATATTATCTAAAAGCATTCTTCATATACATCATATATATCATTTTATCAACGTACCTTCAAAACTGCACATTAATGAAATCACATTCTTATAGAACCAATTCTCTGGTC
>JBJEJD010000134.1:0-12290 GCA_051877705.1 Coprococcus sp. | reverse complement strand
TACCAATATCTGAACCTGCCATATGTCTCCCCTTTCTCTATCCAACGGGTATCTCTATTTATTATAACGTATTTTCAGCAAATTACCACTGGTTTTTGCACCGAACCGTCCCCCTCATACAAAAACAGAGGGACTGCGCTTGCTGCGTCAATCCCTCATCAGATCTCTTGAAATTCTGAATAATATCTATCCTACGTATTAAACAGGTGTGCTCTTTTATCAAAATACACTTTATTGGCGACAATCATGATAATTGAAATAACCAGACTCATGACAACATCCGCACTCATGAGATTCATGCCTGTCGCAAGGGAAGCACCTGCCACATAGATCAGGTTCATGGCAAAGGCCAGAGCATATAACAGCAGTAAATGCTTCGGAGCCCCCGTACGATAATGGGCAAGCTTGCTGCGTACAATAAAAGAGTAAACACCCAGCGCCACCAATGCAGCACCGTAAATAATGTCAACGATCTTCAGGCCGCTGTAAAGGGCATAGACCTGGGATGCTGTATCCGCATCGCCGTACTGCATGCCTATAACAGCCTGCACACCCATAAAAATATTGCTGAGACCTGACAAAAACAATGAGACATAGATCAGAAACTTGTACCACTTCATCGGCATGGATGGCCGACTGCTGTAAGGTCTGTCATAGGTCGTATAGCTGCTGCCGCTTCCAAACGGCTGTCCTTCCACAGACTGACCGCCGTACATTCTGTCATTCCCCGCGGAGCCGCCTCCGACAGACTGCTGTTCCGCAAAGGAATCCCCGGCTGAGAATCCGGTCTCCTCCGGTACCGGCTGACCTTCTATCTTCGCACCGCAGGACGGACAGTATTTTGCCTCATCTGCCAGTAACTGACCACATGCTGGACAACGCATATTCATTCCTCCATCTTATAGTAAAAGTTAATTAAACTTGTAAATCTTCTGGGCCATACGATAACCTCTGATAACAATACCATAGGAGATCTTACCCGGCGGATTGCTGACAATGCCTCTGCCGCCCAGACGAACACGCCAGTACATGCTTGGATATTTCTTCTTAAAATACTGCCACAGCTCGCGGCGCTTCTCCAGATTCTCCGGTGTTCCCGAAATCAGCAGCATAATCGACGTCACACAGCAGATCATTGACAGATAACTCATCATATACCTTGAAAGATGTTTGTTCGGAACATCCTGCGGCAGACAGTAGGCATCTATCATCAGCTTGTTCACATAAATCTGCTGGTCGATCCGGCTGATCATGACCTTCTCATTGACCGACTGATCATTCCTGCCGATAAAGTATCTGTACAGATCCACGTTCAGATAATACAGCGTCTTCACATACGGCAGCGGCACATAGACAAACAGATTGTCCACATAGAATGTATGCTTCGGCAGCTCCAGCCCGCTCTCTCTCAGCACCTTCGTTCTGTAAATAACAGAATGCATCAGAAGATTCTGGTCCGGCTTGAATCTGCGGACCTCATCCCAGCCGAAGATCTTCTCTTCCGGCAGTACCTTGTGATAGCCAATGGTATGAGAAGTTCCGTCTTCCACATGTTCATATACATAATTGCAGATGAACAGATCCACACGCTTACGGTTGTCTCTGAACTGCTTCAGTCTGTTCAATACGATCTTGTAGCTCTCAATATCCAGCCAGTCATCGGAATCCACAACCTTGAAATACATGCCCTTCGCATTGGCCAGGCCCGTATTGACCGCACCGCCGTGACCGGCATTCTCCTGATGGATCGCCCTGCAGAGGCCCGGATATTTTGCTTCATATTCATCGGCAATAGCTGCCGTACCATCACTTGAACCATCATCTACAATAAGAATCTCCACGTCCTCACCGCCCGGAAGCAGTGAATCAATGCACTTACGCATATAAGCTTCCGAATTGTAGCAGGGAACAGTAAAAGATAGGATTTTCAAATTAATCACCCTCCTGAAATTACTACTCCTATATCTTAACAGGTCATTCCTTAAAATACCAGTCTTAAAATCTTACTTTTTTATAACTTCGTATCTGCTCAGCCTATCTTCCCCGCAATTTGTTATAAAGGCTGACAACCACCAATACTGCCAGGTTAACGATGACGATGCTGGCTCCTGTCGGCAGATTCAGTTTGAAGGACAGGATGAGTCCGGCAAGGAAACATACAACTGACAGGATGACAGATAATATGGCAACTGATTTGAAGCTGGCCACCAGTTTTCTTGCGATGACGGCCGGGAAAATGATCAGGCTGGAAATCAGCAGGCTTCCCATCATCCGCATGCCCATGACAACGGTCAGCGCCGTCAGAAGGGCAATGAGGAACTGATAAAATCCCACGTTGATTCCGCTGGCCTTTGCAAAGTTCTCATCAAAGGTGATCAGAAACAGCCGGTTATAGAATAAAACAAACAATGCCAGTATGAAAACGGATAAGATGACACTGAATATAACATCTTCCCGGCTCATGGCCAGGATGCTGCCGAACATATAGCCGTTGACATCCACATTGAACCCGCTGCTCATGGCTGTAATAATAACACCAATGGACAGCGCGCCCGTTGCCACCATACCGATGGCCGTATCGCCGCCGGTTTTGGACCGCTGGGACCAGAACATGATCAGACAGGCTGCCACGATCACAATAGGAATGGAGACGGCCATGACCGGCAGTCCCAGGGCAACAGCCAGTGCGGTGGACGCAAATCCCACATCACCCAGTCCGTGTCCGATGAGAGAATATCTTTTCAGTACCAGTATCACACCAAGAAGCGCCGCACAAAGGGAGATCATGACTCCCGCCGCGACTGCCCGCTGGACAAAAGGATAAGACAATGCCTCAACAAATTGTTCCATGATAATGTCCTCCCTCCCCGGCACAGCGATGGCACCATGCTTCATTGTCTCCGTCAAATTCCACCGTCTGATTCATGAGAATGATATGGCTGGCATATTGTTCCACCTGCTCCAGATCATGGGAAACCATCAGGATCGTCACACCCTGTTTCTTATTAATCGTATCAATCAGTTCATAAAATTCCGCCGTAATGGCCGGATCAAGACCGGCACACGGTTCATCCAGTATCAGCAGCTTCGGATTTCTGCAAAGAGCCCTTGCCAGCAGGACTCTCTGTTTCTGGCCCCCTGACAGATTGCCGATCCGATAATCCGCCAGCTCAGATATATTCAATATCTCCATGGCGGCAGCTGCCTGTTTCCTGTCCTCCTTCGTATAAAAAGGAAATCTCCGCCCCGACTTCTGCTTACCTGTCAGCACAACTTCCCGGACCGTGGCCGGAAAATCCCGCTCGATATCCGTCACCTGTGAAAGATAAGCATACTGCTCCGGTGACAGGCTGAGCCCAATCTGGCCTGAAGTAATGGGTACAAGCCCCACGATTCCCTTGACCAGCGTACTCTTGCCGGAGCCATTGCTTCCAATAATACAGGCATATTCGCCCGCTTCTATTTTAAAGGATGTATGTTCAACGGCCACACGCTTATCATCACTGTAAATAATCGATACATCCCTGACTTCAAGAATTGCCATTTCGTCCTCCTGCTATCTATTCCAATGCCTTTTTCAGCGTTTCAACATTCTGCTGCATCAAATCTATAAAAGTCACACCCGACTCAAAATCATCCTTTGTCACATTATGACAGGTGGAAAACATCAGCATCTCCGCCCCCGTTGTCTCGGCAATAGCCCGGGCCACATTGGGCGTTGACAGCTCTTCATAGAGAATATATTTCACCTGATGTTCCTTCATATAATCGATCACTGCCGCCATCTGGGCCATACTCGGTTCCGTATCGGCAGAACAGCTGTCGTAAACACTCTCATAATCCAGATCATAGCCATGAATAAAATATCCATAGGCAAAACGTCCGCCAAATACAATATCCCTCCGACTGCCTCCGGCAACGGTTTCCCGGATCTTTGCATCCAGCTCACTCAACTGTTCCAGATAAGCCTCCGCATTAGCCTGATAATCACCGGCGTGGGCAGGGTCAATCTCACAGAAAGCATCGGCAATGGTCTCCACCATCTGCATGGCATTCTTCATGTCCAGCCATATATGCGGATCATAGGTATGTTCATGATGATGTTCCTCATGTCCATGTTCTTCTTCATGATCATGCTCATCTTCCTCTTTCATCATATCAACACCCTGCGAAGCATCTACAACACACACTCTGGTCATATCCACACTGTCAGCCAGCTCCTGAGCCCATGGCTCCATCTCCGCACCGGTATAAATAAACATATCCGCCTCCGAAATGGCTATCATATCCCCGGGCGTCGGATCATACATATGGCTCTCCATCCCCGGCAGCAGAACCAGGCTCACTTCCGCATGGCTGCCTCCGATCTGCCGCGCAAAATCATATTGCGGAAAAAGCGTCGTTACCACCTGCAGCTTCCCGGTTCCGTCCGCCTCTGTCCCGTTATTCTCCATTCTGCTGCATCCCGCTGTCACCATCAGGGCGATCAGACCGCAAATCAGCAGCAAATACTTTTTCATTCTCTTTATCATTCATACTCGCCTTCCTTAATGGAACTAAGTTTCATTAAGCAATGATACAATGAGACAACCAAAAAGTCAACCACCACATTTGATTTTATTTTTCCATCTGAATCTTTTGTTATTTTTTCAGAATTACTATCGATATTTTACCAATACTATTGTAATTGTTACTATTGCAATAAACAAAACTAATGCATTACTTCCAATATTTAGAAATGGGGTCTTGGGGAATATGAGAAATGAATTGAATTTTGAAGTCGGCTGCCGCATCCGCAACCTGCGGGAATACGCACATTACACCCGGGAGGTACTGGCCGAGAAGGCCGATATATCCGTTCAGTTTCTTGCTGATATCGAAACCGGCAGGAAAAGTATGACCGTAAAAACACTGAGGAATATTGCCCAGTCTCTGCATGTTTCAGCAGATTATATTATATTTGGCAGCAGTTCGCCCGAAGATAAGGATACGAACAATTCCAATCTGTTTCTTATGTTCGAACGGCTGACGCCAAAGGAAAAGCATTATGCAGAAGAAATATTGAAGATCTATATTGATGCTCTGTCCTACAGCAAATCCGGGCATTAAAAAAATTGTATATTCCATGCAAACACGACATGGAATATACAATTATCTGTACTGTCCTATAGAAAGATTTCCCGAAGCACTCTTCCATCGGCATCGGGCAGCGTAAATCCCATAATTTCGGCAATGGTCGGTCCCTCATCAAGCAGCGACATTTCTCCGATATCGATTCCCGGCTGTATATCAGGCCCGGCAATCATGAATACTGTCTGATAATCCTGTCTTCCCGGATGATAGCCATGGGTGGCCTTCTGTATGTCCGCTATCTCATTTACATCAAGCTCATCCTGAAAATAGAATCCTTTTCGCGCTTCCAGCATGAAGGTGCAATCCGGATCAGCGCCCAATTCTTCCGCCTTTTTCTTTGAGTAAATGGCAGCAATACCGTTATCGGGATCCTGCTTCATAACACGCAGCAGATCATAGACCTCATTTTTCAGACGTATCTGTTCACCGCTGTCAAGTCCCTCTTTACGGATATACACGTAGGCAGAACCGTCACAATTCTTGCATATGACTTTCCAGTCGCAGATCCTGCCTTTTTTCACCGTCAGATATCCATGCTCACGGAAAATTTTATTAAGCAGGATCACATTCTGTATATCCAGCTGGCTGTGATCTCCCAGCAGCACAAGTGTCGTATCACGACGGATATCCATACCACAGTGCTTCATCACCGACAGCAGCTCACCGATACGGCGGTCATGCCTTTCGAGGGCTTCCTGTGCTTCCGCCGAACAGACACCATGATCATGCCGCTGGCTGTCCAGATCTGTCATGTGCGCCAGCGTCAGATCCGGCCGGTAGGTCCGCAGCGTATATTTCAAAGCGGCCTGCGTAAAATTGTCCAGTGCCGGCTGGCGTTTGCCGTCCCGAAGCTTTCCAAACTTCTGATTCATTGTGAGCTGATAGCCCAGCGTACCGTTTGCCATGGAAGTAAGGATCTGATTGCTCCACGGACGATTGGCAAATATCTCCGGCATATTCCATGTGATACGGGATTTCGCTGTCACAGGCCACAGCAAGGCTGCCACTTTCATACCCCTGGCCAGAGCTTCGTCATACAATGTGGTTCCTTTTACATAATGCCGCTGCCAGCACCAGTCCGGCGAACTTCGCTCCGGCTGCAATAATGTATTGTTGACCACACCATGATGGGCCGGTGTCCGTCCCGTAACAATGGTGGCATGGGCCGGATAGGTCAGTGACGGATAGATGGACGTCACCTGTGAGCTGTAGGACGCGTACTTCAGAAACTTTCTGAAATTCGGCAATTGCCGGACAGTTTCAAAGTCTATGCTGCCCAGAGCGTCCAGAGAAATTACAATAACACGCCTGCTTTTTCCCAAGTTAATCCTCCCCTTCCCTGATCTTTTTCATATGCTCCTTCATCACCTTTTCATATCCCAGATCACCCGGATGATAAAACTTCATATCCTTATATGCATCCGGCAGATACTGCTGGTGAACATAGTGATTCGGAAAATCATGGGCATATTGATATCCGATGCCATGACCCAGCTTCGCAGCGCCGCCGTAATGCGCATCCTGCAGATAGGCTGGAATCGGTGCCTGCTGTGTCTTCTTCACCAGTTCCATGGCCTCATCGATGGCCATGATGGCCGCATTGCTCTTCGGTGCGCAGGCCACATAGGCCGCCGCCTGTGCCAGTGTGATCCGTGCCTCCGGCATGCCCAGCCGCTCCACAGCCTGAGACGCAGCCACAGCCACCTGCAGTGCCTGCGGATCCGCGTTGCCCACATCCTCCGATGCACAGATCATGATCCGTCTTGCAATAAAAGCCGGTTCCTCCCCCGCATAAAGCATCCGGGCCAGATAGTAGATGGCCGCGTCAGGGTCTGAGCCCCGCATACTTTTAATAAAAGCGGAAATCGTATCATAATGGTTGTCTCCGGTCTTATCATAACGCATCACCCGCCGCTGGATACACTCGGAAGCCACTTCCAGTGTAATATGTATTTTCCCGTCCTGCGATGGTTCTGTCGTCAGTACACCGATCTCAATGGCATTCAGCGCCATCCGGGCATCTCCGCCGGACAAATCCGCCAGAAAATCGACAGCCTCCTCCGTAATATCCGCTCCATAGGCCCCCATTCCCCGCTCCGTATCATAGACAGCCCGTCGGATCAGTACTTTAATATCCTCCGCAGACAACGGCTTCAGTTCAAAAATAATCGAACGCGAGATAAGCGCGCCGTTAACTTCAAAATAAGGATTCTCCGTTGTGGCTCCGATCAGTATCACCGTTCCGTCCTCCACAAAAGGCAGCAGATAATCCTGCTGGCTTTTATTGAACCGATGAATCTCATCTACAAACAGAATGGTCTTCTTCCCGAACATCCCCATCCTGTCCTTCGCCTCCTGTACAACCTGCTCCATATCCTTCTTCCCTGCCACCGTGGCGTTAATCTGAGTGAAAACCGCACTGGTGGTATTGGCTATGACCCTGGCAATGGTGGTCTTCCCTGTTCCCGGCGGTCCATACAGGATGATGGAGCTCAGCTTATCCGCCCTGATGGCCCGATACAGCAGCTTATCCTTCCCGATAATATGCTGCTGCCCCACAATCTCATCCAGAGTTCTCGGACGCAGCCTCGATGCCAGCGGAGATTCTTTTTCCATTTTATCTTCTCTCATATAATCAAATAAATCCATGACAGTCCTCCATATACTATCTCATTCTACAATATATCCCCCGCAGAAACAACCTTTTGTTTCCCGGCAGACATTGTAGAAATTTTATAAACCTTTTAGAAAAGTTTATACTAGGTTAATTGAACCTTGTACATAGATTCGATAACATACTATTGTGTATGATGGTATAACTGTCATCATATGTCGAATAGAAAGGACGAATGAGTATGGCCGGATTTTTGACCCATTATTTATTTGGAATGGAAACATGTGATAAACTTTCAGACAATTATATCCACGATGTCATCAAAAATAATAATCATGCTTTTCTGATCGGGCTTCAGGGCACAGATCTCCTGTCCTTCAACCCCCACATGCTCTCCAAGCGCGGGCTTTCCTACCGCACGGCTTCCATGTCGCTGCGCAATCAGGAATATGCAGCCTTTTTTAATAATATGCTGGATTATATCTGTGAACTGCATGATCAGGAACGTGATATCTGCATTGCATATATGGCCGGATTCCTGTGTTATTTTGCCATAGACCTCTCTTCCTCACCTTACATAATTTTCCGGGTATGGCAGGATCTTCCGGCAAAATGCCGTTCTTCACGCATGATCACTCACCGCCGGGAAGTGGAGACCATCATTGATGCTGTTTTACTGCGCAGCCGGTGCCATATGGAGCCTTCACAGCTCAATTTTGAAGCACTGACCTTCGCCAGCAGAAAAGAATTGTCCGCCATCTCCCATATGATGCGCCAGACTATACAGACAACCTACAAATACAATATTTCTCTAAGCGAAATCAGCAATGGTATCCGTGCCATGCGGCGACGGAATATACGCCCGAAACCGAATACCCGATTCCGCCGCATCCTGAGCCGGACTATGGAACAGGCTCTGCCGCTGCTGCCGCGTCAGCCCAAAAAGATTTATGAAGACTATCTGGCAGACGAACAGGATTATATGAATATTGAAGGTAAACCATGGTATGCCTACCCCGGATGTCCGGAGGCTTCCTATCTGTCCTTCGAAGGCATTTTCAATCAGGGGCTCCAGACCAGCCACGAACTGCTGGAGGATCTGGACAGCTGCCTGTCCTGGGGCATGGACAGAGATGCACTGATCAACAGTATCATTCATCTGACACCTTATGCCGAATGATAAAAGATCTGAGTTGTACTTCCTGTTTTGTGATAGACTGATAATATTTACAAATACAGATAAGGAGCCGCAGATATGTTACGAGATGAACAAAAAGAACAGGCCGCTAAATTAAAAGACAGGCCCTTTAAGGAAAAATTAGATTATTTCTGGACTTACTATAAAGTCCCGGTGATTGCAGCCATATTCATCATCCTTTTTGCAATCGGCATCTGGCAGACCACCGAAAAATATGACAGGGATGCTTTGCGGATCATCATCGCTGACGATCATGGAACTGATATGCAGACAGAGACGCTGACTTCTCTTTATGAAGCTGCCTCTGACACACCAGCCACTGTCAATTTCGACAACAGTCTCCTTCTTGATTCCGGTTATACCGAAACCGCCGTCGCCTATACACAGAAACTGATTGCCATGCTCAACAGCAATGGTATCGATGTCTTTATCGCTCCTGAAAGTGTCTTTGAACAGTATGGTTCTCAGGGAATGTTCTCCGATCTGAGTACATTATTATCTGAAAATGAACTGTCAGATCTGGAAAACAGCGGCAATATCTTCTATGCCGAACTGGATGATACAAACTATACAGATGAGACAGCAGATGCAGACGCGGCAGACTCAGAAAAAACAATCATAACGGCCGGTATAAGGCTGAACGGCAGTCAATTGCTTGCAGATGCCGGTATACAGGTAGACAATCCATGCATTGGCATCCCGGCCTCCGCCGCCCACCCTGAAGAAGCCCTGCACTTCCTCAGCATCTTCTTACAATAAAAAAACGGAACATCCGAGCATATTAATATCGGATGTTCCATTTTTTCAGCATTTTCTTCGTGAGAACGGAGAAGAAATCGATCATTGGTCCCAGCAGCAATATGGTCAGTACTGTTCCGATACTGATCTCTCCATGCAGCAAAAAGGCAAGGCCGGCACCGCAGCATTCCAGAATAATTTTTGCAAAGCTGATACGCAGGCCAAGTTCTGAGACTGCCTTTGTCAGATCGTCAATGGGATTTGTTGGAAACAGGCTCAGAAAGTAAGGGCCTGCTGTCATGGCTACAATGAGATTACCGGCCAGAAACATCAGAACCGCCGACAAAAGTCCTGTACTCTCCACTCCCGCCAGCAGTATCTTCCATATCCCCGTAAATCCTCCCTGCAAAAGGGAAGTGATCATAACCGTCCATCTCGGCGATTTTTTCCTTAATATGCCTGCAAGGCATGTATAAATGGCGCCCAGTATATAGATGGAGATGGAGGTAGGAATATGAAGCCAGTCTCCAAAAGCAAAATTCAGCGCATCCAGTCCGCCCGCACCAAAATGGGAATTGATGGTCAGCACAACGCCAAGGGGCAAAACCACAATTCCCACCAGGTACATCAGAACATGAACGCATAGTTCACGTCGTGTATATTTTTCAGAAAACATAGATTCAGACTTTCATTTCCTTCATGACAGACGCAGCAATGCCTTCCGCATCCAGTCCGTATTTATGAATCAGTTCCTTTGCAGGCCCCGATTCGCCGAATACATCGTTGACACCGATACGTTTCATCTTTACAGGGCATTTTTCAATCAGTACCTCTGCTACTGCAGAGCCCAGACCACCAATTATGGAATGTTCCTCAACGGTAAAAATGCGGCCTGTTTTCTTTGCTGCATTGATGACAATTTCCTCATCCAGCGGTTTGATCGTATGAATATTGATAATCTGTGCATCAATGCCCTGTTCAGCCAGCAGCCCGGCTGCTGCCAGCGCTTCCGATACGCAGAGCCCCGTTGCAATGATTGTACAGTCTTTGCCGTCTCTCAGTTCAACACCCTTGCCAAGTTCAAACTGATAAGTCGATTCGTCATTGAGAACAGGAACAGCCAGTCGTCCGAAACGAAGATAAACCGGTCCTTCATGCTCATAGGCTGCCTTTACGGCTGCTCTGGCCTCAACATCATCACACGGATTGATAACGACCATACCCGGAATAGCACGCATCAGGGCGATATCCTCATTACACTGATGCGTGGCACCGTCTTCACCAACGGAAATACCTGCGTGAGTTGCACCGATTTTCACATTGAGATGCGGGTAGCCAATGGAATTACGCACCTGCTCAAAGGAGCGCCCTGCAGCAAACATGGCAAAAGTACTGATAAACGGTACATAACCGCAGGTGGAAAGTCCGGCTGCGATACCTGTCATATTCGCCTCGGCAATACCACAGTCGATATGTCTTTCAGGAAATACCTTTTTGAAGGTTCCTGTCTTGGTTGCTGCTGCAAGATCGGCATCGAGAACGATCAGATTTTCCTTCTCCCGTCCAAGCTCCACCAGAGCATTGCCATAGCTTTCTCTTGTGGCAATCTTTTTTACTTCTGACATAATGCTTCACCTGCTTTCTCCAGTTCTTCCATGGCAATGGCATATTCCGCATCATTCGGAGCCTTGCCATGCCAGCCCACCTGATTCTCCATATAGGAAACGCCCTTGCCCTTCACCGTATGGGCAACGATGGCTGTTGGCATTCCCTTTGCTGCCTTTGCCTCGGCAAAAGCTCTTCTGATATCATCAAAATCATTGCCGTCCATATGGATCACGTGAAAATTAAAGCTCTCAAACTTCTTATCGATCGGATAAGGTGAGCAGACCGTATCAATCGGTCCATCAATCTGCAGATTATTATTATCAACGATGACACAGAGATTGTCCAGCTTGCGATGGCCGGCAAACATGGCAGCTTCCCAGATCTGCCCTTCCTGGATCTCACCGTCACCGCACAGGACATAGACACGATAGTCTTTGTTCCGGAGTTTGCCGGCTAATGCCATACCAACGCCGCAGGAAAGTCCCTGTCCCAGAGAACCTGATGACATATCAACACCCGGAATATGCTTCATATCCGGATGGCCCTGAAGGTAGGAACCTGTATGACGCAGTGTCGGCAGATCTTCCACCGGAAAATAACCTCTGTGTGCCAATACGGAGTAAAGTCCCGGCGCTGTATGGCCCTTTGACAGAACAAACCGGTCTCTGTCAGGATCCTTCGGATTTTTCGGGTCAATATGCATTTCTTCAAAATATAAATATGTAAAAATATCTGCTGCTGAAAGAGAACCGCCCGGATGTCCAGCCTGCGCGCTGTGAACAGCCGTAACAATACCCTTGCGGACCTCGACAGCCTGTTTTTTCAGCTCTGTATTATCCATTTTATATCTCCACCACTACTTTTATTGTATCTATTCAACCTGCTTCCATCTGACAGCACAGATACGGCAGGATTCCACCAATTATTCTCCGAATACAGCCTTATAATCTGCCTGGAACTTTGCAATGCCCTGATCAGTCAAAGGATGCTTTGTCATCT
>JBJEJD010000133.1:2445-12494 GCA_051877705.1 Coprococcus sp. | reverse complement strand
TTAGAAAGAAGGATTCATATGAATATAAAAAGAGAAGATATAAGAAATATCGCCATCATCGCCCATGTTGACCACGGCAAGACAACGCTGGTGGATGAACTGCTGAAGCAGAGCGGCGTTTTCAGAAGCAATCAGATAGTACAGGAAAGAGTCATGGATTCCAATGATATAGAGAGAGAACGTGGTATCACCATCCTGTCCAAAAATACAGCAGTTTTTTATAAGGATGTCAAAATCAATATCATTGATACTCCGGGGCATGCCGATTTTGGCGGCGAAGTTGAACGTGTACTGAAAATGGTGGACGGCGTTGTTCTTGTTGTTGATGCCTTCGAGGGACCAATGCCTCAGACCAAGTTTGTCCTTAAAAAAGCATTGGAGCTGAACCTGTCTGTCATTGTCTGCATCAATAAAATCGACCGTCCGGAAGCAAGACCGGATGAAGTTATCGACGAAGTCCTCGAACTGCTCATTGATCTGGACGCCAGCGAAGACCAGTTGGACTGCCCGTTCGTTTATGCTTCTGCCAAGCAGGGTGTTGCCATGCTTGAACTTGATGACGGCAGCAACAATATGCAGCCTTTATTTGAAACAATCATTGAGCATATTCCGGCACCGGAAGGTGACCCGGATAAAGGCACACAGGTACTCATCAGTACCATTGACTACAATGAATATGTCGGCCGTATCGGCGTCGGCAAAGTCAGCAACGGATCCATCAAAGTCAATGAAGAAGCCATCATCGTCAATGCCCATGATCCTGAAAAACACCGTAAGGTAAAGGTCAGCAAATTATACGAATTTGATGGACTGAACAAAGTAGAAGTTGAGAAAGCCGGCATTGGATCCATTGTGGCTATTTCAGGCATTTCCGATATCCATATCGGAGATACACTTTGCTCACCTGATTTTGTGGAGCCTATCCCGTTCCAGAAAATCTCCGAACCGACTATTTCCATGAACTTTATCGTTAACGACAGTCCGCTGGCCGGCCGCGAAGGCAAATATGTCACATCCAGACACCTCCGTGACAGACTCTTCAGAGAATTGAATACAGATGTCAGCCTTCGTGTAGAAGAAACAGAGAACACTGACTGCTTCAAGGTTTCCGGCCGGGGCGAACTGCATTTATCTGTTCTGATTGAGAATATGCGTCGTGAGGGCTATGAATTTGCTGTCAGCAAAGCTGAGGTTATTTATAAAAGAGATGAAAAAGGCCATCTGCTTGAACCAATGGAACAGGCCATTATCGATGTTCCGGATGAATTCTCCGGTGTTGTTATCGAAAAGCTGAGTTTCAGAAAAGGGGAGCTTCAGGGTATGTCCAAATCCAGCGGCGGTTACACCCGTCTTGAATTCATGATTCCTTCCCGCGGCCTCATCGGTTATCGCGGCGAATTCATGACTGACACGAAAGGCAATGGCATTCTGAACACAATATTTGACAGCTATGGTCCTTACAGAGGTGACATCGCATACCGCCAGACCGGTTCCCTCATCGCATTTGAAGCAGGAGAGACTATTACCTACGGTCTGTTTAATGCTCAGGAACGTGGTACTCTTTTCCTTGGACCTGGTGAAAAAGTTTACCAGGGTATGGTTGTCGGCGAGAATCCAAAAGGCGGCGATATCGAACTGAATGTCTGCAAACGCAAACAGATGACCAACACCCGCGCATCTGGCTCTGATGAAGCGTTAAAGCTGGTTCCTCACAAGGAACTTAGCCTGGAACAGGCATTGGACTTTATTGAAAATGACGAATTAGTGGAAATCACCCCGAAGAATATTCGCATCCGTAAGAAAATACTGGATCCAAAACAGAGAATGCGCGCCAATAAGAAATAATGATTTAAAAAAGTACAGAATCAGAATATGGCAATCTTTTTTATCCAATCCATATATTCCTGATTCTGTACTTTTTCTCTACAGTAAAAAAACTTTTTCCGGATGTCCGATTGACAGGTTAAATCGAATTCTTATGGTCATAGCATGGACATCTCCATCCAGATATTTTTGCAGCAGGAAATTGCCGCTGTAGTATTTTTCTATAAGAGCCTGTATACATCCGGTTATATATTTTTCTGTATCTTCTTCAGTCTGTTCCATTATTATCCGACAGATTTCCTGCAGTTCTCCTTCTGTGAATCCCTGATCATTTAATGGCTTTCGCAGGATGATATGACCCAGCAGATTTATTGTAATGATGTGACAGATATTTTCAAATAATCTTTCATAATCCTGATGATACCGCCGAAGGACTGCTCTTATATAACGACCATCAAATTTCCCCAGAAATTGTTGTTCATATTCTATACAACGGATATACTCAAGAACCGCATCCACTCCTGACAATCCGGAGATATCCATAAGCACCGGATAATCCAGAGTCAGCAAAGTTTCCTGAGGTGAAAACCGTACATCGTATCTTTTGAGGAACTCAGCTACTCCTGTTATAGCTGTATCCCGTAAACATACCATACCATAATCATCGAAACTTTCCGTCATCCGATTATAAATCTCTTTCAACTGACAGGCTTTATTCAATATTATCTGACATCCAAGCTCGTAAGCCTCCCCAGCCGCCAGTTTTTTTCGTACACAACTATTATTCACGGAAGATTTCTCATATTCATTCAGACAATACAATACCCCATCCATCAATGCCTCCGCCCGTTCATAGGTTATAGATGTACTGTCACCACTGACAAATCTGTTAGCCAGCCCGACCACAATTTCCAACAATTCATCTTTCCGGTAAATGCTCACCCCGTTATGATCCATACCATATCTCCTATTTCATCTACTATTCTATCATTTCTTTCAAAGCAGCATCAAAAAGCCTTCTGTCCCAGCGGGTCACTATATCCATTTTTCTGAATTCTCCTCTTCCTTCGGAACAGCAATAATCCCTGTAACCCGCCCGTACAGCCTCAGCAAATATCTCCAGACAGGTACCCTCCAGATAATCCAGATCCCCATAACAAACGGTCTCAAACTGCTCCTTCATAAAATTCAGCAGTTCTTCATCCGTCAGTTCATCCTCCATTTCATTTTTATACATAAAGAAAATCTCCTGCAGACGAATCAGTGTCTCCACATAATTCTCCTGACGGATATAGGCAGAATCACAAAACGAATAAATCAGAGCAGGCAGTATACTCTGTCCGAATTCCACTCTGCGTTCTCTTTTCAGTGTATCCATCCGTTCCGTCACTAACAGTTCTGTATCCTGCGCACTAAGTACCAGGCCAAACTGTTCCGTATACTGATTCGTTTCTAACAGCTTCTGCAGTTGTGTCTGTTTTGACATCATCTCCAGCCAGTTTCCGTTATTTTTTGCATCTTCCATAATAATCCCTCCTCTGGAAGGACTATTATACGCCTGGAATTCATTGATTACCAGACTTGAAAAATTGTTCAAAATGTGGTATTATATAGACAGAAAAAAGCGGGAACACTTCATGTGTTCCCGCTTTTTTCTGTCTATTCTTTTATAATTTCTTCATCTTGATGGATGTAGGAGACGGCAGTTTCAGAGGTGCGCCGTTCATCACAATGTAGCCTTTCTCATAGTTAACCTTGAAAGAAGTGATGGAATTCCCCTCCTGATTAACAGCCGCAATCATTTTATTATTCGGCATAACAGCCAGATCTCTCGGATATTCTCCACTGACAGGCAGAATACATAAAGTCTTCATTGATTGATCTTCCTGATCGATCTCATAGATAGCCACGGAATTATTACCCGAATTGGTAACAAAAAGATAATGATCATCCGATGTCAGTTTTAACGTGATCGCACTGTTGTAATTGTCATATTTTTCCGGCAGCGTAGATAATGTCTGCATCTTGGTAAAATGTGCCGTCTCTGCATCATAAGCATATTTTGTCACATAACATTTATTCTCATGGGTCAGATAGGCATATTTACCGTCAGATGTGAAAAGCATATGCTTTGGTCCCGATTCCAATTCACAGCGAAGAATATCATGCAGTTTGATCCTGCCGGTCTCAGCATTAAATTCATAGATCTTCACCTGATCCATACCAAGGTCAACAGCCATGATATATCTCTCATCCGGCGAGAAAATTGCACAATTTACATGGCATCTGTAATTCCTGCCTGCAATGCTCCCAAGTCCTTTCATGAATACTTCATCCGTCACCCCCTGGATTGTTCCGTCATCATTCAGTCTCAGAACAGTCAGTTTGCCGTCATGATAGCCCGCAGTAATCAGATATCTGTTCGCTCTGTCTACAGACAGATAGCATGGTCTCAGACCGTTAACAGATGCTTTATTCATCAGTTCCAGACTGCCGTCTTCCTGTATTTTAAATGAAGCAACACCTTCATCACAATTGCTGTATAAAAACTGTTCATCATGGGATAATGTCAAAAATGACGGATTATTGATCTTAAAAGAATCTCTGACCTGAAAATAAGCATATTCCGGATTCACATCCAGAATATAAATACCGTCGCTTTCACCTCTTGTATAAGATCCCACATATGCAACATATTTGTCTGACATTTAATTTACTCCTCTCAAAGTCCGTAACATCCAGCCTTCCGGTTGATTCGTATTTTATTTTATCAGGCTAAGTTTATCATATTCTTGCTGGGATGTCCATAGTTTAAACTTTAACGAAAAGCAAATGCCTTCTCCATTTTCTAAAGCAGTATGCACAATTTCCTCATCCAATATGATATAATGAAACCAATGTCAGCCTGCTTTTGCGCAATGTGACATTAAATAAAACGTTTTAATTTATGAAAGGATCTGAATAAATATGAAAAAAATAGCAAGTTTTACAATCGATCATATTAAGCTGGTCCCGGGCGTTTATGTGTCCCGCAAAGATACAATCGGTCAGGAAATTATCACAACCTTTGACCTTCGTATGACCAGTCCTAATGATGAACCTGTCATGAACACTGCCGAAGTCCACACCATTGAACATCTGGGAGCCACATTTTTACGCAACCATTCTGTCTATGGAAGCCGTACTATCTATTTCGGGCCAATGGGCTGCCGTACAGGCTTCTATCTGCTGCTTGCCGGTGATCTGTCTTCAAGGGAAATCATCCCATTAATCATTGAAATGTTTGAATTTATCCGGGATTTCCACGATGATGTACCAGGGGCAAGTCCAAAGGACTGCGGCAATTATCTGGATATGAACCTGTCAATGGCAAATTTCCTCGCCAATCGCTATTTGAATGAAGTACTTTATCAAATTGATGACAGCCGCCTCGTCTATCCCGAATAATTCATTTAAGTCATAATTTTTCACACATAATACGACAGATTCATCGCATACTATAGGAAAACGCAAGGAGGTTTTCCTATGATTGAACCGCAGATGAATCTGCATCAGAGAAATTGTCTGAACAGGACAGAAAATATGATCGATAACCATATCACAGAAGATCTGACTACCGATTCCATGCAGGTAAGGGACAACCATCATCTTCCTTATATCGGCGATTTTCCGCCGGAGCCTTCTTCTAAAAAAGATGTGTCCTGCCAATAGATTTTATTTGATAATCTGATATATAATTGCCAATAACAGCAGGTGAGCCGGATAAAAAACATAGAACCCAAACTGCATGATTTTTGTCTGGCTGCCCCGCTGTCCGTTGTAAAGGGCAATTGGTATCAGGGCCAGAATGGCAAATGCCTCAAGCCAGCCCATACCAATGCAGATCAGAGCCACGGTCAGATACTTTAATAATAGTCTTTCTCTCAATATATAAAATATAAGTATAATGGCAATACCTGAGAATCCGTAATCTGTTGAAAGAAGCTCTGCCCCTATGCCGGCCACAGCCACTATGATTAATTTACTGACAACATCAGGTATCTCCATATCATTCATTGGATGCTCCAAAAACCATATCATGACCAGACCAATAAATAATGTAAAAAACACATTCTGATGTGCAGTATAAACAGGCTGATGATAAAAAGCCCAATCAAAAGGCACTTCCGATATCAAAGCAAAGATCCCCATACGCAGCATATATTGCCGCATATTATGAGTATAACGTGCTCCCTCCACCAGGAGAAAACAGTAAATCGGAAAAGCCAGCCGACCAACAATTCTGAATAGAATTATATTTGGAAAAAGCACAGCTCCCACATGATCAATGAACATAGAGATAACAGCAATTATTTTCAGCATCCTTCCATCAAGCTTTCGGTATGCCGCCAGACTCATCTCCATTTTATTTATCCTCCCGTTTCTGCGCCTCTATGCGCTCTGCCAGATCATTAAGATACACCCAGCGCTCCATTTTCTCATTCAACATCGATTCTGTCGCTTCCTTTTCCTTCATCAATTCATTCAGCTTTCCGGAATTGGTAGCATTTTTCATCATATCACTGTCCAGCTCCTCCAGTTTAAGTTCCAGATCCGCTATGGTATCATCAATTGTCTCAAATTCCTTCTGTTCACTATAAGTAAATTTTAATTTCACCGGACGATTCTGCTTCCAGTCTTTAGAAACAGCCTTTTTTTCACCATTCCGACCCGCAGCTTTATCTGCCGTCTTAGCCCCGGTTCCTCCCTCCAACGCAGTAATTGTCCTTTTTTGACAGGATTCCAGATAATCCGTATAACCACCCTCATATTGACATATATGACCATATCCGTCAAATTCGAGAATGCGATCTGCAACATTATCAAGAAAATATCTGTCATGGGATACCGCAACAACGATACCTACAAATGAATTCAGATAATCCTCCAGAATAGTCAAAGTCGGAATATCGAGACTGTTGGATGCCTCATCCAACAGAAGTACATTGATATTCTGCGACAGAACCCCCAGCAGATAGAGCCGCCGTTTCTCGCCGCCAGACAATTTCCCTATGGGTGAATACTGCATCTCCGGTGTGAACAGAAAACGTTCCAGCATCTGAGAAGCGCTGATTCTGCCATCACGGGTTATAATATACTCCCCGATATCTTTTACATAATCGATGACCCGCTGACGATCATCCATCTCCTGCTCCTCCTGGGCAAAGTAACCAATACGCACAGTCTCTCCGATTTCAATACTGCCTGAATCCGGTTCCAGCAGACCAGCCAGCATTTTCATAAGTGTGGACTTGCCGCAGCCATTTGGACCGATAATGCCTACCTTCTGATTCTTCAGAAAAATATAACTGTAATCATCCAGAATGATCTTATTTCCAAAGCTTTTATTCACATGTTGAAGTTCTATGGTCTTTTTTCCCATTCTTGTTTCGATGGAATCCATCTCCACATTATGGACCTGCAACGGCGCCTTTCCGTTCTTTAAAGCCTCCAGACGTTCAAGTCTCGCCCTCTGCTTTGTTGTCCTTGCTCTGCAGCCCCGTTTAGCCCATTCCAGTTCCATCCTCAGAATACTCTGTCTTTTCCTCTCAGTGGCCAGTTCCATTTCTTCCCGGGCTGCCTTTAATTCAAGAAAGCCGGAATAATTGGAGTCATAGCTGTACATCTTTCCGTGACTGATCTCAAGTATTTTATTGGTCACCTGATCAAGAAAATATCTGTCATGTGTTACCATCAGAACTGTTCCTCTGTAATTTCTCAGATAATCCTCCAGCCAGCTGATCATGGCTGAATCCAGATGATTAGTAGGCTCATCCAGCAAAAGCACATCAAAATCCGAAGCCAGAACTCTGGCCAGTGCCACTTTTCTTCTCTGACCACCAGATAATTCATCCAGAGGAACATTATAATCTACAATTCCCAGCTGATTCAGATTGCTCTGTACCCTCCAGCCAGTCTCATCTTCTCCCGCATAGGATAAAATAGTAGCATGTTCCGGGAATACAGGATTCTGGGGCAGCCATGCAATCTTGATCTGATTCTGACAGATAATCTGTCCCGCATCCGGTTCTTCTTCCCCGGCAATCATCCTTAGAAGTGTTGTTTTTCCTGTCCCGTTAATACCGACAATACCAATCTTATCTCCCTCCTGAATACCGAAGGAAGCATCATCAAAAATTGTCTTTTCACCAAAAATCTTACTAATATGTTCAATATTCATTATATTCATCAGGAGCACCCCTCACCATACACATAATAACACTCCTTATCATAAATGATTTTCTTCTGTACGTCAATTAAAGAAAAGCTTGCAAAATAGCGTAAATACGGTACAATAGTCTGTGCAGTCTACTAAATTTATGAAGTCAGCTAACCAAACAAATTTACTTACAGAAAGGTTCATCTATGATTAGTGCAAATAATGTAACGCTGCGCCTTGGCAAGCGCGCGCTTTTTGAAGATGTAAATATTAAATTTACCGAAGGAAACTGCTATGGTCTCATCGGAGCCAATGGAGCAGGCAAATCTACTTTCCTGAAAATTCTAGCCGGTACCATCGAGCCTACCAAAGGAAGTATTACCATTACACCAGGACAACGTCTGTCGGTTCTGGAACAGGATCATTACAAATACGACGATTATCAGGTACTGGACACAGTCATTCTGGGCAACAAACGTCTCTATGAAATCATGCAGGAAAAAGATGCCATTTATGCCAAAGAAGATTTCACCGATGCCGATGGTGTCCGTGCCAGTGAACTGGAAGCTGAATTTGCTGATCTGAACGGCTGGGAGGCCGAAAGTGATGCAGCTACTCTGCTTAATGGCCTTGGTATTGATACAGATCTCCACTATTCTTATGTCCGTGAGCTGGACGGCGGTCAGAAGGTCAAGGTTCTTCTCGCAAAAGCCCTTTTTGGCAACCCTGACATCCTGCTGCTGGACGAGCCTACCAACCATCTGGATCTGGATGCCATCGCATGGCTTGAAGAATTCCTGATTAATTTTAATAATACAGTCATCGTTGTATCCCATGACCGTTATTTCTTAAATAAAGTCTGTACACATACAGCCGATATTGACTATGCCAAGATCCAGCTCTACTCCGGAAACTATGATTTCTGGTATGAATCAAGCCAGCTGATGATCAAGCAGATGAAAGAAGCCAACAAGAAAAAGGAAGAAAAGATCAAAGAGCTTCAGGAATTTATTCAGCGCTTCTCTGCCAACGCTTCAAAATCGAAGCAGGCAACTTCCAGGAAACGTGCACTGGAAAAAATTCAGCTGGATGAGATCCGTCCATCCAGCCGTAAATATCCATATATCGATTTTAAACCTAATCGTGAGATCGGCAATGAAGTTCTGCGCGTAGAAGGGATCTCCAAAACTATTGACGGTGTGAAAATGCTCGATAACATTTCTTTTACTCTTGGTCACGATGACAAAGTTGCCTTTGTGGGGCCGAATGTTAATGCAACCACCACTCTGTTCAAGATTCTGGCCGGTGAAATGGAGCCGGATGAAGGTTCCTACAAATGGGGCGTGACCACAAGCCAGGCCTATTTTCCGAAGGATAACACATCGGAATTCACCAGCGATGACAGTATTGTGGACTGGCTCATGCAGTATTCCCCGGAAAAGGATGTCACCTATGTCCGTGGTTTCCTCGGCCGTATGCTCTTCTCCGGAGATGACAGTCTTAAAAAGCTCAGCGTTCTCTCAGGTGGTGAACGTGTTCGCTGCATCCTCTCAAAAATGATGATGTCCGGCGCCAACTGCCTAATCATGGACGAACCTACCAACCATCTGGATCTGGAGTCCATCACGGCTCTCAACAACAGTCTGATCAAATATCCGGGTGTGATCCTTTTTACTTCTCAGGACCACCAGTTCGTGCAAACTGTTGCCAACCGTATTATGGAACTGACACCTGGCGGTCTCATCGATAAACAATGCACCTATGATGAATATCTGGAAAATGATGAGATGGCAAGAAAACGTCAGGTACTTAACATGGAAGTAGATATCAACGATTAAAAAAAGACGGGGAGCTATGAGGAACATCCCCCTGGAAACATGCTCATCGCAAATCGTTTCCAGAGGGATGTTCCTCATAGCTCCCCTGTTGCCATATGCCCCCGGCAGCTGCTCATCGCAGTTCGTTTCCAGGGGGATGTTCCTCATAGCTCCCCTGTTGCCATATGCCCCCGGCAGCTGCTCATCGC
>JBJEJD010000133.1:0-2345 GCA_051877705.1 Coprococcus sp. | reverse complement strand
AAATTGTTTCCAGAGGGATGTTCCTCATAGCTCCCCTGTTGCCATATGCCCCTTCTTTGTTGTTATGCCATCTGGCATCCTGTTCCCTGCTGAAGCAGGTGGAGGATTGCACCTATGACCTGGGCACATATTTTCAGGATATAATTACAGTCATTCTGAATAGATTTCACGGCATGAATATATTCATCATGGCATTTTCTGATGAAATTGCAAATCTCCTCTGCTGAGTTCAGCACTACATTCTGAAAGTGTATCTGAGCTTCTTTCACATGCTCAATAAAAAGCATGAAATTAACTTTTAATTCAGCTTCATAATGGATATGTTCCGTCATGGTACCTGGATATTCTATGTTATGCGGAAATGTAAAATAATCTGCCAGATAATGAGTGATCACTCCCAGATCCTTGGATAAACCTATAGTAAGGCCTTTACTGCTGTCATACTCTTCCAGTACCTTTTTTATTTTCTTTTCCAATTTATAAAATGTTAAATCTATTCTATGTTTTGTTGTAATAAATGTCGGTACAAGATCCGGCTCCAGACTCCCAAACCGGAAAGCCAGCGGATGGGCTATCATATCTTTATCAATGACATCCACAATGTATCCCGCCAGTGATAAATGAGATTTCTTTCTCAAGGTCAATACCTCCATGTATAATCCGAGTACGGTCCCCCGCACTATTTGTTTATAATTCCTTCATTATTGTACACCAAGCGCAATCAAGAATCAATATCATTTACATAATTTTTACTAACAAATTTCTCTATCAAATGCATAATTTGTCTAGTGATTATATATATTGTCGAATGTCGTCCGGCACAGAAAAATCCTCAGTACCACAGCGTTTTTCTCTGATAGGGACATATTTCTTGACATTCCCACTTCATTCATATAGAATTAGAGCTAATACAATGAATCTAATATAATTAATTAAGGAGATGATTTTTTGGATTCCAGTGACGCGTTGCAGCTTCTGGTTCTGGTGGTTTTGCTTGCCTTATCTGCATTTTTCTCATCATCTGAAACTGCATTAACCTGTGTCAATAAAATTCGTATTCGCAGTCTGGCGGAGGAAGGCAATAAAAATGCATTAATTGTTCAAAAGCTGACGGATAATCCATCCAAAATGCTGAGTGCAATCCTGATTGGTAACAATATTGTCAATCTGAGCGCATCCTCTCTATCGACCATGCTTGCCACCAAACTGGCGGGACAGATGGGAGCCGGCGCCAATACCGCATCTTTTGTTGGAATCGCTACAGGTATACTTACCATCCTGATCCTGATCTTTGGAGAGATTACCCCTAAGTCAGCTGCTACTCAAAATGCTGAAAAAATGTCTTTGAGCATTGCACCGGTCATTTTCTGGCTAACACGTATTCTGACTCCTGTCATTTTTGTCATCAATTTCTTGGCACAGGGTGTCATGCGTCTGATGGGCATGAATCCGAATGCTGAAACCAAAGCCATGACTGAAACAGAATTATTGACTGTCATTGATGTCAGTCATGAGGATGGTGTAATAGAATCGGAAGAAAAAGAAATGATTACCAATGTCGTTGATTTTGGTGATTCCGTTGCAAGTGATGTCATGGTTCCCCGCATCGATATTGAATTCATGGATGTGAAGAGTTCCTATGCAGAAGTACTTGAGGTATTTCGGCGGGATAAATATTCACGACTTCCCGTTTATGAAGGCGATAAAGATCATGTAATCGGTATCTTAAATCTCAAGGATGTTTTCTGTTACAGTGGACAACCTGAAGAGTTTTCTATCAGGAAGATCCTGCGCCAGTCTTATTTTACCTATGAATTCCAGAAAACATCTGATCTTATGGTTGATATGCAGAAAAACTCTATCAGCATGGCTATGGTTCTTGATGAATACGGTGCCATTGCCGGTTTGATTACTCTGGAAGATTTGCTTGAAGAAATTGTCGGTGAGATCAGAGATGAATATGACGAAGAAGAAACAGATAATATCCGTAAGCTTGGAGATAGAGAATATCTTGTAGACGGCAATACAAAACTGGATGATATCAATGAATTACTGGATCTTAATCTGGAATCCGAAGACTATGATTCCATTGCAGGTCATATGATTCATGAACTCGGACATATCCCAGTGGAAGGTGAATATATCGATATTGATCATATCCGACTGACAGTAAAAGAAATGGACAAAAATCGAATAGAGACTATTCATATTCTGTTACCTGAAAATGCTATCGATGACAACGATATCGACAACTAGGCAGGTACCGGATATGTGTGTTTAAACCATTATTTTTTAGGTAATTGATAAATGATTTTATCGGTTCCTGTGGATAACTCTTCCATATA
>JBJEJD010000132.1:0-2951 GCA_051877705.1 Coprococcus sp. | reverse complement strand
ATTCAATAACTCCCT
Organism: Coprococcus sp.; assembly: GCA_051877705.1. Lineage (GTDB taxonomy): Bacteria > Bacillota > Clostridia > Lachnospirales > Lachnospiraceae > Coprococcus_A. The sequence goes on along the minus strand of JBJEJD010000132.1, from coordinate 2,936 downwards.
ATTCTTCTTTATTATAATCCATATATCCCCAAAAAGCCAGCTATAACCTGCTTTATCAGCATTCTTTGACGTTTTTATGGATATTTGAAAGTTCAGAAAGCTTTTTCATGCACCAGTTTTTATTTATATATTTTCGTCATTTATTGTATTTATTTAGGTACAAAGTTTAGACAAATCAACCATTTTTTCCCTTAAAAAAATCCGTATCTCCTTGCTTTTTTTGTGTATTACTTACATTTTTTTATGCCAATTTTTGTTTGTTTTTATTGACATTATTCAATTTTTAGATGCTGTTATTCATTTTCAGAACAAAAGATGTATTTACAAATTACCTATTTTTCCAGTATAATATATGAGCATAGACATTTATCCTGTCATAATAGTCAGGATATGATAAAAAGGAGGGCTTTTTAAAATGGCAAAAATTATGACAGCTGCTGAAGCTATTCATACATTTATCAAAGATGGTGATACGGTTGCTTTCAATGGCTTTGTAGGTGCAGCTCACGCAGAAGAGGTTACAAAAACAATGCAGGAGGAATTCCTGGCTACAGGTTCACCAAGAGATCTTACAGTACTCTATGCCGCTGGTATGGGTGACAGTAAGGACAGACAGCTGAACCATCTGGCAGAGGAAGGTCTCTGCTCCTGTGTAATCGGAGGTCACTGGAGCCTTGAACCTAGAATGCAGAAGCTTGCTCTTGAGAACAAATTTGCAGCTTACAATATCCCACAGGGTGTTGTATCCCAGTTATATCGCGAAATCGCTGCTAAGCGTCCGGGCCTGATCACACATGTAGGTCTCAAAACTTTCGTTGACCCTCGTATTGAAGGCGGCAAGCTCAATGACAAGGCACGTGAGAAAGGCGACATCGTACAGGTTGTCAATATCAACGGACAGGAAAAACTTTTCTATCCATCCATTCCTGTTAATGTAAGTATTGTACGTGCTACATATGCTGATACACATGGCAACTGTACATTAGAGAAAGAAGGCGTTTTTGCCGATGTTATTCCATGTGTTCAGGCAGCCAAGACAAACGGCGGTTATGTTATTGTACAGGTAGAGAAGGTTGTTGAATACGGCTCTCTTGATACACGTCTTGTTCAGATTCCTGGCATTTATGTTGATGCTATCGTTGTTGCAAAACCGGAAAATCATATGCAGACTAACGGCAGTCAGTATAAAGCAGAAATCTCCGGTGAGAAGAGAATCCCTATGGATGCTATCCCTCCAATGCCTATGAGCGATCGTAAGATCATTGCCCGCCGCTGTGCTATGGAATTAAAGCCAAACGCAGTTGTTAACCTTGGTATTGGTATGCCTGAAGGTATTGCAGCTGTTGCTGCAGAAGAAGGCATCGGCGGTATGTGCCTGACAACAGAGAGCGGTACTATCGGCGGTACACCGGCAAGCGGTGGTGACTTCGGTGTTACAATCAATCCTGACTGCGTTCTTCATCAGTCCTTCCAGTTCGACTTCTACGATGGCGGCGGTCTTGACATTGCATTCCTCGGTCTTGCTCAGTGTGACGAAAAGGGTAACATCAATGTATCCAAGTTCGGTACAAAGGTAGCCGGCTGTGGTGGCTTCATCAACATCACACAGAATACACCTGTTGTTATCTTCTGTGGTACTTTCACAGCAAAGGGCAAGAAGAAATTTATCAAACAGGTTGAGCAGGTTACATTCTCCGCTGATTACGCTAAGGAATCCGGCCAGAAAGTATTCTATGTTACAGAGCGCGCTGTATTCAAACTGACAGAAGAAGGTGTAGAGCTCACAGAAGTTGCTCCTGGCTATGATCTGCAGAAAGATATTCTTGATATGATGGACTTCACTCCGATTATGAAGGATGTCAAGACAATGGATGAACGTATCTTTAAAGATGAACTCATGGGTCTTGGTAAATAATCCAGTATTTCAATAGTCTCAGGGAGCCGCCGCATCAATGTGGCGGCTCCTTTTTCTTCTATTCAAGCTCCATTAAGCATATATTATGGCAAATCACTCATGGAGTATTCTATGAAACCTGTGATCCGTAAAATCCAACATTCTCTTCCACTTTTTTTAAAAACAGGCTGTATAATCTGCAGTCTCATCCTGGCCTCTTTCCTTATTATCCAGATTTTTTTTCCGTCTGCTCCGTCCGCCGTCTCAACTTTTATGAGCAGCCATGCCCCCTCTGTATTACTGTCATCAGAGCGTAAATTACCCATATACTGCGTCAACACGGATAAACCACAGGTGGCCATCTCCTTTGATGCTGCATGGGGCAATGAGGACACAGACACGCTTCTGAATATACTTGATAAATACAATGTAAAAACCACATTTTTCATGACCGGAGGCTGGATCGAATCTTATCCTGATGACGTAAAAAAAATAGCTGCTGCTGGCCACGATCTTGGTAATCACTCTGAAAATCATAAGCAGATGTCCCAGCTCTCCTTCGAAGAATGCACAACAGAAATCATGATGCCACACGAAAAGGTAAAAGCGCTGACCGGAACTGACATGACACTTTTTCGTCCACCCTATGGCGATTACAATAACACATTAATCGAAGCTGCCAATAATTCCGGTTATCATGTCATTCAATGGTCCGTGGACAGTCTGGACTGGAAAGATTACGGAGCGGACAGCATTGTAGATACCGTCCTGAATCATAAAGCTCTCGAAGACGGCGCCATTATCCTCATGCATAACGGCGCCAAATATACCAAAGATGCTTTGGAAAGAGTGATTACCGGACTCCAGGATAAGGGATTTGAAATCGTTCCGATTTCTCAGCTGATCTATACAGGGAAATACCATATGGATCATACCGGAAAACAATTCAGTGATGAATAGGTAACCGTCCAGCAGTATCTACTCAGCCTATACGAGTTTTGAAAGACTCTCCTGATGAGCTTCCCCCTGAAAACATGCTCAT
>JBJEJD010000131.1:0-12579 GCA_051877705.1 Coprococcus sp. | reverse complement strand
GACGGAGATGCTGGGACAGATGCAGATTGACAGTATTCTGATAGAAGGAGGAGCGACTCTTGCAGCAGCGGCCTTTGAGGCAGATATTGTAGATAAAGTACAGATGTATGTGGCACCAATGATAATTGGAGGTGCTTCATCCAGAACACCGGTGGGTGGAAGAGGTATTGCCCATTTGGCGGATGCCTGGAAACTTCGGGACATAAGTGCCAGAAATATTGGCAATGATATCTGTATCAGCGGATATGTAATGAAACAGGAGGTTTGATATGTTTACAGGAATTATAGAAGAAATAGGAACAGTCAAACAGATGATTCCGGGAAAGGAGTCCTACCGCCTGACAGTCAGTGCAGAAAAAGTACTGGAGGGAACAAAAGTTGGTGACAGTATTGCCACAAACGGTATTTGTCTGACTGTAACATCTATTCGAGGTAACAGTTTTGATGCAGATGTTATGGCCGAGACAGTCCGAAGAACTAATCTGTCATCCCTGCATGCTGGAAGTCGTGTGAATCTCGAAAGAGCTTTGACACTGAGCAGCCGACTTGGAGGACATATTGTTAGTGGACATATTGATGGTACAGGTACCATTACCTCTATGGTCAGAGAGGATAATGCTGTATGGATCACAGTTTCAGCAAAGAGTTCTCTGCTGAAATATATGATTGAGAAAGGTTCTATTGCCATTGATGGTATCAGTCTGACACTGGCTTATGTAGATGATGAGTGCTTTAAAGTATCTGTTATTCCTCATACCGGTGAGGAGACTATATTATTAAAGAAGAAACCGGGAGATACAGTGAATCTGGAGTGTGATCTTATCGGTAAATATGTAGAAAAACTGCTGCGCTGCCAGTCGGAGGATGAAAAAGATCAGACATCTGGTGGTATTACGGAAGCATTTCTGATAGAAAATGGATTTATGTAAGGAGGAATTTGATGAAGGAGTTTAATACAATAGAAGAGGTGCTTGAAGATATCCGTGACGGCAAAATTGTTGTTGTTATGGATGATGAAGACAGAGAAAACGAAGGAGATGTCATCTGTGCTGCAGAATTTGCGACGCCGCAGAATGTGAATTTTATGGCGTCATACGCAAAAGGGCTGATCTGTATGCCTATGCATTCTGATTATGTGAGTAAGCTGGGATTGGATATGATGTGTATGGAGAATACAGATAATCACGGTACAGCTTTTACGGAATCTATTGATTATAAGGAAACATCGACAGGTATTTCTGCTTTTGAAAGATCTCTGACAGCTATGAAGACTGTTGAGGATGATATTTGTCCTGAGGATTTCAGACGGCCTGGACATATGTTCCCGCTGGCTGCAAAAAAGGGTGGTGTTTTTGACCGTCCGGGGCATACTGAAGCGACAGTGGATCTGATGGAGATGGCTGGCTTGAAAAAAGTAGGTCTTTGCTGTGAAATCATGAATGATGACGGCACTATGGCAAGAAAAAATGATCTGTTAGCTTTTGCAGAGAAGCATGATTTAAAAATCTGTACGATTGCTCAGATTAAACGTTATAGAAAAGAACACGAAAAACTGGTTGAATGTGTGGCAAAGGCTAAGCTTCCAACAAAATATGGCGATTTTATGATGTATGGCTATATTAATAAATTGAATGGTGAACATCATGTGGCTTTGGTCAAGGGTGAAATTGGTGACGGAAAAGCGGTCTTATGCCGTGTTCATTCTGAATGTCTTACGGGTGATGCTTTTGGTTCTGCAAAGTGCGACTGTGGTGAACAGCTGGAAGCAGCTATGCGAATGATTCAGAAGGAAGGCCGCGGAGTGCTGCTTTATCTCAGGCAAGAGGGCCGTGGTATTGGACTTATCAATAAGATTAGAGCGTATGCGCTTCAGGATGAGGGTTACGATACGATCCAGGCCAATATTATGCTTGGATTCCCTGCAGATATGAGAGATTATACTATTGGATCTCAGATCCTGGAAGATCTTGGAGTGCATGAGCTTAGACTGATGACAAATAATCCTCAGAAAATAGATGGGATTGCAGCCTTTGATCTTAAAATCATCGAGCGTGTTCCGATTCAAATGGAACTTGGTAAAAATGATGCATTCTATCTGCTGACCAAGCAGGAGAAAATGGGGCATCTTTTAACATATCCGGTAAAGCCGGAAAAAAGTAAAGATAATGAATAATTTATTATGAAAAGGAGAGAAAAAAATGAATGTATTAGAAGGTAAATTAATAGCAGAGGAAATTAAGATCGGTATTGTATGCTCACGTTTTAATGAGTTTATCACATCCAAACTGCTGGGCGGTGCCATGGATGGCCTTGTAAGACACGGTGTTAATGATGAGGATGTTGATGTTGCCTGGGTTCCGGGAGCATTTGAGATACCTCTTGCAGCACAGAAAATGGCAGCTTCAGGAAAGTATGATGCTATCATTTGTCTTGGCGCTGTTATCAAAGGATCTACTTCTCATTATGATTATGTATGTGCTGAGGTTTCCAAGGGCATTGCTTCTGTTTCCCTGTCTTCAGGTTTGCCGGTACTTTTTGGTGTACTTACTACGGATACTATTGAGCAGGCTATCGAGAGAGCAGGTACAAAAGCAGGCAATAAGGGATATGATGTGGCACTTAGCGCCATTGAGATGGTCAATCTGTTCAAAAATATGTAAATTTTGGCAGTCAATTAGCCCGGTTTGATGAATAATAAAAAAATGACAGTCTGAAAAAGGGTTTTTTGCGTTTTCGGCATTCATTTTGCTTATGAAAATGTTCAGGAATTTGATTAAACTTGTACAATCTGCAAAAAAGAATCGGATTTTAGAAAAATCAACAAAGTTATGAATTATTATTTGGTTAAACCATCTATGGTTCTTTCTGGTTATCTGGTGTAGTATATAACCAGAAAGAGAGTGCTAAATACTTACAAGGGGGAAATTTTTTTATGGCAAGCTTATCACTGAGACATATTTACAAAATTTATCCAAATGGTTTCAATGCAGTTAAGGACTTTAACCTTGAGATTGAAGATAAAGAATTCATCATTTTCGTAGGACCATCAGGTTGTGGTAAATCAACAACACTTCGTATGATCGCAGGTTTGGAAGAGATCAGTAAAGGTGAGTTGTACATAGATGACAAACTGGTAAATGATGTTGAACCAAAAGACAGAGATATCGCAATGGTATTCCAGAGCTACGCTCTGTATCCACATATGTCTATTTACGACAATATGGCATTTGGCCTTAAATTAAGAAAGATGCCGAAGGATGAGATTGACAAGCGTGTACATGAGGCTGCACGTATTCTTGATATTGAACATCTGCTTGAGAGAAAGCCGAAACTGTTATCTGGTGGTCAGAGACAGCGTGTTGCTATGGGTCGTGCTATCGTACGTGAGCCAAAGGTATTCCTTATGGACGAGCCTTTATCCAACCTGGATGCAAAACTTCGTGTTCAGATGCGTCTTGAAATTTCCAAACTGCATCAGAGACTGCAGACAACAATCATTTATGTAACACATGACCAGACAGAGGCTATGACACTTGGTACAAGAATTGTTGTTATGAAGGATGGTATTGTTCAGCAGGTAGATTCTCCTCAGAATCTGTATGATTTCCCTGGCAACTTATTCGTTGCAGGCTTCATTGGTTCTCCTCAGATGAACTTTATTGATGCAAAGGTTGTCAAAGAAGGCAACGATATGTTCCTTACATATGGCGAAGGTCATAGGGTTATTGTTACACCTGAGAAGGCTGCTAAGCTGGGTGATTATGTTGGCAAGGAAGTTACATTTGGTATCAGACCGGAAGATGTATTCTCTACAGAGAGATATACAGGAGCTAATGATAACAACACAGTTGAGGCAAGTGTAAGAGTATATGAAATGCTTGGTGCAGAGGTATTCTTATATCTGACAGTTGATGGTATCGATGTAACATGTCGTGAACATCCAAGTACAAAAGCTAAACCGGGCGATGTTATGAAGATTTCCTTCGATATTAACAAGATTCATGTATTCGATAAGGAGACTCAGGTTACAATTACAAACTAGTCTGTTTTGACAATTTTTGAGGGAATACAGTTGTATTCCCTCTTTTTTTGGTTTATGATATGATATATCAGTTAAGCCATGCGCCGTTATAAACTTTAAGCCGCGGCAAGCTCGCTTGCAGAAGGCTTAAAGTTTATAACGGCATAGGGCGGTCTGCCGCCAGTCGCAGACCGGAGCTGCGGCAGCAGCGGAGACTGCGGAGCAGTGAGTCTGCGACATGCAAGGCTTAACGTCAAAAGCAACGGCATGTGGAGGAGCGGTCTGCCGCCAGTCGCAGACCGGAGCTGCGGCAGCAGCGGAGACTGCGAAGCAGTGAGTCTGCGACATGCAAGGCTTAATATGAATTCGTGTTTGTATGAAAAGGAGGAATTATATATGGCGTATAATCAGATGCTGCAAAGTACAATTGAGGGTGTAAAAGCCATTACAAGAACGGATCTGTGCCTGCTGGATACAGAAGGAAATGTGATCGCTGCCACAAATAGTGATGCGCAGCAGTACAGAGAATCTGTGTTGACATTTGTGTCTTCGCCTGCGGAGATTCAGGTGGTCCAGGGTTATCAGTATTTTAAAATCATGGATGCGGGAAGCCTGGAATATGTAATGCTGATTCGTGGTGACAGCGATGATATTTATACAATTGGAAAACTTGTTGCTTTCCAGATTCAAAATCTTTTATCTGCATATAAGGAAAAATATGATAAGGAAAACTTTATCAAGAATGTGCTTCTTGATAATATGCTCCTTGTGGATATTTATAATAAGGCGAAAAAGCTGCACATTAATGCAGAAGCCAGAAGACTTGTTTTTGTTATCGAGACCAATAGAAGCAGAGACAATAATGCTATGGAGATTATTAAAAGCCTGTTTACAGGCAAGTCCGGCGATTATATTACAGCTGTGGATGAGGCAAGTATCATTCTTGTTAAGGAATTGGCAGAAAAGGATTCTTATAAAGAAATGCATGTTCTGGCCAGAACTATTGTAGATCTTTTGAATACAGAAGCTATGTCCAATGCCAAAATTGCTTATGGTACTATTGTTAATAATATTAAAGATATTTCCAGATCATATAATGAGGCAAAGATGGCACTTGATGTAGGAAAGATTTTCTATGATGAAAAGTCTGTAGTGGCTTACAACAGACTTGGCATTGGTCGCCTGATCTATCAGCTGCCGATTCCTCTTTGTAAGATGTTTATTGACGAGATATTCCCGGGGACAACACCGGATGAGTTTGATGATGAGACTCTTTTGACTATCCGCAAGTTTTTTGAGAACAGTCTGAATGTATCAGAGACGGCAAGGCAGCTTTATATCCATAGAAATACTCTGGTTTATCGTCTTGATAAAGTTAATAAAGCAACAGGATTGGATCTTAGAGTATTTGAAGATGCCATTACATTTGAGATAGCATTGATGGTTGTGCGTTATATGCATTACATGGAAAGCAAAGAATACTAGGATGGGTATAAACTGGCAATTTATAAAAAAGAATTGTTCTTTTTCTAAAAAAACTGTAAACTATGCTTGAAATCATTAACGTATCATAGTAGAATGTGTATAGTATACAAAGTTAAATATTTGTCATTCCTTTTATGGCAGACATGAATAATGAGGTGCATAATTTGATGAGCTATATAAAAAAGCTGGGATGGATGCTGGTTATAACAGTCATTTTGTTCCAGCTGGTCTGCTGTGGAAAGGGAAAGATACAGCAGGAAACGGGGTCAGATGATTCATCCTATATTTTTACCATGGGGACAGTATTTGGAATTCGTGTTTTTTCTGACAATGCGAGAAGTATCATCCAGGAAATTGAGCAGGAACTGTATGCTTGTGATGATTTAATTTCATGGCGTGAAGAAGGGTCACTGGCTGCTCAGTTTAATGTGAAGCAGGAAGCGGACATGTCAGAAATCGGAGATGTGATGAAAACTGCACTCGAGGTGAGCCGTGACAGCGAAGGGGCATTTGATATGACGGTCCTTCCATTGTCTACTCTGTGGAATTTTGACAGAATGGGTGACAGTGAGTTTGATATATCTGAAATGAAGGTTCCTGATATAAGTGATATTGAGGAAGCGAAAGATAGTGTCGATTATACACAGCTGGCATTCGATCCGGCTTCAGGAGTGCTCTCCACGGAAAATCCGGATATAAAGATCGAGTTGGGGGCCATTGGAAAAGGTTATGCCATACAGAAGACAAGAGAGATTCTTTCAGCTTCGAATGTGTCTGGCGGCATGGTATCAGCGGGCAGTTCTATTTTTGTTTATGGAACAAAGAATGATGGCAGTAATTTCAGAGTGGCTCTGAGGGATCCAAGGGGAGATGAGAATTCTGCCATTGGAATACTGACTCTGACAGATACGACCATTTCCACGTCAGGAGACTATGAACGTTATTTTGAACAGGAAGGTGTCCGATATCATCATATACTTGATCCACGGACAGGATACCCGGCCGACAGTGGTTTGATGCAGGTGACAATTATCTGCGAGGACAGTGTTCTTGGGGATGCTTTGTCTACTGCCTGCTTTGTGCTGGGGCTTGATAAAGGTATGGAACTTGCCGGGCAATATGGTGTTTTGGCGATTTTTGTTGATAATGATAAAAATATTTGGTATAATAATTCGGATATAGTGGATATGTTCGAATTTAAAGGAAAAAATTCAGGCTATATTTTAAAGGAATATAATCAGACTCACAGCTGATGTTGTAATCTGGTTTATTAAATAAAGTTTTCTGGGCTTCGGCTCAAAAATATTTAGAGGAGGATTCAAATGGCAAAACAATCAAGTGGACTTCTTGGCAGTTTAGGATTTGTAAAAAGCCCTGGAGCACCCGTACCTCACAGAAAAAATACAAGTGCATGTGAGACAGCCACGATGCCTGTGCCGGCAACTGTCACTATCGTTATGTCACAGCATATCGGTGCACCTTGTACACCTTGTGTCAAAGTAAAAGACCAGGTATATGTGGGTACGCTTGTAGGAAGCAGCACAGCATTTGTGTCAGCGCCGATACACTCCAGCGTGTCAGGAACAGTCAAAAAAATTGACACGGTTTTGATGCCGAACGGCTCCAAAGCACAGGCAGTCGTTATTGACACAGATGGTCTGCAGACAGTAGATCCGGCAATCAAGCCGCCAGTTGTTAATTCAAAAGAGGAGTTCCTCGCAGCTGTAAAGGATTCTGGTCTTGTAGGTCTTGGTGGTGCAGGTTTCCCGGCACATGTTAAGTTAAATCCGAAGGATAAGATTGATTTCCTTTGCATCAATGCAGCAGAATGTGAGCCTTATATTACGGCTGACGTTCGTGAGATCATGGAGAACTATGAGAATGTTCTTTATGGTGTCAGAGAAGTTATGAAGTATGTAGGTATTCCTAAGGCTCTGATCGGTATCGAGGATAATAAACCTGAAGCTATCAAACTGATGCAGGAGCAGACTGCAGGCGACAGCAGCATCGAGGTTGTTACACTTCCGTCCCGTTATCCGCAGGGTGCTGAAAAAGTTCTGATTGAGCAGTGTACAGGACGTCAGGTGCCTCCTGGCAAACTGCCTTCTGATGTTGGCTGTATCGTTATGAACGTTGCATCTGCCGGTTTCCTTGGAGGTTACCTGAAGACAGGTATGCCTTTAACAACAAAGCGTGTGACTGTTGACGGTTCAGCTGTTAATGAAGCTAAGAACGTCAGAGTTCTTATTGGTACTCCTATTAAGGATATTATCGCTTTTTGCGGCGGTTACAAAGGTACTCCTGCCAAACTGATCAGTGGTGGTCCTATGATGGGTACAGCTCTGATGACAGATGAATTCCCTGTATTGAAGCAGAACAATGCTTTCCTCGCATTTGATGAGAAGGATGCAAAATCCATGGAGCCTACAGCATGTATCAGCTGTGGACGCTGTGTCAATGCCTGTCCTATGAATCTGATGCCGACAAAACTGGAAGCAGCTACGATTTATAAGAGAGTAGACGATCTGAAGACATACAGTGTTATGACATGTATGGAATGCGGATGCTGTTCATTCGTATGTCCGGCTAACAGGAAACTCGTTCAGTCCATGAGAATTGGTAAAACAATTCTTCGTAATGCAGGAAAGTAGGTGTACATAATGGATGGTAAATTAATCGTTTCTTCATCTCCTCATATTTCGAGCCCGGTGAAGACTAAGAATATTATGCTTGATGTTATCATCGCTTTAATTCCTTCTTTGATTGCATCAATTTATTTCTTTGGTATCAGGGCTGCAATCATTGTCATTGTTTCAGTGGCAACTTGTGTAATTGCCGAATATATCTGCCGCAAAGTCATGAAGCGTGAACAGACAATCGGTGATCTCAGTGCAGTAGTTACCGGTATTCTTCTGGCATTTAACCTGCCTTCAAGTGTACCGATCTATGTTCCGATTATCGGCGGCATTATCGCTATAGTTATGGTGAAGCAGATGTTCGGCGGCCTCGGACAGAATTTTGTCAATCCGGCACTTCTGGCCCGTATCGTTCTGATGAACTCCTTCCCGGTACTGATGACAACATGGTATCCGGCAGGCAGCTTTGGTGCTGATACAACTGCTACAGCTTCACCTCTGGCTAATATTGCTGCAGGTGCTGCAGATGCTGTTCCATCTTATATGGATATGTTTATTGGTAATATCCCTGGATGTCTGGGTGAGACAAGTGCTGTCTGCCTGCTTATCGGTGGCATTTACCTGGTTTGCAGAAAAGTTATTTCTGCTATTATTCCTGTAACTTATATTGCAACTGTATTCGTACTGTCCTTCATACTGGGCCAGGATCCGGTTGCTCAGATTCTCTGTGGCGGTCTGTTCCTTGGTGCAATTTTCATGGCTACAGATTATGTTACAAGTCCTCTGACGAATAAAGGCAAGTTTATTTATGCTCTTTGCTGTGGTATTATCACAGTACTTATTCGTGTGTTTGCTTCCCTTCCGGAAGGTGTATCTTACTCAATCGTTCTGATGAATATCATCGTTCCTCTGATTGAAAGAGTTACAATTCCGAAGCCATTCGGTACTGTAAAGGAGGCTAAGTAATGAATTTTAAATCATTAGGTATTCCTACAATTAAATTATTTGTAATTGCTACAGTTATTACGGTTCTGCTGTTCCTTACCAATGGAGCTACAGCAGACAAGATCAGTCAGAATCAGAAAGAGGCAGACAGCCTTTCCAGAAAGGAAGTTTTGCCTGAGGCTGATGATTTTGATGAATGTACAGTCAATGTTGATGGCGTTGATTACACTTATTATGCAGCAAAAAATGGCGCTGGTTATGTGTTCTCAGGTTCCAACAAGGGCTACGGCGGTGCCGTTGTTTCCATGGTCGGTATTTCTTCTGAGGGAGAGATTGTTGGTGTTAAAGTAACAGAGGCTGGAGATGAGACACCTGGTCTTGGTGCTAAATGGACAGATAATGGTGACGGTGTTGCCAAGAGAGCTCAGTTTGAGGGAGCAATTCCTGAAAGCGGTTCATTTGCTGTAGCTAAAGATGGTGGTACAATTGAGGCTGTTGCCGGTGCAACACTTACATCCCGCGCAGTTACAAAGGATGTAAATGAGGCTATTAAGCAGTATAATGCTGTAGTAGGAGGTGCTAACTAATGGCTAAGAAACAGAAAAGTTATGGCGAGATTTTTACAGCCGGTTTTGTTAAAGAAAACCCTGTACTTCGTCTTGTATTAGGTACCTGTCCTACACTGGCCGTTACAACTCAGGCATTTAATGGTCTTGGTATGGGTGCTGCTGCAACATTGGTACTGCTGGGTTCCAATATTGTTATTTCTTTACTTCGTAATATTATTCCGGATAAGGTTCGTATCCCTGCTTTCATTACTATTATTGCAGGTTTCGTTACTATTATTCAGATGCTTGTAAAGGCTTTTGTGCCTGCTCTTGATTCAGCCCTTGGTATTTACCTTCCGCTGATCGTTGTTAACTGTATTATCCTTGGCCGTGCAGAGAGTTTTGCCAGCAAGAATAAGGTTCTGCCTTCTATTCTGGATGCTCTTGGTATGGGTATCGGTTTCACGATTGCTCTGTTCCTGATGGGCTCCATCCGTGAGATTATCGGTAATGGCTCCTGGATGGGCATCGTACTCAACAACGGAAGTATTATTCAGCCAATGCTGATTCTTATCCTTCCGCCAGGTGGTTTCTTTGTATTCGGTATGCTGATTGCATTATTTAACCGTATTGCAGAAGGCAAAGGCAAAGAACCGGCAACTCTGTCCTGCTGTAATTGTCCGCAGGCAGCAAGCTGTATGAAAGCTTCAGAAGGAGGTTGTAAATAATGTCAATTACAGGTTTGGTTTCCATTTTTCTTGCAGCCATTCTGACGAATAACTATATCTTATCCAAATTCCTTGGTATCTGTCCTTTCCTGGGCGTTTCCAAGAAGCTGGATACAGCAGTCAGCATGAGTGCAGCCGTTATCGTTGTTATGGTTGTTGCAACAGCTGTTACATGGCCGATCCAGACATTCTTACTTGATCGTTTTGGCCTTGGTTACTTACAGACAATCGTATTCATTCTGATTATTGCTGCTCTCGTTCAGTTCATCGAGATCTTTATGAAGAAGAATATGCCTCCTCTGTACCAGGCTCTGGGTGTATACCTTCCTCTGATCACAACAAACTGTGCAGTTCTTGGTGTTACAACCCTGAATATTACTTCTGGTTACAATTATGTTGAATCTCTGATCAATGCAGCAGGTTCCGGTGTTGGTTTCCTTGTTGCCATGGTGCTTTTTGCAGGTGTCAGAGGCAAACTTGAGACAGCAGATATCCCTAAATCCATGCAGGGCCTGCCGATCACTCTGGTATCCGCATCTATCGTAGCATGTTCATTCCTTGGCTTTGGCGGCCTTGTAGATGGCATTTTCAAATAGGAGGGATTGAATATGGAAGGCATTATTATTGTAGCGGTTATTGCTATTGTAGCAGGCTTACTGCTGTCCTGGGCTTCTGTTCAGTTTGCGGTACCTGTTGATGAAAAACAGGCAGCTGTCAGGGAAGCTCTTCCGGGCGCTAACTGTGGTGCCTGCGGTTTCTCCGGTTGTGACGGTTATGCTGCAGCTCTTGCAGCAGGAACTGCAGAAATCGGTCTTTGTTCTCCTGGCGGTCCTGATGTGGCTGAAGAATGTGCAGAGATCCTTGGAAAATCTGCCGGCAGTATGGTGAGAAAGGTTGCTCTTGTACAGTGTAACGGTACATGTACCAATGCAGGTCAGAAACTGGTTTATGACGGTGTTGATACATGTCAGGCAGTCAGCCTCATGTTTGCCGGTGACAGCACATGTGCTTACGGTTGTCTTGGTCATGGTGACTGTGCAGCTGTATGTCCTGAAAAGGCGATCATTATTCATGATGGTCTGGCTATGATCGATCAGGATCGTTGTGTGGGCTGTGGTATCTGCGTGAAGACCTGTCCAAAACATGTTATCGCTCTCGTACCATTTGAGCAGAAACATCATGTGCTTTGTGTCAATACTGACAAGGGTGCTGATGCTATGAAGGTCTGCAAGACCAGCTGTATTGGCTGTATGAAGTGTGTAAAGACATGTGAGCATGATGCGATTCATGTTGTTAACTTCAATGCTGTTATCGATTATGATAAGTGTACAAACTGTGGTGCTTGTGCAGAGGCTTGTCCAAAGAAAGCAATCTGCTAATGATTTGTAAAATATTTCGGACGGATGTCGAAAGACATCCGTCCTTTTTTTCTAAGCAGCCTTTTATTTTTGCTATATCTAAAAGAGGTGGCATTACTGCATGTTTTATGATATGATGTAAATACAATACGCGAGATGATAAATATAAAATGCATGAATGGGACTGACGTATGATCTGTCAGTCCCATTTATCCCAGGATAAGGGGATTTGTATATCTAATAGATGAAAGGAGTTGCTATGGAGATCATTTCAGTGACTGAAGGCAATTTTTTATTATTATTGCAGGAGGTTATCCGGCATCCATGGCTGGATATTTTTTTTACATTTATTACGAATCTTGGTAATGCAGGATGGATATGGATTCTGGCAGGGATTATTCTTTTGGCCTGTAAAAAGCACAGGCGGGAGGGAACAGCAGTATTATTGGCTTTGCTTATTGGTTTTATCATTACTAATCTGCTTTTGAAAAATATAGTTGCGAGGCCAAGGCCATATACCCTTCTAAACGAACTGGAAATATTAATTAAAGCACCTTCTGATTATTCTTTCCCTTCAGGACATACCTGCAGCTCTGTGGCGGCGGCCCTGACCATGCTGAAACTGTCGGATAGAAGACTTGGTATTGCAGCCTGTATACTGGCAGCGTTGATTGCATTCTCCAGAATGTATGTAGGGGTTCATTATCCGACGGATGTGATTATAGGAGCATTAATTGGTGCTTTTTCTGCCGTTGTGTCTGTCCGGGTTATTAACAGAAACCGTATTCTGAATATATAAAAACTTAAGAATATTGAAAGAAATAACTGATTTTATTTTCAGAAATCCACTGTATAATC
>JBJEJD010000130.1:0-12618 GCA_051877705.1 Coprococcus sp. | reverse complement strand
TAAAAATAATGAATGGGGCTGTCGCCGACAGCTCCATTCATTATTTCTGGTGTTGCTGTCTGATACCAGCCAGCATTTCTCTTCCTCTTTGCATTCTTTTCCTTACGGTTGCCGGTTTTAATTCCAGCATTGAACTAATCTCCTGCAATGAATAATTATAGACCGCATGCAGGATCAGCAAGTTTGAATATATTTCCGGAATCTTCCGAACATCATTCAACAATTCCTCGCAGATAATATGATCTACAGACTCATCACGTCTTATCAATTTTGTTCCATAATCCACCTGCATGGTGTAATCATCCATCGGAAGGCATCTGTTCTTTTTCTTGATGGCAGAATAGCAGTGATTAACCAAAATCGTATACAAATAGCATCTGGTTCTCTCGCTATAAGGTTCATCGACTTTGTCCATATGCCGGAGCAGTTTTTCAAATGTCGACTGTACCGCATCTTCCGCCCATCCCTCATCCTTTAAAATACTGTTTGCCTTTCTCTTCAAAGCCTTGGAATAAGTCTTAAATAAAATTGTAAATTTTTCTACAGATTCATGATTATCCTTTGTTTCTAACTGCGCAGTCATCCGTCTGCCTCCCGCAAAGCTATTTATATAACTTATAAACCTGCTTTACTGACAGATTGTGACATATATTTTTAAAAAAAATATTTTTTTTTCTTTATGGCCATGTTAGCTATGTAAATAATACTTTCTTACTCCATTAATAGCATAACCAGCAAAACAAACCAATGACTTTAATATGCCAAAACCCATATGCCTGTAAACTCTGAAAGTCATCCTGGCAGATTTAAATTTATTGCCGGATTTTCCAGTATTACTCAGTCGATAATTCAACAATGGCTCATTAATGGCACATGCCCTTTTGTACTGTTTCAAAATCTGAAACCACATAATATAATCTTCATGACATTCATCATGGGACATCGGAAATGATACTGCCACATCCCGTTTTATCACAACCGAAGAACAATTAATGGGGTTCTGAAAAAGAAGATCTCTGTAGGTCAGTTTTTCTTTTACTCCGATTATCTTATCCGTAGGTTCGCCTGACGGTGTTATCAATCGGCGTCCTGTGGCACACAGAACCGATCCCGTTTTTTTCATTAAATCCAGTTGCTTTATTAGCTTTTGAGGCTCCCACCAGTCATCACAATCAAGAAAAGCGACATATGTGCCTCTGGCAGCCCTCACTCCTTTATTTCGGCTTTCTGCAACACCTATGTTTCGCATGTTTCTGATCAGATGTATCTCCGGCTTTATCAAAAAAGGGGCAAGCACCGACATAAGATCATCTGTAGAGCCATCATCCACAATTATAATCTCCAGAGGAACATTCTGCAGCAATACAGACTCCAAAGCTTTTAATATATAAGCAGCACCATTATGAACAGGTATAATAACCGACACCTGTACTTCATCTTTCTGGCTTTTTTCAGTTAAAGCTGTCATCAATCCTTCTTATCCTCCGTGCGCAGGGCAGTCTTCTGTCCTGCTTCAAGTCCTTCTGAATTTTCCTTCTGGAACAGGATTTTTACTGTCTGCATAATAATCATAATGTCAAGGGCAAAGCTATAATTTTCTATATAAGTCAGATCCAGTTTCAATTTATCATATGGCGTTGTACTGTATTTACCGAATACCTGAGCGTATCCTGTTAATCCGGCTTTCATTTTTAAACGAAAGTCAAATTCAGGGATACTTTTTTTATAAAGCTCCGCTATCTCCGGACGCTCCGGCCTTGGACCCACGAATGCCATATCACCTTTCAGAATATTGAAAAGCTGCGGCAGTTCATCTATATGCAGTGCCCGTATAATATGTCCCACTGGTGTGATTCTGTCATCATTCTTTTTAGCGAGTTCAGCTCCGGAATTTTCCGAATCAACCTTCATACTTCTGAACTTATAGATCATAAATACTCTATGATCATACGTCAGTCTTTCCTGCTTATATAATATTGGTCCTCCGTCATATAGTTTAATAGCCAGAGCTACAATCAACAGAACAGGTGAAAAAACAATCAAAATAATACAGGAAAAAACAATATCCGAAGCTCTTTTCAGCAATTTTTGTTCAGCCGTCAGTCCTCTGTTCCTGAACAGCAGTAATTCCGTATCAAACAGATTGATTGTTGTAGAACTTTTAATCATAATATCTGAAATCTTTGGTATACTGTAACAGCGTATGGACTTTTCATAACAGTACTTCAATAGTTTATTTCTGTAAATAGACGGAATATCACCAATAACAATGGCTTCGTATTTACTGATGCGCTCAGCGACAGCATCATATCCTTCTGTAATATTAATCATATCAACAATGCTGTATTTATCTGTCCGGGATGTCATTTTACTGATCAACGCCTTTGGATTAATATCTCCATAAATCAACAGCAGCTGTCTCGGCGGATAAATTTTAGCATAAATCCATCTCATAAAAACAACCCAGATGACAACAGCCACAACATCATATACCGTCATCTGAATGATCGGCTCTAAATAAGCTGTAAAACGCCAGCGTCCAATCAGAGCCAGCTGAAGATATGTCACTGCATTACAGCAAAGAACCGCCAGAATCTGTGACAGGATAACATCTGATATTTTCAGATACCCTACTTTGTAAGCACCATAAAGCTTTGAAAAAAAGAAATTAGTAAATGCATAAACGCCCATCAGGGCCCAGTTACCTCTTCGCCAGTACAAAGCACCGATAACCGATCGGTAATTATAATATCGGTTCCATATATAATAAAAAATAGCAACCTGAACCAGCAAAATAAGTGTAGAAGCAAAAAACATTATCAACCGTTTATATTGTTCTCTATTTTCCACTCTATCTTCTCCTTAGACCACAATTATACTAATTATAATCTGAATTTAAAAAAATAACAATCAAAACCTGTGGCAAATGTAAGAATTACCACAGGTTTTGATTTAAAAACCCTCTTAATTATTATTTTTTACTTCTGAATATACTGTGCAGACGCATATCCATTATAATTACTGCCATCATAATTCACTGTTATATGATACCACTGGCTTCCACTGCCATCTGCAACAGTCTCTATAATTGTAACCTTAGTTCCTTCAGGTATGACCACCAGAACATCATAAGATGTACCGGCCCCGCTTCTGACATTCAGCCATTCAGCTGTAACTGTTCCTGAAACAGTTCCCTGATTCTCAGAAGACTGCCCTGCTTCCTTCACCATATCATAACGTATATATCCTGTATTACCGGATGTTGCTTTGACTTTATACCATACATTGCCGCTGCTGTCCTTGTCCTGCCCCAGAACAGTCAAAGTATCTTCCAGATAAATGACTTCCACAACATCATAAGAAGTTCCGGCTCCCTTTCTCATATTGACGCCATCATAGATTACCTGCAGCTTCTTTCCATTTGCTTCAGAATCACCGGAAGAACTGCTGCCACTATCAGAAGATTCCGCTTTCAGCAGATCAGAACGGATATATCCCGTCTTGCCTGAGGATGTTTCCACCTTATACCATGTATCTCCATTGCTGTCTTTATCCTGCCCTAAAACAGTTACCTGTTCATCTTTATATACAACGCAGACAACACCCTTGGATGTACCGGCACCGCTTCGAACATTGACAGCATCGTAAGCAACTGTCATGATCTGCCCTGAGGCAGACGTATTACTATCACTATTGCTGTCCATCGTTATGTACTCAGCAAACACATATCCCTTATAACTATTTCCGCTCTTTGTAAAGCTTACACCATACCATGTATCACCATTGCTGTCTTTTGCCTTACTTGTAATCGTCACAGACTGATTCCTTGATATAGTTGTCACAACACTATATTCTGTACCGGCTCCTGAGCGCACATTCAGAGAAGAGCAATTGACTACACCTGTACCCGAAGCTTGCTGACTATCGGAATCGGATGTTCCTGATGAAGTCAAGGTTATATATTGTGCAAAAACATACCCTGTTTTGCCGTTAACACTGATTTTGTACCACTTATCACCATTATTATCCTTGGCTTCTCCAAGAATCGTAACTGTTGTATCTCTGGATATAGTTGTTACAATACTGTGATTGGTACCAGCTCCTGATCGCACATTCAAACTGGAGCAATTAACCTTGCCGGTCCCGCCTGAAGTACTACTGGAACCATCATTATTACCGCTGGTAGTGCCTGAACTATATTTGCCTTTATAAATAGCCAGACGATCCACGCCTGTCACATCATATGCATCATACAAATTCGTATTGCTTGATGCAGGATCCATCATATATACAGTATTGCCTTCAATCCTGTCCAGTGCTACCCAGTGTCCACCATTCCTTACAGAAATAATAACAGCATCACCGGCATCCAGATACTCTTTCATCTTGGCCGTCTTCTCTGCCTGTGTCATGTCTGCCAGACTTATCTTATAATTAACCAGACTAAAATCTTCTGCTGCACCATTGACCTTTTCCCAATAAAGAGCACCATCAGATGTAAATCCGCCATTGTTATTCAAATAATTAACAAGTGTTCCAGGATTAAAAGAAGACGGATCGGCACTTCCTGTATGACAGATCAGCATTGCAATGGATGTTACCAGACATCCTGATGATTTCATCGTATAATCACTTGTTCCCAGATGGATACTTCCCCATTCCGGATCACTCTGCAGCCAGGTTTTATAATCCGTACTTGCCGCATTGGCTGTTATGGAGACCATCATCGGCAGGCACATAAGAATTGTCAGCAGCATTGCCATTATCTTTTTCTTCATTTGTATCACTTCCATTACCTTTCTTCTTCCATTTCCTATATCTTTATCTCTTTCATCGGTACAACTAAGTATTCTTCTCCCTTACCGATGGTAACTGAATCTATTTTAGCACAACAATTAATATTTTAAAAGTCATTTTGTAACAATTATTTAACTTTTTTGTGACTGTCCCGTTAAAAAGGGGCTGTCGCAAATCAGCGACAGCCCCTGCCTTCTGTTGATCATCCTTAATTATTTATTTCTGAAAAACAATCTGTTCATAGCACTGAAAATCGCCCTTACGGATGAACGGGTAATATTGGAACTGATACCAACACCGAATGCCCTTTCTCCTGTGTCGGAGCTCATCAATTCAATATAAGTAGCTGCCTGGGAATCAGATCCCGAAGTCAGCGCATGCTGTTCATACATAGTCAGCTTGGTTCTGAAGCCGGCCTGCTGACATAATCCATGCTTAACAGCATCAACAGGACCATTGCCAAAGCCCTCTATCGTCTTCAGTTCCTCTTTGAAAGTATATGTAAGTGTAACCTTTGTATCGAAACCTTCTTCTGTCTCTGGAATATCTTCTATCCGCATCTTCTTGAAGTGCAATGGATACTTTGCATTAATATACATCTCTCTGAACTTCTCCATAATCTGTGAAGGTGATACCTCTCCCTGACGCTCAGAGATAAGCTGGATCTCATCAGCCAGCTCTTTGTGCATTGCCTTAGGCAGCTTGAAACCATAATACTGATCCATAATAAAGGCTACACCGCCCTTGCCGGACTGACTGTTAATACGAACAATCGGCTCATATTTTCTGCCAAGATCTGCAGGATCGATCGGCAAATAAGGAACTTCCCAGATATCAGGATGTCTTTCTTCCATCGCATGAAGTCCTTTATTGATGGCATCCTGGTGGGAACCGGAGAAAGCCGTAAAGACCAGTTTACCCGCATATGGATGTCTCGGATCGATCTCCATCTTATTACATCTCTCATAAACATCAATTATTTCACTGATATTCTCTATATTCAACTGTGGGTTAATTCCCTGTGAAAACATATTATAAGCGATATTCAGTACATCCACATTACCAGTACGTTCACCGTTGCCAAATAACGTACCTTCAATTCTGTCTGCTCCTGCCAGCAATGCCAGTTCAGAAGCAGCCACACCGCATCCTCTGTCATTGTGAGGATGGATACTCAAAACAATCTTCTCTCGCTCTGTAAAATGCGTAGACATCCACTCGATCTGATCCGCATACACATTCGGCGTCGTCATCTCGACTGTTGCAGGCAGATTGAGAATAATCGGATTCTCGACTGTTGGCTGCCATACTTCCTTAACCGCCTCACATATTTCAAGAGCAAAATCCATCTCTGTACCTGTAAAGCTCTCCGGAGAATACTCAAGCTGGATATTGCCATCAAAATTCTTCACGTATTCCTTGACAAGCTTCGTACCATCAACGGCAATCTGTTTAATTTCCTCACGGCTCATGTTGAATACAACGTCTCTCTGTAAAGTAGATGTAGAATTGTAAATATGAATAATTACATTCTTACAGCCCTTAATAGCCTCAAATGTACGCTCTATCAAGTGCGGTCTGCACTGAATCAGTACCTGTACCTTAACATCATCAGGAATCAGATTCCTGTCCACCAGTGTCCTTAAGAAATCATATTCAATCTGAGAAGCAGAAGGAAAACCTACCTCGATCTCCTTAAATCCCAGTTTTACCAAAAGATTAAAGAATTCAATCTTCTCTTCTACAACCATAGGCTCAATTAATGCCTGATTACCATCTCTCAGATCCACACTGCACCAGATTGGTGCCTTTTGAATTTCCTTATTTGGCCACTGTCTCTCGGGATAATCCAATACGGGTACTCTTTTATATTTTTTATAATTTAACATCTTAATCATTCCTCCAAACTATGTAAAAATAAATGCACATGAAAATAAAGCTAAAGGTATCCCATCAGCTTCAATACTACTGCGAACCTCCTTGTTCCAATCCATTATCACATCTTTCGATCTATGAGTGACGGAGTCGAAGGACCACACCATATACAATTAATATAAACAATGTTGGACTTAAAATACTAACCCCATGTCTTTCATTCCTTTACAAGCTATTCCCCGACGAAATTACGTCTGTATATTACTTTATCAGAAAAAAGTGCTCCTGTCAAGCAGAATGGTCCGATAAGCAAACTCACTGAGACAGCCTACCGGACCAGATAATTCTCTGTTACAATTCACCCAGCCCTTCTTCTATGAGCTGTTTCAACATCTCCATAGCTTCTTTCTCATCCGTTCCCTCACAGGTTAACTGGATGGTTTCTCCTGTCTTTACACAGGCAGCCAGAACACTCAATACACTTTTTGCATTGGCAGATGCTCCCTTGTTCGTTGTAATTGTTATATGCGAATGATATTTTGTAGCTGCTTTGCATAATATACCTGCAGGCCTCAAATGAAGTCCCGAAGGATTATGTACCAGTATCTCCTCACTCACCATTTGTATATTCCTCCCTAAATACTTTTTCTTTATTCATCTCCAGTTTTGGAAATGGCTACATGAACATAAGCTGTTCCCGCCATTTCCAGATTATTATC
The DNA here is from genome assembly GCA_051877705.1 of Coprococcus sp. Classification (GTDB taxonomy): domain Bacteria; phylum Bacillota; class Clostridia; order Lachnospirales; family Lachnospiraceae; genus Coprococcus_A. The sequence continues at coordinate 5,227 of JBJEJD010000130.1, read as the reverse complement.
AAAAATAACCGTAACCGGCAAATCATATTCTCCCTCTGCATATCCGGTAACATCAACCAAAGCTGTCAATTCATCCGTTGTCAATTCTTTGACTTCATCAGAAATACCACTGACAGTCAGCGATATCGTTTTATCCGAAGACCTGATGCCACTCTTTACATATGAATACCCCATACTGCTTCCACGAAGAGAAATCTTACTCAATGGTAATTCAAATGTCTCTTCCACCACTTCCTGTATATCGACCACTAAGGCTACCGTCGCCTCCTTATCTTTTAAAACAACACCATCCGGCAGTGCCTCTGCCAGATTCTGTGAAATAGATAAGGAATCTTCTATCTTCCCAGTCATACCGGATATATCGTAATCCCTCAGTGTGATTGCATCAATTTTCGCCAGATCCTCTCTCCTGCCGGCTACGATTACCTCTTTTGGCTCATAGACAGCTGATACCATTCTGTATCCATCAGCCACCTGGCCCGTGATACCAAAATTGACCGGAACCGTTTTGGTCGGATAAATTGGAATTCTGACATCAATGCTGGACTGAGAAATCGTAAGTGTTGAGCTGGAAATCACATCGCCATTTTTATCAAGGAGCTCCAGTGCAGCATTGGTTGTTACATCCGTTGTATTGGCACTGGTGACATTGACTCTTACGACAGCCTCATTGACCTTATCCACCTCTGATTTTGGTCCTGAGATCGTTACCATATTCGGTGTAGCCACACCCTGCCCAATATAATAACCGGAAGCCGCATCATCATTGGTCAGAACTTTAACATTCAATGATTTCTCAATCAGATCCTCGATCTCAATTTGCAGTACAGTACTGCTTCCGATAGGTGTTATCTCAAGGCTTGGATATTTAGGACACGAAACATCCACTGTTACAGCCCCTGTAATCGACAGCTTTGACATATCTGCCACAGCCAGAAAATCGTTTTTATTCACTTTATTTACTATAGATGTTTTACCTTTAATCTTTACATTGACCGTATTCCCACCCACATAACTATAGGCTTTCCCGGCTTCTGTTATCTGATCACCGTTGATCTCTGTCACACTGATATCTAAAATATTTGCCGAATCAATGGGATCTTCTATGCTCAATACCACCAGCCACACTAACACAGCAAGGGCCAATGACAAAATTTTAAGGCTAAAATTATGAGTCAGCTTTTTTATCATTTTTAATCATTCCCCTCAGCTTCTTCCGTTTCATATCATCTGAACCCGGCACCAGAGCCGCAAGTTTTTCTTTCAGGGTATCCGGACTGACATTACGGGTCAGCACGCCTCCTTCCGCAATAGACACCCCACCTGTTTCCTCGGAAACAATGATTGTCATACTATCGGAAACTTCACTGATACCTACACCGGCGCGGTGCCTTGTTCCCAGTTCTTTGCTAAGTTCCATATTGTCGCTCAGCGGCAGATAACAGGTCGCTGCCACAATTCGCTGATTACGTATAAAAACCGCTCCATCATGCAATGGCGTATTGTGTTCAAATATATTCATCAAAAGCTGACTTGAAATCAGAGCATCAATTGGAATTCCTGTACGCTCATACTCATTGAGAATCACCTGTTTCTCCATGACGATCAATGCACCGGTCTTCGCTTTGCCCATCTCATAAACAGCTTTAACGATCTCACCATTAATTTTCTCCCTGCTTCTCTTATCATCTTCGGCTCTGACCGACGCAGTTCCGAAGATGGAGAAAATAATATTCTTCCTGCCCAACTGTTCCAGTGCACGACGCAATTCAGGCTGGAATACGATAACCACAACAGTTACCAGCACACCTGCTGTCTTGGAAATAAGCCAGGTCAAAGTTGTCAGATGAAAGAAATAAGAAACCAGAGCAAAAACGGTTACAACCACAATCCCTTTCAGTAAGGTCCATGCCCGGGTATTCTTAACCCATATCAACAACTCATAAATTATTATTGTCAAAATCAGTATTTCTACTATATAGGTAATATGAAATGACTGAGTCAGTCCGATATTAGTCAATGCTTTTATCCAATCGCTCATTTCATATCATCCTCCCTGTCTAACTGCTGGTTTTATTCTTCTTGTCGATCATCCTGTAAAGCTTCTCTTTCCTGAAGGTCAGCATCTGTTTTCACATTCTTCTTCCGTATATTCAGCTTTACTGTATTCACCTCTGGCTGAGACACGGAAATCTTCGGAATAGCCTTCACGTAATAATAATAATCATCATCTTCAAACTGAACATATTCTTTTCTTGAATAGTCCACTGCACACTTCATAAACTGAAGAACTACGGCCAACAGCACACCCACTGCTGTGCCTATAATCACACTGGCAATATTTACATCCACTCCCAGTGCTGCCGCACATAAAAATGTCACTATAACCTCTGTCACGCCACCGGCCCCTATAGCCACATACCATACATAATCAAATGATAACTGACTAATTACAAAAATAACAGACATTGTTGCTGCTCCTATAATCGCATAAAGCCAGATTTCCCTATCCACAGTGATCTGACCGATAATACTGTTCAAAGCAGCAATCATACCATCCAGGTTAAAAGACATACCTGTCCCTGTCATAGCAGACGCCTCACAGGTATATTTAAGGAATTTCACCATAAATAAACCGATCACAGCCGGAACAACGGCATAAGGTGTAAAAAACATACCTGCCAGTACCGGAATCAGGAAATGCATATCGTACTGCATCAAGACGGGTACTGCCAGCAACACAGCGCTCTGACCGGGTGCAAACTTCAGGAAAAGCAAATACAGAATCACCATAACTACTACAACAAGCATAGCCAGCAGCACCGACAGTTTCACCATATGAGCCATGATTACCGCTGCCACAATAAATACTGAAAAACTTCCCGGAAGAATAGAACAGATCAAAGAAAGAAGTACATTCACGGATATGCTGTTCAACATTTCAAAATATCCCAATTCTGAATTCACATAAGTAAATACGAACATCATACCGATAAATTTAACAATAATCAGAAACCATGTCTCATACTCTCTTATAAAATGGTTGACCTTTTCACGAATTATAAAAAGCTCCTTCATCTCTTCTCCTCCTGTATCTGATCGTCCTGCTCACCACACTTATCAATATGGCGAAGCATACGGTAGTATTTTTTCACACGCTTAAGACTGGTCTGATATTGCCATGCATAGAAAATAATTCCAACCCCTGTATAAATAACTACAAGAATGAGATAAATAAGTACCATCTCTTTCAGTAATACCATCAATTGCATATTGGTTGCCATTGCAAATATCTCTTCCATCTTGTACAGTGCATACACTCCCACCAGCAGAACATATGCAATCGTAATACCTACAAGATTCTTCAGAAGGTGAACTCTGACATAGTCTCCGAAGAAGTATTCGTTGCGTTTAAGATCAGTGCCTCCTTCTCTCTTCTCATATATAGAAGCCCTTGTCATCCAGCGGATTTTCTCTTTGTTCAGCATAAATTAATCCTTTCCGTTTATCATTGGTTCCATAATCCAACGTATATATGAGTATAACACATTTATACATTGTACGCCACAACTTAAAGAAAAAAAATGGTGGTTTTACCGTACTGTCAGATCTTTAATCACTTCACCTGCAATAATCAGTCCCACTACTGAAGGAACAAACGACGTACTTCCCGGAATCTGTCGACGCACTGTACAGGTTCTGGCACTTCCCGGCGGACATATACAGTGGTTGCGGCAGCTATTTGCTGTATCATCCAGTGGTGTCAATGGCTTTTCTTTAGAATAGACGACTTTCAGATGACCAATACCTCGCTTCTTTAGTTCACGCCGCATGACTTTAGCAAGCGGACAAACCGAAGTTTCATAGATATCCGCAACCATGAAAGCAGTCGGATCCAGTTTGTTTCCTGCTCCCATGGAACTGATGATCGGAGTCCCGGTCCTGTGAGCCTCCTCTGCCAGCATCAGTTTCCCTGTCACTGTATCGATGGCATCCACCACATAATCATAACAGGAAAAATCAAACTGATCTGCCGTATCCGGCATATAAAAGGTTTTGTACGTATGAACCACCGCCTTGGGATTGATATCCAGAATACGTTCTCTGGCAGCATCCACCTTATACTGTCCGATGGTACTGTGTGTTGCAATGATCTGCCGGTTAAGGTTGGTCAGGCAGACCCTGTCATCATCAATAAGGTCCAGTGTGCCAACTCCACTTCTGGCCAAGGCTTCCACAGTAAAACCGCCCACACCGCCAATACCGAATACAGCAACCCTTGCATTTTTCAGCCGCTCCATATTCTCTTGCCCCAAAAGCAGTTCTGTCCTTGAAAACTGATTCAACATATAATAACCTCTCTCTTCTTATCCGCGATATCTATTTAAAACCGCATATATCTCCTGTTTTCTCGGTCTGGCAAGTCCACATGGCACATAAGTGCCACAAAAAGGTTCCCATCCCTTTTTTTCAAGTAGTTCGGATAACATATCCCCAATCTGCCGGACAGTTTCATTGCCTTTTCCATGCTCCAGCACATAACGCATCATATAAGCCAGACCGCTGGTCTGCTCGCTGTCAGCCAGCTGTTCAATATAACGAATATCAACAATCTCCTTGTCCACTGAAAAAGAATCCCGTCCAAAAGTTTTTACTTTTAAATGCTCATGGCGTTCCCGTCCGCCCTGTTCCTGACGGCCTCTGCCTGTATTATGTGTCCTTCTTTTTTGCAATCCCGGGCAGGGTCTGTTAAAAGATGGCATCACAAAGTCCGGAGTCCCGGCTTCAGATACCGGATGTTTCACGCATATTCCGCGGACTTTTTCCGTGATATCTACAGTCCGGTAGCAATCCATCTGAATAATCCTGTCTGCTTTATAGAAAAAGGCACCTGAACTTCCGGCCACCAGAATAGTGGATACTCCGGCTTTTTCATACAGATCCCTGATTCTCTCTATAAAAGGGGTAATCGGCTCCTTCTCTCTGCAGATCACCTGCTGCATGAGCGCATCCCGCACCATAAAATTTGTCGCCGATGTATCTTCATCGATCAGCAACAGTCTGCTTCCCGCCTCCATACTTTCCACAACACCCGTCGCCTGGGAAGTACTGCCGCTGGCATCCGGTGTAGAAAAGCTTTTTGTATCCTTTTTATTCGGCAGATCATTGATAAACATGGAAATATCCACATTACGAATTGAACGTCCGTCCTCTGCCCTGAGTTTGA
>JBJEJD010000129.1:0-12643 GCA_051877705.1 Coprococcus sp. | reverse complement strand
CTCTGAAGCATAAAATTGATGAACATATGATATGGATGATGAAAAGCTTTCACCGCACAGAATATGCGGTGAAAGCTTTTCTTGAAATATTGCGGATGAAGCCGCGGACAGGACAGGATAATTATGATGAATGGTTTTAAAAAGGATATACTCCATGAGAATGCAGATAAAAAGGATATACGATTAAATAAATTACTCAGCGATGCCGGTTTCTGTTCCAGGCGAGAAGCGGACCGTCTGATTGAGGCAGGAAAGGTACTTGTTGATGGTAAGCCGGCTGAACTTGGTACCCGTGTTACTGCGTCTCAGAAGGTTGAGGTAGGCGGGAAATTAATCCGTCAAAATGACAGGATGGTTTTGATCGCTTTAAACAAGCCGAGAGGGATAGTCTGTACAACGGACAGAAAACGGGAGAAGAATAATATCATAGATTTTATCAATTATCCTGAGAGGATATATCCTGTCGGGCGTCTGGATAAGGATTCTGAAGGACTTATTCTGCTGACCAATGATGGCAGTATTGTCAATCATATTCTGAAAGCAAGTCAGTATCATGAAAAGGAATATATCGTTCGTGTTAATAAAAAGATAACAGATGCATTTATTAAAGGAATGTCGGAAGGGGTTCCTATTCTGGATACGGTTACGAGACCATGTGTTGTGCAGCGTAAGGATGATTATACATTTTCTATTATTCTGACCCAGGGATTGAACCGGCAGATCCGACACATGTGTGAGTATTTTGAATATCGGGTAGTGCGGTTAAAGCGTATCCGTGTAATGAATATCCGGCTGGGCAGTCTCAAAACAGGACAATGGCGGAATGTGACAGCCGGAGAACTGAAAGAATTGAAGAGACTGTTTATAGCAAACAATATATCAAAGAATAGTTGATGGGGGAAGAATTATGGCGGCAGATTCAAATAGAATGAAAGAACTGGTAGAGCTCCTTAATCGGGCATCCAAAGCTTATTATATGCAGGATACGGAGATCATGAGCAATTATGAATATGACGCTTTGTATGATGAATTGCAGGCATTGGAGGCAAGTACCGGCATTACCCTCAGTAATAGTCCAACAGTGCATGTGGGATATGAAGTTTTAAGTGAACTTCCGAAAGAACAGCATGAATATCCCATGTTGTCTCTGGATAAAACAAAAGATGTGAATACTCTGGCTGAATGGCTTGATGGACAGGAAGCCGTATTATCCTGGAAGATGGATGGCCTGACCATTGTTCTGACCTATGAAAATGGGGAACTGATTAAAGCAGTTACCCGTGGCAACGGTTATGTTGGAGAAGTTATAACCAACAATGCCAGAGTTTTTAAAAATATTCCCCACCGGATTTCTTTTAAAGGTAAATTGACCCTCCGGGGCGAGGCAGTTATCAAGTATTCGGATTTTAATGAACTTAACAGCCGTCTTGCAGAGGGAGAATCAAAATATAAAAATCCACGCAATCTGTGCAGCGGTTCTGTACGTCAGTTGAACAATGCAGTTACTGCTGAAAGAAATGTTTACTTTTTTGCCTTTGCGTTGGTTGTTGCAGAAAATGAGAATTTCGGTAATTCCAGAATGGCTCAGTTTGATTGGCTGAAATCACAGGGGTTCGATGTGGTGGAGCATGTTCTTGTCAATTCGGCCAATATTGGAAAGTATGTGGAGGATTTTGCAGGAAGGATCGTGGATAATGATTTTCCTTCTGATGGTCTGGTGCTGACTCTGGAGGATATTGCCTATGGCGAATCTCTGGGAACAACGGCAAAGTTTCCGCGTAATTCCATTGCATTTAAATGGGCTGATGAAATAAAGGAGACCCATTTGACAGAGGTGGAATGGAGTGCTTCAAGAACAGGTCTGATTAATCCGATTGCTGTTTTTGAACCGGTAGAACTGGAAGGAACGACCGTATCCAGGGCCAGTCTGCATAATATCAGCATATTGAAAGCTTTGCAGATGGGAATTGGCGATGAGATACAGGTCTACAAAGCCAACATGATCATACCGCAGATTGCCGAGAATCTGACCAGGAGCGACAATCTGGAGATACCGTCTGTCTGTCCGGTTTGCGGCGGTGTTACAGAAATACGTAACATCAACGGTGTTTCTTCACTCTATTGTGTGAATCCGGAGTGCAGTGCAAAACAGATTAAATTGTTTTCTTTATTTGTCAGCAGAGATGCCTTTAATATCGAAGGCATGTCCGAGGCAACCCTTGAGAAATTTATCCAGAAAGGCTTCCTCCATCATCTGTCAGACATTTTTCATTTGGCTCAATATCATGATGAGATTGTCGAGATGGAAGGTTTCGGTGAAAAGTCCTACAACCGACTGATGACATCTATTGAAAAAGCACGGGATATTACTCTGGCTAAGCTGATTTACAGCCTGGGTATTCTGAATATCGGTTTATCCAATGCAAAGCTTCTCTGCCAGTCTTATAACAATGATCTGAATGCGATGCTGAAAGCATCTGCAGAGGAACTGACGGCCATCAATGGTATTGGTCCTGTTATTGCCTGCAGTTTTACAGAATATTTTGCAGATGAAAAACATCTTACACAATTGGAACATCTGCTTCAGGAGGTCCATATTGAAAAGGAAGTCTTTTCATCAGGAGACAGGATATTTGATGGCATGGTATTTGTTATCACCGGTTCTTTGAATTCTTTTAAGAACCGTAATGAGCTTAAGGCTATCCTGGAAGAAAAGGGCGCTAAAGTTGCAGGATCTGTATCTGCGAAAACCAGCTATCTGATCAATAATGATGCAGCATCTTCATCATCTAAAAACAAAAAAGCCAGAGAACTGGGTATCCCCATTCTGACGGAAGAGGATCTGCTTGCTATGATGGGAGATTAATTGACCTGATTTTAGTTTTTTCCTAGGAAAATAGTATGAAAAGTACTTGACGAATAGCGAATGAAATGTTAATATGTAATGGCTAGTAATTTAGTAGGAAAACGAGACAAGTCGACATATACTCATAGGTTGCATATGATATAGTATAATATGTCACCAATGATAAATGATGAATTATTTTAAGGAGATGAGCAAATGGATCATTTAGTTTATCTGGATCATGCAGCAACGACAGCTGCCCGTCCTGAAGTTGTTGATGCCATGCTGCCTTATTTTACGGAAAAATATGGTAATCCTTCCAGTATTTATGGTATAGGATCCGACAATAAGGCTGCCATTACACAGGCAAGAGAGATTATGGCAAAGTCTATTGGTACAACAGCTGAGAATATATATTTTACAGCCGGCGGCAGTGAGTCTGATAACTGGGCTCTTGTAGCAACGGCTGAGGCCTATGCTTCCAAAGGTAAGCATATTATTACGTCAAAAATTGAGCATCATGCCATATTGCATACTTGTGATTATCTTGCTTCAAGAGGCTATGAGATTACTTATATTGATGTCGATGAGCGCGGTATTATCAAGCTGGATCAGCTGAAAGCAGCTATCCGTCCGGATACGATTCTGATTTCTGTTATGTTTGCCAACAATGAAATTGGAACAATACAGCCAATTGAACAGATTGGAGAGATTGCCAGAGAGCATGGCATTCTTTTCCATACAGATGCTGTACAGGCTTATTGTCAGGTGCCGATAGATGTTGACAAGATGCATATTGATATGTTAAGCATCAGCGGCCACAAGATCAATGGTCCGAAAGGAATTGGTTTTCTGTATATCCGCAAGGGTGTTAAGATTCGCTCCTTTATCCATGGCGGTGCGCAGGAGCGCAAGCGCCGTGCCGGTACCGAGAATGTTCCTGGTATAGTAGGTCTTGGCAAGGCCGTTGAGATGGCTATAGCAGATATGCCGGAACGTACAGCCAAAGAAATTGTTCTCAGAGATCGTCTGATTGATGAGATCTATCAACGCATTCCTTACGCGCGTCTGAATGGCGACAGAACGAATCGTCTGCCAAATAATGTTAATTTCAGTTTTCAGTTTGTGGAAGGCGAGTCCATGCTGATCATGCTGGACATGGCACATATCTGTGCTTCCAGTGGTTCTGCCTGTACGTCAGGTTCCCTGGATCCATCCCATGTACTGCTGGCAATCGGTCTGCCTCATGAAATCGCACATGGTTCGCTGCGTCTGACTCTTGGATATGAGAATACAGAAGAAGAAATTGACGGTGTCGTAGATGAGATTGAAAAGATTGTTGCAAGATTGCGTTCGATGTCACCATTATACGAAGATTTTATAAAGAAAACAGGAGGCCACAAATAATGTACAGTGAGAAAGTTATGGATCACTTCCAGCATCCAAGAAATGTTGGAGAGATTGAAAATGCCAGCGGTGTCGGAACTGTCGGCAATGCAAAATGCGGCGATATTATGAGAATTTATTTTGATATCGATGAGAATCAGGTCATCAGAGATGTAAAGTTCAAAACCTTTGGCTGCGGAGCCGCAGTTGCTACCAGCAGTATGGCAACGGAACTGGTTAAAGGGAAGACTATTTATGAGGCACTTGAAGTTACCAATAAAGCTGTAATGGAAGCACTGGATGGTCTGCCTCCGGTGAAAGTACATTGTTCTCTTCTGGCTGAGGAAGCTATTCATGCAGCCCTCTGGGATTATGCACAGAAACACAATATCGTTATTGAAGGTCTTGAAAAACCGAAGAACGATATCAGTGAAGGCGAAGAAGAAGAGGAATATTAATAAAAACTGCTGTCGGGACAACGGTTTCTTCTATTGTCCGGATATTTGGCTGCTATTATATATTTCCTGCAAATACGTCAATTTTCTTGTTTTTCTGCGCCGCCTATTGATTGCTTTGTACGCAAATGTCTTCGACTTGCTTCCAAAGCAATCGTTATGCTCGAAAAACTTCGAAAATTTTCCTACCATTTGCATGGCAATATATAATACCAGCTTTAATAATCCGGACAATAGAAAGAACCTGTGCTTTCGACAGCAGTTTTTTTATATATGATGGAGGAATCGTATGGGAGCTAAGAAAGTTGTGGTGGGAATGTCCGGCGGTGTGGATTCTTCTGTGGCAGCCTGGCTTCTCAAGCAGCAGGGCTATGATGTGATTGGCGTGACCATGCAGATCTGGCAGGAAGAATCAGATGAGATCGTTGAAGAGAATGGCGGATGCTGCGGTCTTTCGGCAGTGGAAGATGCCAGAAGAGTGGCTGCGAGGATCGGCATACCTTATTATGTTATGAATTTCAGGGATGTTTTCAAAGATAAGGTCATCGATAATTTTATTTCCGAATATGAAAAGGGACGTACTCCGAATCCATGTATTGTCTGTAACCGTTATGTAAAATGGGAGGCTTTGCTGGAAAAGGCGCTGGCTCTGGGAGCTGACTATATTGCAACGGGCCATTATGCTAAAGTCGTCCGATTGGAAAATGGACGATATGCCATTGGGAAGGCTGCTTTTGATAGAAAAGATCAGACTTATGCACTGTATAATCTGAATCAGCATCAACTGGCTCATACATTGATGCCTGTGGGAGATTATGAAAAAGATGAAGTGCGTCGTATTGCGTCTGAGATAGGCCTGTCTGTGGCCGCCAAGCCGGACAGCCAGGATATCTGCTTTGTACCTGACGGAAATTATCAGGCATTTATGGAAAATTATACAGGGCGATGCCTTCCGGAAGGTAATTATGTAGATAAAAATGGAAATATTCTTGGTCGTCACAGAGGTATCGGTGCATATACAATTGGACAGAGAAAGGGATTGAATCTGGCTATGGGCCATCCTGTTTTTGTGACGGCCATCGATCCGGAGCGCAATGAGGTTGTTATAGGAGAGAACGAAGATCTTTTCAATCGTGCTCTGGTTGCTTCTCATCTTAATCTGATGTCTGTTGCTTCCATGGATGAACCAATGCGGCTGACGGGCAAGATTCGATATGCCCATAAAGCGGCAGCCTGCACTGCAAGACAGCTTTCTGATGGAAGACTTTATGTCTGCTTTGATGATCCGCAGCGTGCCATTACACCGGGACAAGCAGTTGTTCTCTATGATGGAGATGTTGTTGTGGGCGGCGGCATTATTGAAGGGACAGCTCCTGATAATTTATAAACTTAGTCAAAAAACTGTCAATTTTGGCTAGAAGTTCGCGTATAGTTTTGTTTTTTTTGCTAATAATGTGAAAGTATACAATACACAAACATAATTTTTTTAAAATTTCCTAAAAAAATCCAGATTGGGAAGGGGTTTGTGCATGGTTTGTTAAAAAATTGCTAATCATTTTATTAGTACTTGAAAAAACAAAGAAAATCCGATACAATAATGGCATAGCAAAAAGCTTGTATGAATGAATGTACAGCTTGCAATATAATTAAACATGATTTTTTATCAGGAGGAAATTATTATGGCAGTAAAAGTGGCAATTAATGGTTTCGGTCGTATTGGTCGTCTCGCATTCAGACAGATGTTTGCAGCAGAAGGTTATGAGGTTGTTGCAATCAACGATTTAACAGACCCTAAGATGCTTGCACATCTTTTAAAATATGATTCATCACAGGGCAGATATGACGGACATACAGTAGCTGTTGGTGATGACAACGCATCTATCGTTGTTGATGGCAAGAAGATCACAATTTACAAAGAAGCAGATGCTTCCAAGTTGCCATGGGGTGACCTTGATGTAGATGTTGTTCTTGAGTGTACTGGTTTCTATACATCTAAGGCTAAATCTGAAGCTCATATCAAAGCAGGCGCTAAGAAAGTTGTTATTTCTGCTCCAGCCGGCAATGATCTTCCTACAATCGTATACAGTGTTAATGAAAAGACTCTTACAACAGAAGATACAATCATTTCTGCAGCTTCCTGTACAACTAACTGCCTTGCACCTATGGCTAAGGCTTTGAATGATTATGCTCCGATCCAGAGTGGTATCATGTCCACAATCCATGCTTACACAGGTGATCAGATGATCCTTGATGGCCCACACAGAAAAGGCGATTTAAGAAGAGCAAGAGCAGGCGCTGTTAATATCGTTCCTAACTCAACAGGTGCAGCAAAAGCTATCGGTCTTGTTATCCCTGAATTGAATGGCAAGCTGATCGGTTCTGCTCAGCGTGTTCCTGTTCCAACAGGTTCCACAACTATTCTTACAGCTGTTGTTAAGGGTGCAGATGTTACAGTTGCAGGCATCAATGCTGCCATGAAGGCTGCTTCCAGCGATTCCTTCGGTTACAACGAAGATGAGATCGTATCTTCTGATATCGTAGGTATCACATACGGATCTCTGTTCGATGCAACACAGACAATGGTTTCAAAGATCGGTGATGATTTATATCAGGTTCAGGTTGTTTCCTGGTATGACAATGAGAATTCTTACACAAGCCAGATGGTAAGAACAATCAAATATTTTGCTGAATTAGCATAATTCTGAATATCAGAATAAGTAAATACGATCCTGTGGGGGTCCGGTCTAGTAGGGACCGGGCCCATTTTTAATGAAGAATAAGGAGATAATGATAATGCTGAATAAAGTTTCTGTTGATGATATTAATGTAAAAGGTCTTAGAGTTTTAGTAAGATGTGATTTCAACGTTCCTCTGCAGGATGGCAGGATTACAGATGAGAACAGACTGGTTGCTTCTCTGCCTACTATCAAGAAGCTGATTGCCGATGGCGGTAAGGTTATTCTCTGCTCCCATCTTGGCAAACCAAAGGGTGAGCCAAAGCCTGAACTTTCTCTTGCACCAGTTGCTGTACGTCTGAGCGAGCTTCTTGGTCAGGAAGTGAAGTTTGCAGCAGATCCTGAAGTTGTAGGACCGAATGCCAGAGCTGCAGTAGCTGCTATGAAGGATGGCGAAGTGATTCTTCTTGAGAATACACGTTACAGAAAAGAAGAGACAAAGAATGGAGAAGAATTCAGTAAGGATCTGGCAAGTCTTTGTGATATTTATGTTAATGATGCATTTGGTACAGCTCATAGAGCTCACTGCTCCAATGTTGGAGTGACCCAGTTTGTCAAGACAGCAGCTGTTGGTTATCTGATGCAGAAAGAGATTGATTTCCTTGGCAATGCAGTTAACAATCCAGCAAGACCATTTGTTGCTATCCTGGGCGGTTCCAAGGTTTCCAGCAAGATTTCTGTTATCAACAATCTGCTCGATAAAGTGGATACACTGATTATCGGCGGTGGTATGGCTTATACATTTATGAAGGCTCAGGGCGGCAGTATCGGTACTTCTCTGGTGGAAGATGATTATCTTGATTATGCCAATGATATGATCAGGAAGGCGGCTGATAAGGGCGTTCAGATGCTTATTCCTGTAGATACAGTCATCGCTGATGCATTTGCCAATGATGCTAACGCTAAGGTCGTTGAAGCAGGAAAGATCGATGAAGGCTGGATGGGTCTTGATATCGGTCCAAAGACCCGTGAACTGTTTGCAGCAGCTGTTAAGGATGCAAAAACTGTTGTATGGAACGGACCGATGGGCGTATTTGAGATGCCGAATTTTGCAGCAGGTACGGTAGCTGTAGCAGAAGCACTTGCTGAAACAGATGCTGTTACTATCATCGGCGGTGGTGATTCCGCAGCAGCTGTCAACCAGCTTGGCTTTGGTGATAAGATGACACATATTTCTACAGGCGGCGGTGCATCTCTGGAGTTCCTTGAAGGCAAAGAACTTCCTGGTGTTGCTGCAGCAACAGATAAATAATAAATATAATTAAAGAGGTGTTTGAATCATGCGTAAGAAGATTATTGCAGGTAACTGGAAAATGAACAAGACACCGAGCGAGGCAGTTGCTCTTGTTGAGACATTAAAGCCGCTGGTTGCCAATGATGATGTAGATGTTGTTTTTTGTGTACCTGCCATTGACATTATTCCTTGTATGGAAGCAGCTAAGGGCAGTAATATCCAGATCGGTGCTGAGAATATGTATTTTGAAGAATCCGGTGCTTATACAGGCGAAATTGCGCCGGCCATGCTGACAGATGTTGGGGTTCAATATGTTGTTCTCGGCCATTCTGAGAGAAGAGAATATTTTGCAGAAACAGATGAAATTGTCAACAAAAAGGTGCTGAAGGCTTTCGAGCATGGCATCACTCCGATCATCTGCTGCGGTGAATCTCTGACACAGAGAAAACAGGGCATTTATATTGAATGGATCCGTATGCAGATCAAGATTGCATTCCAGAATGTAACAGCTGATCAGGCCAGGACAGCAGTTATTGCCTATGAGCCGATCTGGGCTATTGGTACGGGCGAGACAGCAACATCTGATCAGGCTGAAGAAGTATGCGGCGCTATCCGTCAGTGCATTAAAGAAATCTATGATGAGGCTACTGCTGAATCTATCCGTATTCAGTATGGCGGTTCTGTCAATGCAGGTAATGCTGCTGAATTATTTGCAAAACCTGATATCGACGGCGGTCTTGTAGGCGGTGCCTCCCTGAAGCCTGATTTTGGTAAGATTGTCAACTATAACAAATAAATTTTGTAATAGTTCTGCCGGATGATTGATTCGGCAGAACTGTTATTGTTAGAGGAAGAGAGTAAGAATGAGTAAAAGACCAACAGTTTTAATGATACTTGACGGTTTTGGCCTGAATGAGAAGACAGAGGCCAATGCTGTTTTTGAGGCGAATACACCGGTAATTGACGGATTAATGGCAAACTGTCCATTTGTTAAAGGTAATGCCAGCGGCATGGCTGTCGGTCTGCCTGAAGGACAGATGGGAAATTCAGAAGTAGGTCATCTGAATATGGGAGCAGGCCGTATTGTATACCAGGAACTGACAAGAATCACCAAGGAGATCATGGATGGAACTTTCTTTGAAAATCCGGCTTTATTAAAAGCAATTGAGACTGTAAAAGCCAATAATTCTGCATTACATCTGTACGGTCTGTTGTCAGACGGCGGTGTCCACAGTCATAATACTCATCTGTATGGACTTCTTGAACTTGCTAAACGCCATGGACTGGAGAAAGTTTATATTCACTGTTTCCTGGATGGCCGTGATACCCCTCCGGCTTCAGGTGCAGATTATATCAAAGAACTCTATGAGAAGACAAAAGAGATCGGTGTTGGACAGATTGCCACAGTCATGGGACGTTATTATGCAATGGATCGTGATAACAGATGGGATCGTGTGGAAAAGGCCTACCGTGCCATGGTCTATGGTGAAGGCAATCAGGCAGCATGTCCTTATGAAGCTGTCAAAGCGTCCTATGAACAGGAAGTATTTGATGAGTTCGTTGTACCGACAATTGTTTTGAAGGATGGCAAGCCGACAGCAACCATTAAAGATGGCGATGCGATTATTTTCTTCAATTTCAGACCGGACCGCGCCCGTGAGATCACACGTACTTTCTGTGATGATGAATTCTCAGGTTTTGAAAGAGGACCACGTAAGAATGTGACCTACATCTGCTTTACCGAATATGATGTGACGATTCCGAATAAAGAAGTGGCTTTCCACAAGGTATCTGTAACCAATACATTTGGCGAATATCTGGCAGCCCATCATATGACTCAGGCACGTATTGCCGAGACAGAAAAATATGCTCATGTAACATTTTTCTTCAACGGCGGTGTTGAAGAACCAAATCCTGGAGAAGACAGAATTCTTGTCAAATCCCCGAAGGTTCCGACCTATGACCTGAAGCCTGAGATGAGCGCTTATGAAGTGTGTGATAAACTGGTGGAAGCAATTAAATCCGGCAAATATGACGTGATTATCATTAATTTCGCCAATCCTGATATGGTTGGACATACGGGTGTTGAGGAAGCTGCCATCAAAGCTGTTGAGGCCGTTGATACCTGTGTTGGACGTGCAGTAGATGCACTGAAAGAAGTAGATGGACAAATGATTATCTGTGCTGATCACGGCAACTGTGAACAGCTGATCGATTATGAGACAGGGGTACCATTTACAGCTCATACGACCAACCCGGTACCATTTATTCTTGTGAACTATGATCCTGCATATACTTTACGTGAGGGCGGCTGCCTGGCAGATCTGGTTCCAACCCTCATTGAAATGATGGGAATGGAAAAACCGGCTGAAATGACAGGAAATTCTCTCTTAATTAAAAAAACAATTGATTAACTGTTGAGCTTATGCTATAATGATTCAGATTGATTGCAGGAGGTGTAGGCATGAGCACTATCAGAATTGCAGTGACAGTGATTTACATTGTTTTATGTTTAGTTCTTGTATTTTTAGTATTTAAGGGAAAAGGTCAGGGTGCTGATCTTTCAGGCGGCATTGCCGGAAGAAGCGCTGACACATATTTCACAACCCACGGTAAGAAGCACACAGAAGATGCGATGCTTGAGAAGGCAACAGCAATTATGGCTGCTGTTTTCATTGTATTATCCCTGATTATGAACATGGGATGGGGATACTAGAACAAAAACACTCCTTCGGGAGTGTTTTTGTTCTTTACGGGCATACTATAGAAACATATGTTTTTATGCAGTGCAGGAGGTGATTGATAATGAATGAAGTTGTATTTGAAGCAAGAAGGCAGATGATTCTTGATTTTATAGAGGAAAAGACTTATAAACCGATGAAGTTTAAGGAACTGTGCATGGTATTTTCCGTACCGAAAAAGGAGAAGGAGGAATTTAAAGAATTCCTTGATCAGCTTATTGCAAAGGGTGACCTGATGATGACTTCACAGGGACGATATAAAAAGGCTGAAGCTGATACTTTGACAGGAAAATTTTGCGGCAGTACACGCGGCTTTGGTTTTGTTACTGTAGAAGGTATGGCAGAGGATATATTCATTCCGCCGGATGAAACAGGCGGCGCCTTTCATGGTGATACGGTTCTCATACAGATGCTTTCGCCGACATTGCATTCAGGAAACTCACATACTTCCAGACGTGCGGAAGGGAAGGTTCTTCAGGTTGTAAACAGAGGCTTTGAGGAGATCGTGGGAACGTTCCAGAAGAATAAGAATTATGGATTTGTCATTCCGGACAATCAGAAGATTGCCAATGATATTTTTATTCCTGCAGGGAAAACCATGCATGCTGTCAATGGACATCGTGTTGTGGCAAAGATTACGGATTACGGAAGCGGTACGAGGAATCCGGAAGGAATTATTACGGAGATTCTCGGACATGCGGATGATCCGAAGACGGATGTGCTGTCTGTTGTAAGAGCATTTGGTATTCCGTCGGAATTCCCGGATGAGGTTCGTCAGCAGCTGATTTCCATACCGGAGGCAGTCAGTGCAGAGGAGACAGCAGGTCGAATGGATCTGAGGAATATAATGACAGTGACCATTGACGGAGAAGATGCCAAGGATCTGGACGATGCCATTACTCTGGAGAAACGGGGAGATCATTATCTGCTGGGGGTGCATATTGCAGATGTAACGCATTATGTCATTGAGAATTCTCCCCTTGACAGGGAAGCATTGAATCGGGGAACCAGCGTCTATCTGGTCAATAAGGTCATCCCCATGCTTCCGCATCAGCTTTCCAATGGCATCTGTTCTCTGAATGAAGGTGTGGACCGTCTGGCACTGAGCTGCCTGATGGAAATTGATGCCCGCGGCGGCATTATCGGGCACGAGATAGCAGAAACGGTGATCCGTGTGAATCATCGGATGTCTTATACTCAGGTCAGCCGTATTCTTGAAGGGGACAGAACACTTTCTGAAACCTACA
>JBJEJD010000128.1:0-12654 GCA_051877705.1 Coprococcus sp. | reverse complement strand
CGGTGCTGAACGTCCGGTGGACGTTCGTCAGCACCGACCGAAGTGGAACGGAGAGAGCATGTTTTCAGGGAGTAGTTCATCAGGAGAGTCTTTCAATACTTGTATAGGCTGAGTAGATTTAAATGTTTTTTTTGTGGGAAAATCTTGACGAATGGGGCAGAAGTATGATATAGTTGTAAAGCTATGTAATGGAAGTGGTCTTTTTTTTATGCCTAAAAATAAGACCGGTAACTTATCCTGCTTTAGCGGAGCAGGAGACACACTCATATTGAATGATAACGGAGGTGGAAGTTGTGCGCGTTAGAATCACATTGGCATGTACAGAATGCAAACAGCGTAATTACAACATGACAAAAGAGAAGAAGACTCATCCTGACAGAATGGAAACCAAGAAGTACTGCAAGTTCTGCAAGAAACACACATTACACAAAGAGACTAAGTAATACGGGTGACTGTGAGGAGTGAATAACATGGGCAATGCAACTAATGATACTAAGAAGACAAATTGGTTGAAAGCCACAAAAGCTCAGTTCAAGAGAATCATCTGGCCTACAAAGGAAGATATCGCTAAACAGTCAGTCGTTGTTGTTGCTGTTTCCGTTTTTCTTGGAGTGGTTATTGCTGTTTTAGACAGAGTATTGCTGTTACTGGCAGATTTAATCATTTCATTATAACAGAAGGGTGAAAATATGGCAGACAAGAACGAATATTTGAAAGACCCGATGTGGTATGTGGTGCATACCTATTCCGGTTATGAGAATAAGGTTAAGACGAATATCGATAAGTCTATTCAGAATCTTCATCTGGAAGACCAGATTCTTGATGTTCAGGTGCCTATGCAGGAAGTCATTGAGGTAAAAGACGGCAAGAAGAAAGCAGTTCAGAAGAAACTCTTCCCGGGCTATGTTTTACTCCATATGATTATGAACGATGAGACATGGTATGTTGTCCGCAATACCAGAGGCGTGACGGGATTTGTAGGACCGGAATCCAAGCCGGTTCCGCTGACTCCGGAAGAGATGGCCTCCATGGGTATTGGCATGGATGGAGAAGACGCTGCGAAGGATGAGCCGGAGCAGATGATTCTCGTCGATGTGGAGGTTGGCGATACAGTCAGTGTCGTATCAGGTGCCTGGCAGGACAAAGAAGGTATTGTCAAGGCTGTCAATACAAGCAGAGCAACGGTTACCATCGGTATCGATATGTTTGGCCGTGAGACAGCGGTTGAGATTAGTTTCTTAGATATCAGGAAGATGTAACATTTGAGGATCCATGACCCGGTTCATGGACAGTGGGAGGGAAATCCCCGACATTACCACAATTTTCAGGAGGTGCGCTAATTATGGCGAAGAAAGTAACAGGATATATTAAATTACAGATCCCTGCAGCAAAGGCTACACCGGCTCCACCAGTAGGTCCGGCATTAGGCCAGCATGGTGTTAATATTGTACAGTTTACAAAAGAGTTTAATGCAAGAACAGCTGATCAGGCCGGCATGATCATCCCGGTTGTTATCACTGTTTACAATGACAGAAGCTTCAGCTTCATTACAAAGACTCCGCCTGCAGCTGTATTATTAAAGAAGGCATGCAAGATCGAGTCTGGTTCTGCAAACTCCAAGAAGCAGAAGGTTGCTACAATCTCCAGAGCAGAAGTTCAGAAGATTGCAGAGCTGAAGATGCCAGATCTGAATGCTGCAACAGTTGAAGCTGCTACAAGCATGATCGCAGGTACAGCAAGAAGCATGGGTATCACAGTCGTTGACTAATCTGTTTGCAGGCCCTGGCGATGCATGGCTGAGCCTGGTTGGGCAAACATACGCGTGAAGGAATAGATAACAGTGGGAGGGTCGCTCCCGATATGACCACAAGGAGGATTTTATATCATGAAAAAAGGTAAGAGATATGTAGAATCTGCCAAGTTAGTAGATCGTACAAATCTTTATGAAGTAGGAGAAGCAGTTAGTATTGTTAAAAAAGCAGCCAGCGCAAAGTTTGATGAGACAATCGAAGCTCATATCAAGCTTGGTGTTGATGGCCGTCATGCAGATCAGCAGGTACGTGGTGCTGTTGTTCTGCCTCATGGTACAGGTAAGAAGGTTAGAGTTCTGGTATTTGCCAAGGGCGACAAGGTTGAGGAAGCTCAGGCAGCCGGTGCTGAATTCGTAGGCGGACAGGAACTGGTTCCGAAGATTCAGAACGAAGGTTGGCTTGATTTCGATGTTGTTGTTGCTACACCTGATATGATGGGTGTTGTTGGTCGTCTGGGCCGTATCCTTGGACCAAAGGGCTTAATGCCGAACCCGAAGGCCGGTACAGTAACAATGGACGTTGCCAAGGCTGTTAAAGATATTAAAGCCGGTAAGATCGAGTACAGACTGGATAAGACAAACATTATTCATGTTCCTGTTGGCAAGGCTTCTTTTACAGAAGAACAGTTAGCGGACAACTTCCATACATTAATGGCTGCAATCATCAAGGCAAAACCGGCAGCTGCAAAAGGTCAGTATCTCAGAAGCGTTACAATCTCTTCTACAATGGGACCTGGCATCAAACTGAATCCTACAAAGCTTGTTTAGGATAAAGTGCGAAGAAATTCCGGTTTTTGATTGACAACCAATATAAATAGTGCTACAATATCAGAGCAAAACTGCCAAAGACAGTAGGTGCCGCAAGGCATAAGGAGAAAACGCCTACCGAGGGAGATTATAGGTGTTCTTGATGAACTCGACTTATATCAAGGCCTCCCTGGGTAACGGGGAGGCCTTTTTTGGCGGTACACACGATTATTCTATAAGGAGGTGCACCAATAATATGGCAAAAGTAGAAATCAAACAGCCAATCGTTGACGAGATCGCTGGTTATTTAGCTGATGCTCAGGCAATGGTTCTGGTTGACTATCGTGGTCTGACAGTAGAAGAAGATACAAAGCTTCGTAGAACTTTAAGAGAAGCAGGCGTTGATTACAAGGTATACAAGAATACACTGATCAAGCGTGCGGTTAAAGGGACAGCATTTGAAGGCGTAAGCGAACTTTGCGAAGGCCCTACAGCTGTGGCAACAAGCGCTACAGATGCTACTGCTCCTGCAAGAGTATTATACGAAGCAGCAAAGACAATGCCGAACCTTGAACTCAAGGGCGGTATCGTAGACGGTACATTCTATGATGCGAAGATGATCCAGGTCATCGCTACAATCCCATCCAGAGAAGTACTGCTCGGCAAGTTACTTGGAAGTATCCAGTCCCCTATTACCAACTTTGCTCGTGTTATTAAGCAGATCGCTGAAAGCAAAGAAGAAGTTGCATAAAAACTAAAAACGGAGGTATTTTAAAATGGCAAAATTAACAACAGCTGAATTTATCGAAGCTATTAAAGAGTTATCAGTATTAGAGTTAAATGAATTAGTAAAAGCATGTGAAGAAGAGTTTGGTGTATCCGCAGCAGCAGGCGTTGTTGTAGCAGCAGCTGGTCCTGCAGCAGCAGAAGAAGAGAAGACTGAGTTTGACGTTGAGTTAACAGAAATCGGACCAAACAAGGTTAAGGTTATCAAGGTCGTACGTGAAATCACAGGTCTTGGTCTTAAGGAAGCTAAAGAAGCTGTTGACAGTGCTCCGAAGGTACTTAAGGAAGCTGTCAGCAAGGAAGAAGCTGAAGACGTTAAGGCTAAACTTGAAGCTGAAGGCGCTAAAGTTACAATTAAATAATTGTAAATCTACGACTTTGCATAAACAAAAAGGGATGTCTCCTTGGAGATATCCCTTTTTGTTTATGTCAAAAGGTAAAAATTCCCCCTTCTTTACAGAATATCTGAAAACCGATATAATGGATGTGGCAAGGGAGGATCAGAATATGCAAAAGATAAAAAGCATGTGGATCATGATGATTTTGTGTACGGCAGTGTTTTTATGCGGCTGTTCCCGGATTATTCAGAGGACCTCTGACATTACCTCTTCAGTGGACAGTTCAGAGACTGTAAGTGAATCTGTCATGGAGGAAGCAGGCGTGACAGAGACAAAGGCTGCGGAGAGTGGGACTGCTGCAGAATCTGTGACAGAGTCGGAAACGGAGACGGAAATAACAGAGGATCCCATAGTCATTGTTCTTGATCCGGGACATGACAGTGAATACTGTACGAGGAATCATCCGGATCTTGGCGTGAATGAGCAGGATATTAATCTGGTCATTGGTCTGGCCTGCCGGGACAGACTGGAGCAGTATCAGGGAATAGAGGTTTATATGACCCGGGAAGACGGCAGCTGTCCTGACGCTGAACATGGTGGGGAATACTGTATTGAAGCAAGGACGGGCTATGCCACAGAACTGGGGGCGGATTTATTTGTCAGTCTTCATAATAACGGTACAACGGGAGTTTATGGTGCCGATGCCAATGGGTCAGAGGTTTATGTATCCAATTACAGTGCTTATACGGAGGAAGGCAGGAAACTGGGACAGATGATACTGGATCATCTGTCGGAGCTGGATCTGAACCCGAAGGGTGTCTTTGTCAGGGTTAAGGAAGAAAAGGGGTATTATGATGACGGCAGTATGCAGGACTGGTATTATCTCATCAGCTACAGCGTAGAGGGCGGACATCCGGGCATGATCATAGAGCATGCTTATATGGACAACCCTCATGATAATGAGATTCTGAAGGATGAAGAAAAACTGAAGCAGATGGGAATAGCCGATGCCGATGCCATTGCTGCATATTACGGACTCCGGCTTAAGGCTGAATAGATGCGAATAATCAGGCGAAAACCTTAAGATTTTATGTAGAAATTGACTTTGTATAGGGGATAGTTTATAATTTCTAGTATCTGTGTAATTATTTTTGTGAAATGGAGGGGGATTCATGTACGATAAAGAAGAAAAAGATCGACAGGATGCACCGAAGGTGTATATAGAGGATGATTTTGATTATTTAAAAGAGATAGAAGAAATAGAAGCCCAGGAGAGAGAACTGGAAGCACAGCGCCAGAAGAAAAAGCGTGAGATGGAGAAGCTGCGCGAGGAGCGCGCGAAGAATGCGCAAAAGACAGCTGCACCACAAAAGCCTACAGTTCAGAAGAAGCGCGAGACAAAGGAACGGAAGAAGGAAGTCGAATGGCTGGGAGATCCGGTTGAAACAGTCAGAGCCCCGAAGAAGAGTAAAAAGGGCCTTGTCGCTGCCGTTGTTGTTATTTTGATCGTTATTGCCGCAGGTGCTGCTTATGCCTATAAGATGCAGATGGAGAAGAAGGTGGTTGCGGATTTTGAACAGAAAGTGGCTTCGTTCCAGTCAGAGAAACTGGATGGCGTTGACTTTGGTACATACGGAGCTTATTTCAGCGATTTTATGAAGCAGTGCCAGGAGGCGATCGATGCCGGAGATCTGGATAAGATTGCGGAACTGAATCAGAAGTGGTCTGAAATCGAAGCTACATATACGGCCGTATCCAATGGGAAAACATCTCTGGATGCATTCGCGTCGGGAGTAAGTGCGGCACTTTCAACTTATTCTGTAACGGATACCTACAAAGAAGATTATGATACGCTGATGGCTGATATTGAGAAAGCCCGGAAGGAATGCGACTATGATCAGGTGGCTGATCTGCAGAAGCGTCTGGATTCACTGGCTGTGAACCTGAAGGCTGACAATCTGAAGGTTATCCAGAATCTGAAGAATGATATTGCAGGTATTGATCTGGATGAGGATTATACAAGCGATGAACAGAAGGCCAAGATGACACAATATAGTGAGCAGGTGGAGAAGTATGTGCAGGAGGAGAATTATGCCGAGGCCATCAAGTCACTGAACACATGGAAATCAGAAGCCGGAAGCATATCCAAGACGATCGAGAGCAGGAAGGCTGAAGAAGCAGCCAAGGCAGAATCTGAGGCTGAAGCCAGAAGGGAGGCGGAGTCCATAGCTGCGGAATCGAGGGCGGCAGAGTCAAAGGCTGCAGCGGAATCCAAGGCCAAGGCTGAATCAGAAAGCAAAAAGCAGGAGAGCAGTACACCGTCATCCGGCAACGGCAGTACTTCCAGCAGCAGTGATTATGTATTGCCGAACAGCAACAGCAGATACCTGACAGATGCCGATGTGAAGAATCTGACTGCATATCAGCTGATGATCGCGCGCAATGAGATATATGCCCGTCATGGACGTAAGTTCAAAGACAAGGAACTGCAGGCGTATTTTAACAGCAAGTCCTGGTATAAAGGTACTGTAGAGCCGGAAGATTTTTCAGTATCTGTATTCAATGATTATGAGATTAAGAATATTGCACTGATTCAGTCCTACGAACAATAAGAATCATATGCCCCCTGAAAGCCCGTAATGAGTTTTCAGGGGGTTTTTTTGTACCTTTTTTTGCATTTATTCCGCCTTGACATAAATAAGAATTTGTGTTATCATATGATACTGCATTATTATGGAAAACTAAGCCTTGCGGTGAGCTATGCCTGCATAGAACAGCATAAGGCGAATAAAAAACATATTAATAAGCAGTTACAACTTGTTGATTTATCATTCAGGGAGTGAAAAACGTCAATGAATAAAAGCAGAATTAAACCGGTTAAATCAGGTAAAGGCATTCGTATGAGCTATTCCCGTCAGAAGGAAGTTCTTGAGATGCCAAATCTCATTGAAGTTCAGAAGAATTCCTACCAGTGGTTCCTGGACAAGGGCCTGAAGGAAGTATTCGATGACATTTCTCCGATTGCAGATTACAGCGGTCATCTGAGTCTGGAATTTACTGATTTCAGTTTGTGTGAAGATGAAGTGAAGTATTCAATTGAGGAATGCAAGGAACGCGATGCCACATATGCCGCACCTTTGAAGGTGAAGGTACGTTTGATCAATAAAGATACGGACAGTATCAGTGAACACGAGATTTTTATGGGCGATCTGCCGCTGATGACAGCTACAGGCACTTTCGTTATTAATGGTGCTGAGCGAGTTATCGTCAGTCAGCTGGTACGTTCCCCTGGTATTTATTATGGTATCGGCCATGATAAGCTTGGTAAGAAGCTGTACTCTGCAACGGTTATTCCGAACCGTGGTGCATGGCTGGAATATGAGACGGATTCCAATGATGTTTTCTATGTACGTGTGGACAGAACACGTAAGGTGCCTGTTACAGTACTGATCCGTGCTCTGGGCGTAGGTACGAATCAGGAAATCATTGATCTGTTTGGTGAAGAACCGAAGATCATGGCGACTCTGGCCAGCAACAAGGATACATCCGACAGCTATCAGAGTGGTCTGCTGGAATTATACAAGAAGATCCGTCCGGGTGAGCCGCTGGCTGTTGAGAGCGCTGAGAGCCTGATCAATGCCATGTTCTTCGACCCGAGAAGATATGATCTGGCCAAGGTTGGACGTTATAAGTTCAACAAGAAGCTGGCTTTCAAGAACCGTATTGCAGGTTTTGAACTGGCTGAGGATGTTGTGGATGAGACAACAGGCGAGATCATTGCGGAAGCAGATACCATGCTGACAGAGGAACTGGCTCAGCGTATTCAGAATGCAGCCATTCCTGCAGTATATATCCGTACAGAGGAGAAGGTTGAAAAGGTTCTGTCCAATATGATGGTAGAACTGACGACTTATGTGGATGTGGATCCTGAATCCGTTGGTATTACGGAAGAATATGTTTATTATCCGGTGCTTCGCCAGATTCTGGACGAGAATGAGGATATTGAAGATATTAAGACAGCCATCAGGAAGAATGTCAGCGATCTGATTCCTATGCATATTACAAGAGAGGATATTTTTGCTTCCATCAATTACAATATGCATCTTGAATTCGATATCGGTAATGCAGATGATATCGATCATCTGGGCAACAGACGTATCAGAGCTGTCGGTGAGCTTTTACAGAACCAGTACAGGATCGGTCTGTCCAGAATGGAACGAGTTGTACGTGAACGTATGACAACACAGGATCTGGAAGGTATTTCCGCCCAGTCCCTGATCAATATCAAGCCTGTAACAGCAGCTGTGAAGGAATTCTTCGGAAGCTCCCAGCTGTCCCAGTTCATGGATCAGAATAACCCTCTGTCCGAGCTGACTCACAAGAGACGTCTTTCTGCCCTTGGTCCTGGCGGTCTGTCACGAGACAGAGCCGGTTTCGAGGTTCGAGACGTTCATTATACACATTACGGCAGAATGTGTCCTATTGAGACACCTGAAGGTCCGAACATCGGTCTGATCAACTCCCTTGCCAGCTATGCAAGGATCAATCAGTATGGTTTCGTGGAGGCACCATACAGAAAACTGGATAAGTCAGATCCGCAGAATCCTCGTGTAACAGATGAGGTTATCTATCTGACAGCCGATGAGGAAGATAAGTTCAGAGTTGCACAGGCCAACGAGCCGATCGATGAGAATGGTTATTTTGTTAATAAGATAGTTTCCGGTCGTTTCCGCGAGGATACCACCTCTTTCCAGAAGTCTCAGGTTGACCTGATGGATGTTTCTCCAAGAATGGTATTTTCTGTTGCTACGTCCATGATTCCTTTCCTGCAGAACGATGATGCCAACCGTGCCCTCATGGGTTCCAACATGCAGCGTCAGGCCGTTCCGCTGATGCTGACAGAGTCCCCTGTTGTAGGCACCGGTATGGAATCCAAGGCAGCTGTTGACTCCGGCGTTTGTGTTGTTGCAAAGCGCGGCGGTGTTGTTGAGCGTTCCGCAGCCAATGAAGTTATCATTAAGGCTGATGATGGTACCAGAGATACTTACAGACTCCTGAAATTTGTCGGCAGCAACCAGGGTGCCTGCTACAATCAGCGTCCGATCGTTTTCAGAGGCGAGCGTGTGGAAGCCGGAGATGTTCTGGCTGACGGTCCGTCCACATCACAGGGCGAACTGGCACTGGGCAAGAATCCGCTGATCGGTTTCATGACATGGGAAGGCTACAATTTCGAGGATGCCGTTCTCTTAAGTGAGCGTCTGGTTCAGGAGGATGTTTATACATCTATCCATATTTCAGAATATGAGGCAGAGGCCAGAGATACGAAGCTGGGTCCGGAGGAGATTACCCGCGATGTTCCTGGTGTTGGTGATGATGCGCTGAAGAACCTGGATGAGAGAGGTATCATCCGCATTGGTGCGGAAGTCCGTGCCGGAGATATCCTTGTGGGCAAGGTTACACCAAAGGGTGAGACAGAACTGACGGCAGAAGAGAGACTGCTGCGTGCCATCTTCGGTGAAAAGGCCCGCGAGGTCAGAGATACATCCCTGAAGGTGCCGCATGGTGAATACGGTATCATCCTGGATGCCAAGGTATTTACAAGAGAGAATGGCGACGAACTGTCTCCTGGTGTCAACCAGTGTGTTCGCGTATATATTGCTCAGAAGAGAAAGATTTCCGTTGGTGATAAGATGGCCGGCCGTCACGGTAACAAGGGTGTCGTTTCACGTATTCTTCCTGTTGAGGATATGCCGTTCCTTCCAAACGGCCGTCCGCTGGATATCGTGCTGAACCCTCTGGGTGTGCCTTCACGTATGAATATCGGACAGGTTCTGGAGGTTCATCTGGGTCTTGCTGCCAAAGCTCTCGGCTTTAAGATCGAGACACCTGTATTCAACGGTGCCGACGAGTACGATATCATGGATACACTGGAACTGGCCAATGATTATGTGAATACTTCCTGGGAAGAATTTACTGAGAAGTGGAAAGATTCCCTGGATGAAAATGTATACAATTATCTTGATGAAAATAAGGATTACAGAGAGGAATGGAAGGGCGTTCCGATCAGCCGTACCGGTAAGGTGCGTCTGAGAGACGGTCGTACCGGAGAGGAATTCGACAGTCCGGTTACTGTCGGCTTCATGCACTACCTGAAGCTCCATCATCTGGTTGATGATAAGATCCATGCCCGTTCCACAGGTCCTTATGCTCTTGTTACACAGCAGCCTCTTGGCGGTAAAGCCCAGTTCGGCGGACAGCGTTTCGGCGAGATGGAGGTTTGGGCACTGGAAGCTTATGGTGCTGCTTATACACTTCAGGAGATCCTTACATTCAAGTCCGATGACGTGACAGGACGTGTGAAAGCATACGAAGCCATCATCAAGGGTGAGAATATTTCCGAGCCGGGTATTCCTGAATCCTTCAAGGTATTACTGAAAGAGCTGCAGTCACTGGCACTGGATGTCAGAGTTCTCCGTGACGACCAGACAGAGGTTGAGATCGGTGAGACCGTTGACTATGGTGATGATGAATTCAGCAGCTTTATGTCAGGCGACGGCGGATTCAGATTTGATACGGAGGAATCCCTCGGAGATTACGGTTTCAAGGAACAGACGGTCGAGGACGGCGAGTTCGTTGATATCGATGAGGAAGATGTGGACGACGAGAATGCAGAAGATTTTTATGGAGAAGATTCTGACGACGAATAGAGAAGGGAGTGCCATTCATGCCAGAAACAGTTAGTAATGAAGCTTATCAGCCGATGACTTTCGATGCCATCAAAATTGGTCTGGCTTCTCCTGAGAAGATCAGACAGTGGTCGCGCGGCGAAGTCAAAAAGCCTGAAACGATTAACTATAGAACATTAAAACCTGAAAAAGACGGTCTGTACTGCGAAAAGATTTTCGGTCCGAGCAAGGACTGGGAATGTCATTGCGGTAAGTACAAGAAGATCCGTTATAAAGGTGTGGTCTGCGATCGATGCGGCGTTGAGGTTACAAAATCCAATGTCAGACGTGAACGTATGGGCCATATCGAACTTGCAGCTCCGGTTTCTCATATCTGGTATTTTAAAGGTATTCCAAGCCGTATGGGCCTGATCCTTGACATGACACCGAGAAATCTCGAGAAAGTCCTGTATTTTGCTTCTTATGTTGTACTTGACAAGGGCAATACCACATTGGAGAACAAGCGTGTATTATCCGAGAAGGAATATCAGGAAGAGTGCAAGAACTTTGGTGAGGACAGCTTTCGTGTAGGTATGGGTGCAGAAGCTATTATGGAACTTCTGCAGGCCATTGATCTGGAAACAGAAGCTGTTGAACTGAAGAAAGAACTGAAGAATTCCTCAGGTCAGAAGCGTGCAAGAATTATCAAGCGTCTGGAGGTTGTCGAAGCATTCAGAAGTTCCGGCAACAAGCCTGAGTGGATGATACTGACGGTTATTCCGGTTATTCCGCCGGATATCCGTCCAATGGTACAGCTGGACGGCGGACGTTTTGCAACATCCGACCTGAATGATCTGTACAGACGTATTATTAATAGAAATAACCGACTGAAACGTCTTCTTGAACTGGGCGCTCCGGATATCATTGTAAGAAATGAAAAGCGTATGCTGCAGGAAGCAGTTGACGCCCTGATCGATAATGGCCGCCGCGGCCGTCCTGTAACAGGACCGGGCAACAGAGCGCTGAAGTCTCTGTCCGATATGTTAAAGGGTAAGCAGGGACGTTTCCGTCAGAACCTGCTGGGTAAACGTGTCGACTATTCCGGTCGTTCCGTTATCGTCGTAGGTCCGGAACTGAAACTGTATCAGTGCGGTCTTCCGAAGGAAATGGCCATTGAGCTTTTCAAGCCTTTCGTTATGAAAGAACTCGTATCCAGAGGCATCGCCCATAATATCAAGTCTGCCAAGAAGATGGTTGAGCGTCTTCAGACAGAGGTATGGGATGTGCTGGAGGATGTTATCAAAGAGCATCCGGTTATGCTGAACCGTGCACCTACACTGCATCGTCTTGGTATTCAGGCATTTGAGCCGATCCTGGTTGAAGGTAAGGCCATCAAGCTGCATCCGCTGGCTTGTACCGCTTTCAATGCCGACTTTGACGGTGACCAGATGGCTGTCCATGTACCGCTGTTTGTGGAAGCACAGGCTGAGTGCCGCTTTATCCTGCTTTCTCCGAACAACCTGCTGAAACCTTCCGACGGCGCGCCGGTAGCTGTACCTTCTCAGGATATGGTCCTTGGTATCTATTATCTGACTCTGGAGAAACCGGGCGATAAGGGCGAGGGCAAATATTTCAAGAGTGTCAATGAAGCACTGCTGGCTTATGAGAATAAGATCATCACGCTTCAGGCTCCGATCAAAGTCAGAAGAACAGGTATCATTAACGGCAGAAGAGTGACAAAGGTGATCTCTTCCACACTGGGTCGTTTCATTTTCAATGAAGGACTGCCGCAGGATCTCGGTTTTGTAGACCGCAGCAATCCGGACAATGATCTTGTACCGGAGATCAATTTCCTTGTTGCCAAGAAGCAGCTGAAACAGATCATCGATAAATGTATCCATACTCACGGTGCAACCAAGACTGCTGAGGTTCTGGACTACATTAAGTCGACCGGTTATAAATATTCAACAATCAGTGCCATTACTGTATCTATTTCTGATATGACGGTGCCTGAGGCAAAGAAACCGATCATCGCTGATGCAGAGGCAACGATTGCCAAGATCACAGCAAAATACCGCCGTGGTTTTGTAACAGAAGAAGAACGTTATAAAGCAGTTGTTGAGACATGGAAGCAGGCCGATGATAAGATCACTGAAGCTCTGCTGGGCGGTCTTGATAAATACAACAATATTTATATGATGGCTGATTCCGGTGCCCGTGGTTCCAATCAGCAGATCAAACAGCTGGCAGGTATGCGTGGTCTGATGGCTGATACATCAGGCCGTACCATCGAGCTGCCGATCAAGTC
>JBJEJD010000127.1:10696-12656 GCA_051877705.1 Coprococcus sp. | reverse complement strand
GCACCGCCCGTTACCTCCATAATCGGATAGATCCAGTAAAACGGGAAAGATACCAGGGCAATTTTCAGCGTATCAGCCACTACATCGGCATCCCTCATGAACCAGCCAAAAACCGTCTCCGGAAACATCAGAATAGCACCGGAAATACAAAGTGTAACTACAATTCCCATGATAGCCGCAATTCCGGTTCCCCTGCGAATTCTCTTAAACTGTCCTGCGCCGGTATTCTGACCGGAAAATGTGGTCGCTGCCTGACCAAATGCCATAATCGGCAGATAAATAAAATTCTCCACTTTATAATAAGTGGCAAATGCTGCCACCGCCGTTTCGCCAAATCCATTAATATAATACTGTACCATCACATTGGAAAAGGAGATAACAATAGTCTGTATCCCCGAAGGCAGCCCGATATGCAGGACTGCTTTCAGGATCTTCATATCTATGGAAAGCTTTTTAACCTGAAACCGCACCGGTCTTCCATCCTGCAGAAGATACCCCATGACCATGATCAGTGACAGCCACTGACAGATAATAGTTGCAATGGCAACACCGGCCACACCAAGGGGAATAATCAGTATAAAAAGGATATCTCCCAATATGTTGACCAGACCGCAGATGACCAGTATTTTAAATGGCGTCTTTGAATCACCGCAGGCCCTCAGTGTTCCGGCTCCCATATTATACAAGACACTGGCTGGAAGACTCAGAAAATAAATACGGATATACAAAACAGCTTCAGGTATAACATTTTCCGGAGTATCAAGAAGTCGGAGAACCGCAGGCGCAAATGCAATACCAAAAAGCATCAGGATCATTCCTCCGATCAGCCCAAACAGCAATGAGGAATGCATGGCCTTATCTGCCTGTCCATTCTTCCCGGCTCCTATGGCCTGGGCTACTACAACACCCGTACCGACGGAAATACCACTGAACAGCCCGATACTGCAGACAACCAGCGAGCTGCTGGCACCCACAGCCGCCGCGGCCGTTTTTCCCAGAAAATTACCCACAAAAAAGAAATCAGCCGTATTATACAATTGTTGAAAAATACTGCTTCCGATCAGAGGAAGGATAAAGGCAATCATTGTCCTGCCTATATGTCCCTCTGTCATAGAAACTGATCTATTCTTACTCATATTTCTTTATGCCCTGATCCAAAATTGAAAATCCGAATAAAAAAGCCATGAAGAAAAAACAAAGTATAATAATTACTTTATTAACCTTCATGGCATATTAAAAAATTTCGTATTTTACAGCAGGCCTTCCTGACTTGCTGTACTCATTTTAACTGATTAAAGCGCTGTTGTCAAGTAATTATATTCCCTTGCGGATCATATGGAGACGGCACAATGGCATCCTTGAGTGCCTGTGTATAAGGGCAGCCCGATTGCTCAAATATATATTCAGTGCTTCCGGAATCAACAATCTCCCCGTCTTTCATAACCATGATTTTATCAGAAATGCTTCTGACCACACACAGATCATGGGAAATAAAAATTACACTCATACCTCTTTCATTCTTCAATCGAACTAAAAGATCAAGTATCTGGCCCTGCACAGATACATCCAGAGCAGACACGATTTCATCAGCAATGACTATAGCCGGACGCAAAGCAATAGCACGGGCAATAGCCAGACGCTGCAGTTGTCCCCCTGAAAATTCATGGGGATAACGGTCAAGAAATTCTTCCTGCAGACCACAGTCCTCCAGTATAGCAGTCAGATACTCCCTGATACTCAAGCCATCCGTCTGAATATGGTGGGTCCGGATCCCCTCCGACAGCAGATCAAAAATCTTCATTTCAGGATCCAGACTGCCAAACGGATTCTGCTGTATCAATTGGATCTGTGGGCGAAGCTGCCGGAATTTTCTCTTACTTATCTTCCCGATATTTTGTCCCTGATACATTATTTCGCCCGAATCCGGTTCCAGAAGTCCTACGATCATTCTTGCCAGCGT
>JBJEJD010000127.1:6094-10596 GCA_051877705.1 Coprococcus sp. | reverse complement strand
ACATTATTTCGCCCGAATCCGGTTCCAGAAGTCCTACGATCATTCTTGCCAGCGTTGACTTACCGCATCCGGATTCGCCCACCAGTCCCAGGGTTTCACCCTGATGCAGGACAAAGCTGACACCCCGCACGGCCGGAAAAACATGATCCGGTTTCATGCCAAGCCGATGCTTGGTCACATAATGTTTTCTCAGTTCCCTGACTTCCAGAACAGGATTCGCTTCCGTTTTCACGTACACATTATCAGCCATGGCTCCTGCCGTTTGCCCCGCCGTATTCACCGAATCCGGATCAAAGTTTTCCCTCTGTCTGGCAAACACTTCATCCGTTTTTCCACGGTCAATGACTTCTCCGCTCTTCATGACCAGTACATCCTCGCATAGCATAGACACGATTCCCGGATTGTGACTGATGAAAATAAGTGCCATTTCTCTTTCCTCACATACCTTTTTTAGGAATCTCACCAGATTCATCTGATTGATGGCATCCAGTGCTGTCGTCGGTTCGTCTGCAATAAGGATACGGGCATTGGATTCCAGCGCCATAGCTATGGCTATACGTTGACGCATGCCGCCTGAAAACTGCCCCGGATATTTATTTAAAGTCGCCGCATCTGCCGGAATTCCCACTACAGCCATCATCTCTTCTATTCTCTTCCTGACATTTTCCTTTTCCTCCGGATGAAAATGAAGAATATTCTCTTCCAGCTGCGTGTATATTTTCCTGTAAGGATTCAGTGCATTCATGGAATCCTGCAGGATAATAGCCGTTTTTTCAGAACAGAAAAGACGCTTTTCTTTCTTTGCCATCTTCAGGATATCATACTCCCCGTTATAAACAATGCTTCCTGTTATTTCCGTCGTCCTCTCCGGAAGGAGATTCGTCAGTGCGTACATGGTCATGCTCTTTCCCGCTCCGGAATTACCGATGATTCCCAACCTCTGTCCACTGTGAAGATCAAAGGAGACATTCTTCAGAATCTCTGATTTCTTTTTTCCGCTGCTGATATTCAGGCACAGATCACGAACCTCAAGTATGGTATCACTCATAGATGCTCACCTTCTTCCCCGCATTGCGATTATCAAACATCAGATGGAAGAACAGAGCCAGCATAAAAATACCAAGCGTTGGCCAGAGTACCAACCCCGGATAATTTACAATGTACAATCTGTTTTGATAGATCATGGACCCCCAGTCCGGCGTTGTAACGTCTGTGCCAAGACCAATATAGGCCAGACCTGCATAAGATACCACCGCCGAACTGGCATGATTGGCCATAAATGTAAGCAATGCATTTTTTACATTTGGCAGAATATGGCGGAATATAATCCTCAGATCTGAAATTCCGATTATTCTCTCTGACAAAATAAATTCGTCATATTTCAGTTGTTTTGACAAAATCATCATCTGCTGGCAGTAGCCGCCGATTCCC
The DNA here is from genome assembly GCA_051877705.1 of Coprococcus sp. Taxonomy (GTDB): domain Bacteria; phylum Bacillota; class Clostridia; order Lachnospirales; family Lachnospiraceae; genus Coprococcus_A. The sequence goes on along the minus strand of JBJEJD010000127.1, from coordinate 9,165 downwards.
CCGATTCCAAGAACAACGCCTGCATTAAAGGGACTGAATCCGAAAATCCCCATGAACACAAGCGCAACAATGAAAGATGGAATAATCAGCAGCAGATCAGACAAAAACTGGATAATCGTTTCCAGAAGTCCTCCGTAATATCCTGCCAAAAGCCCCAATACCGTACCAGACAGAAGCCCGACAACCGTAGCTATGACCACAACCTCTAGTGTACGTCTGCATCCATTGGCCACCATTGAGAAGACATCCCGTCCCAGATTATCCGTTCCGAGCCAGTGCTCCGGAGACGGCCCTGCAAAAGTATTGGTCATATCCACTTTTGTTACACTTTGAGTCGGGGCCAACATAAGAAAGACAATAAATGCCACGAACAAAATAATAATAAATCTTCGGCTTTTCATTACTTTCCTTTCACCTCCAGCAGACTCAGAATCAGATTTAAGACCAGATGTGATAAGAATACGCAAATAACCACAACCATAATATAGGACTGCAGAACATAGTAATCCGTCGAATGCATGCTTTCCACAAGAAAATAGCTGATTCCCGGAATTCCCAATGCGTACTCCAGTATAGAGCTGCCTCCAAAGGCTGAAGGAATCTTTGAAATAGTCACAGAGATCAGACCGCAGAGCACCGGTTTCCATGTATGCCGAAGCAGTACATAATTCATATTAAATCCCCGTGAAACAGCAAATGTCACATAAGACGATGCCATCTGCTCTTTGAAATGTGTTTTCATCACTCTTGCCGTCGGGCCTACCATATACAGTGCCATAACACAGACCGCAATCAGCAGACATATTTTCCCGTCGCCTGTAAAAAACCTGACAATCCCAAGTCTGACTCCGAGGAAATACACCAATATAACAGTAAATATAAAAGACGGAACAGACAACGAAAAAAGTGAAAGAAATCTGGACAGGAAATCACAGATTCCATTTTCTTTCAATGCCGCTCTATAGCCAAGAACCCAGGCCAGCACAGAACTCAAAAGAAGGCCGCCCATTCCAACGGCAATGGAATAAGGCAGCTTTTTCATAAATAATTGTCTGATATCCAGCTTGGTAGACAGAGAATATCCCCAGTCGCCCCTGACAAAATTACTGATCCAAATGATGTACTGTTTCGGCAGCGGCTGGTCAAGTCCCCATGCCTTTTCAATAATTGCTATATTCTCCTCTGTCGGAGCCATCTGATAGGCTTCCAGAAGAGACTGTGCCGGATTTCCCGGCATCAGTCTCGGACACATGAAAGCAATCACGGAAACCACGAAAAAAATCGCAAGCCATTTGATACAGAACTTTAAAGCTTTTTTGTACATTTATTCAATACCCAGGCGGCTGTTTACGACATAATAATCACCACAATACGGCTTATAACCCTCCAACCGATCAGAAACAGCAATATGCCACTGCGGATCTACAACATAGATGACCGGCAGATCTTCATATAATATTTCCTGTGCCTTTTTCGCCAGCGCATCTCTCTCCTCTCCCAGAGGCAAATCGTTCATCTGATTGACAACATTCTGAAATTCTGCGTTATCATAACGGGTGAAATTATTGCCTCCCTCTGTCGGGAAAAATGCCAGTCTAAGGAAATACGCCGGATCACCGGACGGAGCCGTATGCTGTGCATAAAAACAAAGATCAAAGTTGCCGGCTTTGCACTCATCCGTAATATTATCAACAATTTCCGCTGAGAAGCTGATTCCCAGATCTTCAAGCTGAGATACAGCCAGCTGCATAAGAATTGGCAGATCCGGTCTTGACGCATAAGTGATAAATCTAAGTTTCAATACCTGACCATCCTTTTCCCTTATTCCATCTGCATTCAAGTTCCAGCCTGCATCTTCAAGAATCTGTTTTGCTTCCTCAAGATTATATTCCGTTGTACACTCCCCTGCAAAGGAATAATAATTGGCAAACATACCGCTGGCCACGCGTCCGCCCTTCAATGCTGTGGTCATATCCTCTCTGTTAATGGCGAGATTGATAGCCTGACGAACTGCCTTATCCTGCAGAAGTTCACTTTCCAGGTTGCAATAAATGAAATACTGATATCCCGCATCAAAGGTTTCTGCTTTCAGTCCCTCGCCTTCAAGCATCTCCATCACATCTGCTGTGATTGTAACGGCCATATCGATCTCACCGGCCTCAAATGCCAGCTTCATGGCACTGGCATCGCCAAATACAACAATCGTCACGTCTGATCGTTTCTCTGCATCCGGATAATAAGGATTCGGAACCATCTCGATCTTCACACCCGGTTCGAAAGATTTTACCATATACGGACCGGTGAATGCAAACTCGCCATTCCCCAGATCTTTATACATGATATTCTGATATTCACAGAGATTACACTGCAAAATATGAGTGACATTTTCCGTCTCAAGGTTCAAAGTAAAGTCACCCGTCGGCGTACAGCTCATCTTTCCTGTTGCACTGACCGCACAAAGTTCATTATTCTCCACCAGTCCATTGACCGCATCAGAAAAAGCCTTCGCATCTACAAGAGAACCATCTGAAAAATAAACATCCTCATTCAAAGTCAGACTCCAGTTGTGATCGTCAACCTGTTCTATATCCGAGATAAATCTGGAACACAGTTCACCATCCTCATTCTGCATATAAATGCCCTCACTGATGCCATGACTTGTCAGCGACCATCCACTGGCTCCTTCATAAGGATTAAGAGTCGTCGCCGCTCTTGTCTGTCCGATAAAAATAGTACCTTCCTCAGACGAAGCTGTACTTTCCTCCATACTGCCGCTGTCTTTTTCCATTTGAGCCGCTGTTTCTGATCCCTGTTCTTTAATCTGACTTGAACTGGTATTTCCACATGCCGTCAAAGAAAAGGCAAGAACCGCCGCCAGAGCCATTGACAATAATTTCTTCTTCATCTTCATTCCTCCTGTTTTTTCTCAATTAAGAAAATTTCTCAATAGAAGCGTAAAAAAGAGACCGAAATATATTTCTGCTATATTCCGGTCTTCGTGACACATCTTATCGAAATTATTCTTAATATATAATTCTCATCTGGTAATTTGCCATCCTATTGACAATTTT
>JBJEJD010000127.1:0-5994 GCA_051877705.1 Coprococcus sp. | reverse complement strand
AATGGCAGTTCTCTGGCAATATTATCAATTATACTGACATCAATCCCTTTCAGATATTCCGGATTATGCCCATCAGAATAGTCTTTCTGTTCCCGTTCAAACTGATATTTTTCTCTATAGTAACAACTATAGTGGTTGCCATCAAATTTTATCAATAACCCCATGCTCCATAAAGAAATTCTTCCATGCATCCAGCTGATCGGCCTTCAGATGCACCCCGTCAAAGGTATACTCCTCTTTCAGAGCGCCGCTGGCATCGTCCAGCACCTCGTTGGCATCCAAATAAAAAATAGTCTCATTATCGGCCAGTTTTTTCAGCCATTCATTGCGTACATTGATTTCCTTATTATTGATGACCGAACCTTCCGCGTCCTTTGAAGCAGACACATGAATAATGGACTCCACAAAAATAACCGCCTCCGGCTGGAGCTCCCGTATCCTTTCAACGACCTTTTTAAACTGCTGATAGAAAGTCTCCGCTGTCCCGGTTCCAAGTTCATTGACACCCAGCATAATATAAATCTTGCCGAACTGCTGCTTCTGAAGGGCTTTGTCAACACTGACATTCCCGCCGGTTTCAGGATCCGGAGCCACCTCCTCATCCATAATGGACCAGATATTGGTTCCCGTTTTGACATAATAAGACGCATTATCCCATCCTGCATACAGATTCAATGTATCCGTACGGGAATCTCCGATAAACAGAGCATCATCCAGATAGCTCTGATCCACTTTCGTAAACGGCCCCTTCTTCCTTTCTTCTTCAGCCAATCTTGCTGCCTCTTTCTCCTCTGCAGCCAGCTTCTTCTCCTCCGTATTCCTGCTGTTAATTTCAAAAAGAGTCTGATCATTCTGTTCCTGCCCCGTATAGGAAGCCAGTACGTCCTCACATAATATACGGGCCGTATAAGCTTCATACTGTTCATATATGATCTGACCGCCAAAATAGGGGCCGCCCACAAGGCAGCACAAAATCATCAGGGCTGTCAGCGGATAGGCCTTTATCCATCTAAACGCATCTCCCATTTTCCGCACCCCCCTAAAACCTGAAATATAAAAACGGATTGCTGACTGCCGTACACAATTTATAAACACATAAAAGAAATAAAACAAACAGAATGATGATCGTCCATATTCCGTTTTTATTTTCCTTGTATTTCAAATAAGGCCATGATACAGAAAATATTATTCCCAGCAAAAAATATATGCCATACTGGCGCAGAGCCTGAATCAGGATATCCATGTTCATGGTCCACTGATCCGCCTGCCCGAGACAGCCAAACATCCGCATCAGATACATTTTCAACAGTTCCATGTTATCAATGGCAAAAATAACCCAGCCCGTCATCACAGCCAGAAATGTACAGCACCATCCGATGGCCGGACATTTTTTGAAGAATTTCAGCAAAAAAAGCTTCTCGATGACCAGCAGGACAAAATAATACAAACCCCACAGGATAAAATTCCAGCCCGCCCCGTGCCACAGACCCGTCAGCGCCCACACAACAAACATGTTAAAGATCATCCTTGCTCTGCCACATCTGCTGCCTCCCAACGGGATATAAACATAATTTTTAAACCAGCCGCTCAGAGTCATATGCCACCGACGCCAGAAATCCGTCACCGATACGGCCATATATGGATGTCTGAAATTGCGCGGAATACGGAACCCCAGCATCTCTCCAAGTCCCATGGCCATCATGGAATAACCCTGAAAATCAAAATAAATCTGAAAGGTATAGGCCAGTGCTCCCAGCCATACCATCGGTACAGAAGCAGCACTGAGTCCCGCCGTCTGTACCTGATTCCACAAAGTCCCAAACGTATTGGCCAGCAGCATTTTCATGCTCAGTCCAATAATAAACGTCTTAATTCCGTTTTCCATATGATGCCAGTTAACAGATCTCTTTTTCAGCTGTTCTGATACTTCATGATAAAGCACAATAGGTCCGGCAATCAGTTGGGGGAACATACACAGAAAAGCCCCAAGATCAATGAATTTCTTCTCAGGCTTCACCTGCCCGCGGTACACATCAATGGCATAAGCAGAAATCTGAAAGGTATAAAAACTGATACCAAGAGGTAATGTCACCTGAGGGGCTGTTATTTGAGGCAGCTGTACAGCACTATCCCTTTCCGTCAGATACAGTGCCAGCTGATTCCAGTTCTCCGCAAAAAAATCCATATATTTAAAGAAAAACAACATGCCGAATCCATAAAGAAGGAGTATAACCAAACAAAAAGTCTGACATTTCCTGCTCCTGTTTTCGGCAAACCGTGTCAGTGCATAGTGCAGAACAAGCGATACAAGAATAAGCCAGAAAAACTGACGTTCACCATAGGCATAAAAAAACAGGCTGCCCAGAAAAAGCACCAGATTACCATGTTCCGCCGGAACCACATAATAAATCAGCAGGAAAACCGGCAAAAACAGAAAAATAAACTCTATACTGCAAAATAACATAATTACTTAAAATCCCTTCATTACAACTATCGTCAGCACAGATTATCATACCACCGAACCCTTCGAAAAAAAAGTCTTCTTAAATACAAAAAATTATCCTTCTATCGTTATTTATGCCCAACCTGACAAACTCCCCTCTGAGAACAATTATTTGCAATAAGCATGCTCTCAGAGAGGAGTTTGTCAATCAGCTCACTCATTCTATTTTTATTCAAATTTACCAAGGAATTCTTTCATACGCTGATTTTCTGAGTTGAATACCTTCTCCGGTTCACCCTCTTCTACGATGACACCTTTATCCATAAAAATAACATAATCCGATACATTCCGCGCAAAATTCATTTCATGGGTAACAATGACCATGGTCATCTTCTCCGCCGCCAGCGTCTTGATAATCTTCAATATTTCTCCCGTCAGCTCCGGATCCAGGGCTGAAGTAGGTTCATCAAAAAAGAGAATCCTCGGCTTCATGGCCAGCGCCCTGGCAATGGATACCCTCTGCTGCTGGCCGCCGGACAACTGATAAGGATAAGCATTCTCCTTCTCTTCCAGCCCCATTTTCTTCAGGAGTTCCCTTGCTTCTCTAAAAACCTCCTCTTTATTCCGATGCTGCACCTTCAATGGAGCATCCGTAATATTCTTCATCACAGAGTAATGAGGAAAGAGATTAAAATTCTGAAATACAAGTCCAAAATAGCCATGAATATGCTTTAATTCCGCTGACTTCGCATAAACAGCATGACCGCCGTCACTTTTTGCCGCCTCTTCACCCAGATAGATAATATCCCCGTCATCAATACGTTCCAGCATGGTTGCGCACCTGAGAAGGGTAGATTTCCCCGAACCGGAAGGACCAATGATACTGAGCACCTCACCCTCATTCACCTTGAGGGATATATCTTTCAGCACTTCCAGACCGTCAAAGCTCTTTTTGATATGATTCATTTCAAGTAAACTCATCGTGCTGCCTCCTATTGATAATAACTCAGTCGCTTTTCCAGATAATCAAAGAACATGGCCACCAGAAGATTAAACACATAATAGAATACACCTGCCACGACAAACGGAACCATAGAAGACTCTGCCGCTACCAGCTGTTTTGTCACAGTAAACACTTCTGCCACCGCCAGAGTAAAAGCCAGCGAAGTGTCTTTGACCAGTGTAATCGTTTCATTGGCTACCGGAGGAATGATCCGCTTAATGACCTGCGGCATAACAATACGAAAAAATGTCTGCGGTCTGCTGTATCCCAGGAGTCTGGCCGCCTCATACTGTCCAACCGGAATAGCCGAAATACCCGAACGGTATATCTCGGCAAAATAAGCGGCATAATTCAGAGCAAAACCGATCAATACCGCTTTCAGCCTATAGGATTGAGTGATTGGTATTCCAAATATAAAATAAGGCCCAAAATAAACGACCAGAAGCTGAAGCATCAGCGGCGTGCCCCTCATGACTGATATATAAAATTTGGCGAGCAGTGATAAAAGTTTAATTTTTGACATCCGGACAAGGGCCAGCCCCAGACCAAGGATAAGCGATGTGATCAGCGTCACGAAGAATATCTCCATGGTAATCCCCATACTGCCAAATAACTGCCGGATAATCTGTGTTACAGTCATTCAATAAACCCCCTTTTACCAAAAAAGGGAAGCGAGTCTTCTTCGCTCCCCTGATGTCCGTTTACACTACTGACCAATACAGATATTATCCACATTGATGGATGGATACTTTGCAGCAATCTTATCTACTGTGCCATCTGCTTCCATTTCAAGCAGCGTTGCCCAAACCTGATCTCTCAAAGCATCGTTACCCTTCTTGAAGCCGATACCGTACTGTTCCAGGGAGATAATATCTTCCAGAATAACAATGTTGTCATTCTTGGCCTGCTTTGCAAGGGCTACACCCTCATCCATGGCAACTGCATCTGCAGAACCGGCCTCCAGTTCCATCAATGCTGTCTCATAATCCTGAACTTCTGTCAGACTGCCGAAAGAATCAGCCAGTGCCTTGATGTCTGCATTCTCTTCATCCTGAAGAGCGGCCAGAGCAGAAGAGTCAGCCTGAACCAGAACGCTCTTGCCAGCCAGATCAGCCGCACTTGTAATACCGCTGTCCTTATTCACAGCAAATACCTGTGTATTGTTGATATATGGTTCTGTCCATGTATAATCATCTTCACGTCCATTAATAGTAAAACCATTCCATATACAATCAATGGCACCTGAGTTCAGCTCCATATCCTTGGCATCCCAGTCAATTGGTGTCTTCACAAGTTCCCAGCCATTCCTGTCACATACTTCCTGCGCCAGATCCAGGTCGAATCCTACATATTCGCCATTCTCCTGATATCCATATGGCGGAAAACTTGCATCGAAACCAACAATAAATGTTGTACGTTCTCCGTCAGCCGCTTCTGCTTCTGAGCCAGAAGTCTCTGCTGCAGAAGCTGTCTCACCTTCTGTATTATTCGCTGCCGTTTCTTTTGCACTGCTGCCGCATCCTGTCATCAGACATCCCATAGCCAGCACTGCTGCCAATAATAAAGCCATTCCCTTTTTCATACCCTGCCTCCAAACGTTCTTTAATTTTTTAGTTTTCTAACGTTTTATCATGATAACACAGAAACGTGTATATGTCAATGGATGGACCGGCTATTCATTATCTGCTTTTATATCCTGCAGAATATCTAAAATACTCCGCTGATAAATATCTCAAGTCCGATGGCAATCAGAATCACACCTCCAAGAATCTGCGCTTTATCCGACAGCTTTGTACCAAACTTCTTGCCAATCTCCAGACCGCCCATGCAAATCACAAAAGTAACTGCGGCGATAATCGCAGCACAGACAAGAGCCATGAGCCAGTCATATCCGGCGATAGTGAATCCAACGGACAGCGCGTCAATAGAAGTTGCAACACCCTGAACCAACAGCGCCGCCAGACCGATTCCAACCGCTTCTTCCCCGCCGCCCTTTTGACAGACACTCTCATAGATCATATGACCGCCAATATAAACCAACAAAATTAATGCGATCCAGGGAATAAATTTTTCAAAAGCAGAAAAATACTGCACGATCGTATGCACACATATCCATCCAATCATCGGCATCAACGCCTGAAAACCGGCAAATATACCTGCAATCCCACACATCTTTTTCTTACTCATCCCCGGCTCATTCAAACCATTAGCCATAGAAACCGAAAAGGCATCCATCGCAAGCCCCACGCCCAGCATAATACTGTTTAAGAAAAACAAAAAACTCCATTCCATCTCATCAACCTCCTGAATACTATCAAACATTTTTTGCACATCAATAGATCCTGCAGCATAAAAAAAGAATCCTGAGCACCATACCCGGATTCCGTATCTTTTGAAGAAGACAGACTCCACGTATAGCTTCACAGTTACACGTGAGTCTCGCATATTAAAGCAAGCCAGACTTATAAAAGCCAGTATGTTGACTTGCTGCGTGCACTGCACGCTTGCTACTCCCTCACAAAATATTCAATTTAAAGTCCTCTGCACC
>JBJEJD010000126.1:0-48501 GCA_051877705.1 Coprococcus sp. | reverse complement strand
TATTTTAATTCTGGTTGTGCTGATTGGATTGGTTATTATTTTTAAACAGCAGTTAACAACAATTGTTAATTCTATATTTGAAAAAATATCAAGCCAGAGCGATTCTGTATAATGCGGCGTGGGGTCATAACAGTTTATTTAAGTCTTGTTTTTTTGATCATGCTGTCATTACTTTTGGTACTTTTGGAGTCGGTCAGGGTCTATACTATTGGGACGATGACAGAACGATATGCGGATATGGCTGCGGAAATGGTGTTTTCTGCCTATGTAAAGCCCTTAGCGGAACGATATGATCTGCTGGTTCTGGATGTTGGAGAAAATGGAGAAAAACTGGATCAGTTTGAAAATTATATGAGTATGAATTTGGGGGATGGTCAGAGTAATGGCAGAAATTTTAATCTGAATGCTCAGATTCAGACTGTAAAGGAAGAAAAAACAGCATCTGTCAGGGATGTAAACTGGAAATCGCTGAAAGAACAAATTGAGCGGTACGAAAAATATTCCATGGGTTCAAAGGGAATTGAGAATTTGAAAGAACTGATAGCTCAGCTGCAGGGAACCGGGGTTACTGAGAAGGTAGAGAATTATTCAGGAGAACTGCGTTCAGAAGGTCAGGCTGCGGATGCTGCAGTGGCTGAAATGGAACAGCGGGAAGAGGATGCAGAAAATACAGCGAATATAGCTGAAAATGTTCAGGATCCGAGACCGGGCATCAAGCAATGGCTGAAATCAGGATTGCTCAATCTTGTCATGGGAGACAGGTCCATTTCTGGAAGAAGTATAGAAACAGAACAATGTTCCTGGCATAGAGAAGAAAATAAAAAGCAGACATTGCTGAATAGTTTTGACGGTTACAGAGAAGTGATCAATGCGTTGGATGAGCAGGATATTACAAAGCAGATACGTCAGGGATTGCAGGAACAGGAGACACAATTGATGGTGAATCTCTATATACTGGAAAAATTCAATCATCTATGCGGCAATGGGGATCTCGTGGAAGAAAGTGTACTGAATTACGAAATAGAGTACATATTATCCGGCCATGGAACGGACAGGGAAAATCTGGAGGGTACTGTAGCAGAGATTTTTACGCTGAGAACACTGCTGAATCTGGCATATCTTTACACCAGCCAGGAAAAAGGAGCGGTGCTGCAAAATTTTGTTCAGGCATTGTCGATATTGGCAGCTATTCCTGTTATAGGACAGCTTTTGGAGTTACTTCTGATGGTTTGTTGGGCAGCGGCGGAGGCTGTTGTAGATTGTGCGGCACTGACAGATGGAAAAAAAGTGCCATTAATGAAGAATGACGGCAGCTGGAACCTGACCATGGAGCAGTTGATTTCCATTGGTGAAAAAGGAGGTCATGCATCTGACTATGTACGGGATGGCCGCAGTGGTTTGGATTATGGACAATATCTGTTAACACTGATGCTGTTGACGCCATCGGAAACAAAAATAATACGTATGACTCAGCTAATGGAGTGCAATATACGATTGATTGAAGGATACGAACAGTTTGCCTTTTCAAAGTGTGCAGTGGCCGCAAGATTTTCAGGAAGTGTACAGATTGAAGAAAGATTCTGGAAACATCCTGGCAATTTGCAGCACAATTTTAACGTGGAATATAGCTATTAAATATTACGACTATGGACGTACGGAAAGGAGGCGGAGCGGAATGCCCTTTTTTTACTGGTCACACACAAACCGTTATCATGGAATGGAGCATATAAAAAATGTTTGTTATGCGGTTTCCTTTGCGATCCCAACCCCTCTTAAAAGTATAATAAAAGATTTGAAACAATTCTTTGATGCGGTGTCACAACAAAAACAAAAAAAACAGGCAATCGGAGAAATAGATACCTGTAAAAAAAGGGCAGTCCCCTCCGTCTTCTTTTCAGGCAGTCTGACAGTAGAAGCAACGCTGGTTTTACCGGTATTTCTTGGTGCAATCCTGTTGCTCACAGGGCTTTTTCAGGCACTTAGCGTTTGTGAGCAGGTGAATAATCAGCTATGTATGACAGGCCGTCATATGGCAGCTTACAGTGAAGCTTATGACGGCAGCAGTCTTGCAGATGCTTATAAGCTATTTTTCAGAGAAATTGACAGCAGCGGGATAGATAAAGACAGCATTGCAGGTGGTTATTCAGGAATTGTTTTGGGTGTTTCACAGGATGAGACAACAGAACTACTGGAACTGAGTGCTTTTTATAGAATCAATGTTCCGGGGTATTTTATTGGAAACCAGAGTATTGCTGTGTCTGACAGAATCTATGTGCGGCCATGGACAGGGGAACAGCTTACAGATAGTACAGAAGGCGATATTTCAGATGATCATATACTGGTATATGTGGCAGAAAATGGTGTTGTTTATCACACAAGTGAAGAATGTACATATTTGCATTTATCCATTCATCAATGCAGTCTGTCTGAGGTGGATGATCTTCGCAACCGGTATGGTGCAAAGTATGTTCCGTGCGAGCTTTGTGGTGAATCATCCGGCAATTCAATGGTATACATTACTGATACCGGCAGAGCCTGGCATTCAGACAGTCAGTGCAGCGGGCTAAAAAGAGAACTGCATACAATGACTAAGGAGGAGGCAGATGAATGCGGTCTGCGGCCTTGCTCCAGATGCGGCGGTCAATAAAGGTGGAGGAGATATGTTGGCGGGATGTTTAGTTTTATTGTTGTATCCAACAGTTTCGGATATTCGGATCAGAAAATTTTATATTGAACCTGTAGCAGCTATTGCGGTAATTGTTGCAGGGATAGGGCTCCTTTCGCGGCAGGTTGCTATTGTGGATATTATGCTTGGCTGCCTTCCCGGGATAGCAGCTCTGGGAATCTCCAGTATAACAAAAGAATCCATCGGTGCTGGTGACGCTGTGGTTATAACAGGGCTTGGAAGCATTGTGGGATGGGAGGGCGTATGTCATATATGCCTGCTCGGGCTTGTGTTATGCGGAATTACAGGGTTGGTATTGATTGTTTTTGGAAAAGCAGATAGAAAGACCACATTGCCCTTTATTCCTTTTTTGACGATAGCAGTCCTGGCTTTATGGATTATCAATGGCTGAAATAAGGAAAGGTGATTGGATGAGAAAGAGACAGAAGGGAAGTATGACGGTAGAAGCCTCGATATTAACTGTTTTGATTTTGTTTCTGCTGATGTCAGTTATATACTTGCTGTTCTTTCTTCATGACTGTACTGTATTACAAAGCTATGGGTTGAGAACGGCAGAAGATCTATTATGGCAGAGGGATGAAATTAATTTTGGTCAGCCGCCTGTTTTCATGTTAAAGATAACAGACGTTTGCCTGGATACCGAAAAAAATATAGTAACAGAAATTCTTAATCTGGCCGGAAGCCGTGAAACGGCGCAAGTCCGTATAAGGGGAGAGCTGCCTGTTTCAATATCAGGAAGTGCGGTGTTTACAGGTACAACTATGGATGCCGGCATATCTGGAAATATGATCAGAGTCTGTTATGTTGAGGATCGGTTGAAGGCTCTTTTACTGCAGAGACAAAAAGATGAGGATAGATAAATGGGAAGGTGAGAATAATGGAGGTTTCGTACAGAAAGGATGCCTGTCATACCTATATGGTAGTTACGGGTTCCGGAACAGTGGAAACAGATGATGAAGAGAGGATGCTGAGTAATCAGCAGTCCCCCATTTTACTCCCCTTTCATGTGCAGCAGTTGAATGGAAAAAAAGATTATTACTATGATATCACAGGCAGGCTGGATTTCAGAAGTTATATTGAAAAACAGCAGGCAGACAGTACAATTATAGGCTTGATAATTGTTTTCCTGATTAAAATATATCGTACAGTAGATGAGTATTTACTGGATCCAGGCGGCATTTTGCTGGATATGACATATATTTATTGGGACATGGATGAAAAGCAGCTGTATGCAGCCTATGTACCTGGTATGAAAGAGAGCTTTGATGAACAACTGCAGCGATTGGCATCTGAACTTCTGGAAAATACGGATCACAGGGACAAGGAAGGCGTATTGCTGGTTTATGATTTTTATAAGACGGTGAGAAGAGAGGATTTCTCTCCTGGGCTTCTGAACGGCTTGTGTAAAAAGGATGCAGAAGGGAGGGGAACAGTCGATAATACGTTTCAGGGCGATGCGAAGAGTGATTTCGAAGAAGTCATAAATTATGCTGTCAATGAAAAAATTCAGGATGCAGGAAGGGAAGAAGAGGAGGAAAAAGAAGAAAAAATAAAAGACGGGAAAAAAATATTTTATTTATGGAATGCCGGGACAGTGTGTGTATGCCTGTTGATACTGTTGGTCTATAGAATGGGGTATATAGGCAAAATTCTGGTGACAGCAGGGATGGCTGTTAATGAAAGCTATGTGGCAATAGGGATAATAATATGCGTTTTGGCATTTGCTTTTATTCTGCGAAGACAGAGAGAAATTAATCAATTGCCAGCCGGGGAGGATAAGGATGAGAAGACAGTATGGGATGATACAGAGTTTGAAAACGGAGGTGTTTATTCATTTGTAGATGAGACGGATATGGACAGGAATTTACCAGATGACGACAGGACGGTGGTATTGTCCGGTATGACAGGAAATGTACGGCTCATTAGCTTAAATAAAAACATAGCTGCTGATTTGTTACTTACGCACTTCCCCTGCGTAGTGGGGAGTCAGGAGGCAGAGGGACAGGCTGTGATACCGGCGCTGGGAATCAGCAGAAGACATGCCGTTTTTGAAAAGATGGCAGATGGCATCTATTTGATGGATATGGATTCTACGAATGGCACGCGTGTTAACGGAAAAAAACTGAAAAAAGAGGAGAAGAGGAGGCTGCTTGTTGAAGATATCATTGAATTTGCCGATGTCAGATATATGTATTGTGGAGGTGGCGAAGTGGAAAAATAATGGGAGAGAGAAACATATGAATGGATATAGTCAAGAAAGATTTTACAGGAGGTTTTATGATGAAAAATAATTACTTGAAAAGGTTTGGCACATCGCTTTTGACAGGTGCAATGATTCTGTCATGTACAGTGCCGGTATTGGCGGCATCTTCTGTTGAGAGCAGTAATAATACAGCCACAGTTAATGATCTGGCCAACGCTGATATTATAGATACATCTAAGAATGGATCCATAGCAATCTATAAGTACGATATCACTTCAGCAGAAGCTGCTGGAGCCTATTCTGCAGGTGAACGGACAGCTACGGGTGAAAAAGATTCAGGACTTGAGGCGATACTTGCAGATTATGCAGTGGAGGGTGTTGAATTTACGTATCTTCGTTGTGGTGAAATTGAGACTTACAGCTATTCGAATGATGGTTCAAAAATAGAAATTGTATATGAGATTCCGGATGCATTAAGAAGTATCCTGGGTTTGGATACGGCAGATGCGGTAGATATGTCAGCGGCCGGTGTTTCAGAACCGTGTAGTAAAACAGGTGTTTATCATTATACAAGCCAGCAGCTGAATGACAATCTTAAAGAGATTCTTGAGACAGACAATATTGCTGCGAAAGATGATCTTGAGGCATATGTAATCAATAATGATGCTGCAGTTGAAATGGCACTGACAGATAAGAATGGTTATACAAGTGCGTCAGATCTTAAACTTGGTCTTTACTTATTAGTTGAGACAAAAGTTCCTGAGCAGGTCGTGGGAACCTGTAATCCATGGTTTGTTTCTCTGCCGTTTACAAACGAAGGCGGCAACTGGAATGATTCGATGGGTGGACAGCAATGGTTATATGATATCACATGTTATCCGAAGAATCAGACGGGCAACCCTACACTGGACAAGATGGTTCGAAATGCCCATGGTGAAGCGGCAGCGGTACCGGGAGAATATGAAGATTATAGTTATCTTGTCTACAATAAAGCAGACAGCGCTGCAGGTGTAGAGGTTGGCTCTGATACAGCATTTGTCGATGCACGTGATGAGTACACATATGATTCTACCGGCACTGCATCTGAAGGAGATATTCTGGATTATATTCTTGTATCCAGACTGCCCCATATCGAAGATTCTTCAACATATCTGACAGAATATACATTTTTTGATACGCTGTCCAGAGGGCTTACCTACAATAAGGATGTTAAGATTGCATTCTATGACAATGCTGATGATGCAAAAGTAAACAATACAGCAAAAGCAGAGACAATCTGGACGAATGATGAGTTTGAGCAGGGATATGCGAATATTCTTGTTAACGATGAAAAGACAGGAGAAACAACTCTGACAGTTAAGATGACAGAAAAAGGTCTTGCACTTATCAATGATCCTCATACGGGTTTTGCTGATCATTATATGGTAGTTTACTATAGTGTTACGGTTAATTCTGATGCGACGGTAGTCCTTGGTGACGAAGGAAATCCGAATGAGGTTACTTTAACCTGGAGGCGTACATCTGATGCTTATTACAATACTTTGGAAGATAAGTGCGAAGTATATACATTCGGTCTGAATCTGACAAAGACATTTTCTGACAGCAATGGTGATGCTACAAAAGTTCAGTTTAAGCTGTACAATACGTCAGATGCTTATTATGTAGTGGCTGATGAAACTGAGGCGGGTCTCTACTATGTAACTGGTAAGACTTCTTCGCAGAATAATGCCACCGTGTTCAGTCCGGCAGCCAATGGAAAACTGCTTATTAATGGTATTGAAGGTGATACATACCAGTTGACAGAGATAGCTACAGATAATGGTTATAGCCTTTTAAAGGATCAGATTACAATTGTTATTAACAGTACGTCTGAAATTATTATTCCGTCTGTGGCTGGTACTACAGGTCTGGAAGCTGCAACAACTGCCGGACAGAATATTGATCGGAATTATGCCGGTGGTATTGTTGACGCAACAGGTACAAATGTTTCTGTCAGCAAGGGTGATCAGGCCAGTGAGACAGCTAATGGACGTACAATTGGCAAGACAGCCATGTATGAAGGTGAAAAGGTATGTGCAACAGCAACAGTTGATGGTGTAGATGCTACGATGAGCACACTTGATGGTTCTGATGATGCAAGAGTTGATATCAGCATTTTGAACAGCAAGACATTTTTACTGCCACAGACAGGCGGAACTGGTCTGTATTTAGTAACGATTCTGGGTGTAGTTATTGTTGCGGTTGGATGCAAAATGTTTTTCAAAAAGAAAAAAGAGGCCTGATTTAAAAATGTAAATTAAGACATTATGAGAAAAACATTTGGTAAGGTCATATCTGTACTGGTTATTGTACTGGGGAGCGTATTGCTGTTCTATCCGTTTATCAGTGAATACCTGTTTGAACATCGTGTTGATTCAGAGATTCATACATATCAGGATATTTTAGATGATATCAGTAATGAGCTGTATGACCAGATGCTGAAAGGGGCTGGGGATTATAATGAAGCACTGACTCAGTCTCAGGTTCGGTTGACAGATCCATTTATAGAGCAAGAAGAGGAAATGGGGGATATCTGTTATGAAGATATTCTGGCCCTGGATGGGACTGGAATCATGGGATATATTGAGATTCCGGTTATATCGGTTTATCTTCCAATCTATCATGGTACAGCTGCATCAACACTGGAAAACGGTATTGGACACCTTGAAGGAACTTCATTTCCAGTGGGAGGAAAAAATACGCATGCTGTGCTTACCGGACATACTGGGATTAACAAGTCTAAAATGTTCACAGATCTTACTGAGTTGGAGGAAGGAGATTTATTTTTTGTTCATGTCCTTGAGGATACGCTGGCTTATCAGATATATGAAATCAATATCGTGCTGCCGGAAGATACATCAAAGCTTCTGATTAGAAATGGTGAAGACCTGGTGACTCTCGTTACATGTACGCCATACAGCATCAATACGCATAGGCTGCTTGTGCATGGCAGACGTATCGATTACAGTGAAAAAATATATGAAAAGATGGCGGAAATCGGAAATAGAAATACGGATTCCCAGTGGATGAGATCTTATAAAAAAGCAATACTCATGGGGCTTCTTATTACGGCTGCTCTATTTATTATCATGTTACTTCTTTCAAAAATCAAAAAGAAGCTTAAAGGAAAGTGAGGAGGTAAAGAGGGCATGTTATGTGCCCTCTTTTTATGTGATGAAGGAAAAAATATTCCAGATTATTGGTATTGTTCTGATAGCAGCTGGATTTCTTATATTTTTGTCACCGGAACTGATATATGGGGTTCAAAATGTGCAGACAAAGGTTTTTGTTATGATATACGAGAAGAAATATGTACGGGATGGAAATATTGATACAAAGGAAGAAGAAAAAAGAGATATTGAGCAGGATTGTGTCGATGTAAAAAATACGGATCCGTTATATCAGGAAATTGTCAATTATAATCAATCTATTTATCTGAATGGTCAATCCGGATTTTCAGATCCATGGGGATATGAGCAATCTCCAATAGATATGGATGGATTTGAAAACGGCGTATTCGGGTATATAGAGCTTCCTTCCATAGAACAGACATTTGAACTTTATATCGGAGCAACAATGGATAATATGTCAAAGGGTGTGGCTATCATGGGGCAGACTTCTCTTCCAATCGGTGGTGAGAATACGAACTGTGTGATTGCCGGACACAGAGGGTATAACAGAAATAAAACATTTTTTAAGGAAATTGAAGAAATACAGATCGGAGATATGATTTACATCAGGAATCCCTGGGAGAAATTGTCTTACAAGGTTGAATCCATCGATGTGATTGATCCATATGATATTGATGCAGTCAGGATTCAGGAAGGGCAGGATATGATTACATTGCTGACCTGTCATCCGTATGGTTCTCATGGAAGATACAGGTATCTGGTGTATTGTACGAGATATGAAGAATCTGCTGATGAAAAGGTTGTTGAAGCAGCAGGTGACGCTGGAATGCAATTTGAAGAAAATAATGCATATTCTGACTATATTGTTGCGTCAGATGGAACAGTTTATCCTTCGTCAAAGATGGAGATAAAAAAGGAAACTCTGTTTAGACGGGCATGCGCCGGAGTTATTTTAATGTTTGTCTTTTTAATTTTCTTTAGGAAGATTTCAGATGGAAAATGGTATAAAACGGAGATTAAAGAAAGGGGAGGAAAGCTTTGAAACTAAAAAAGATTATTGTAAGTCTTTTGGCATGTATGATGATCATTACGAATCTTTCTCAGTTATCTTTTGCTTCGGAAGCTGAAAAAGTAACATTTTCTGATGAGATAGAGGAAGAATCTGAAGCAGAAACGGCTGCTCCTGTCATTGAGACAGAAATTCCTGAGCCGGAATCTGAATCTGAGCCGGATTCGCTTACAAATTGTAAAGTGATAAATGGTTTTGAATATCCGGATAATTATTTGGTTGTAAATGATAAAGGGACTGCTGCGGAGATTCAGAAAAAACTTCCTGATCAGGTTTCTGTCAATCTGATAGATGGAACTCAGGCAAATATTTCTGTAGAATGGTCTTCCCAGGATGATTATGATCATACAGATTATGATGATTATATATTTGATATGCTTCTGCCTGATGGCTATAAAATGTGGGATACTCTGAATTTTGGAGATATGCCATATATCGAAGTGAAAATTGATGAATCTCTGACGGAGGATGTGCATGATAATATTTTAAACCGGTACAGAGTATGGTCTGAGGACAACTATGGTTATGATATACAGATTAATGGACGAAAAGAAGTCTTATTAACTGAAGGAGAAAAAGTAACTGTATTTATTAGTGAATACGGTGAATATTCTTATACAGATGTATATGCGGTGAATAAAAAAGAAGAGTATGCAGATATTGAATACAGTAATTCCTCAGATACTTATTCTTTTGTCATGTCATCTTCCAATACAGTTGTCAGACTTCATATGGATATGCTGAATAACGCAGCGGTATATACGGCCAGTACCTGGGCTGCTGCAAGAGCCAGTACAACGGCAGATACTCATGGAGAGCCGTCTTCTCAAACGCTAACTTATTGGGATGATTCTATGTACAGGGAAAACGTTGGACTTACGGTTGGTTATTTTGAGCTTAACGGTATATCCGGTTCTAAAAATACAGGTACAAAAGCCTTATGTGTGTATCATTCAAAGACACATCCGGATATTGGGGACACGCTGACTATCACAAGTGTTTATGATTCAACAGCAACGGGGACTACTGCTGCTGCAGTAAGAAAGATCCTGTATTATGGATATGGCGGACCAGCCGAGGTGGATATCAGCAATTCGGGATATTCAAGAGATGATGATGGTTCATGGCCAAAAGAATTATGGAGAAGAACATCCCTGGCGCTTTCTTATATTCTAAACAATGATGACAATGCTGCCGGATGGGGGCAGATGTTTTATGAAGATTATATAAAAGATAAGCCTGATCCGCCCAGCAGTTTTGTGGCGTTTGTGCTTTCTCCTGGAAATTCAGTCAATCAGCCGCTTGCATACGGAAAAATGGTTGAAGAAAAAGGAGCATTAAAGCTTACAAAAGTCTCCGCGGAACCTGGTGTCACAGACGATAATAGCTGCTATAGTTTATCAGGTGCTGAATATACTGTTTATAAAACGAATAAGAATGGTGTACTGAATGATAAAGCAGCTGTTTTGACAACAAATGCACAGGGAAATTCAAATATTGTAGAATTAACACCGGGAACATATTATGTGAAGGAGACAAAAGCGGCCACTGGATACGAGCTGGATGATACCATCTATTCTGTGAATGTAACGGCAGATTCGACCACGACAAAGCCTGTGCAGCTAAGTGTCAAAGATATGCCGGGGCATGTGCCTCCGTCCATTAAGATTACCAAAATCGTTAATGGGGAAGAGTCGGAGGAATGTCCATCTCTTGAAGGAACTCAGTTTACGGTCATGTATTATGATGGTTATTATACAAAAAATAATCTGCCATCAACGCCGATAAAAACATGGGTCTTTGAAACAAAAAAATCATCAGATGGATCGTATTTAGTTTTATTTACTGAAGATTATCTGGTGAAGGTGCTGAGTGATGAACTGTACAAAATCAACGGGAAGGCTGTGCTGCCACTTGGAACAATTACTATTCAGGAAACGAAACCGGCTGAAGGCTATACTTTAAAGGGGTATCTTAAGGATAAAGATGGCAATATTATTTCAACTGACAGTGAAATATATCTTTCTCAGATTACGGAAGAAAATGGTACAGCTGTATTGAAAGGTGGAAATGAATATACTGCAGAAGATACACCTGAACCTGGTTTTCTGAAGCTGCACAAGTCATCAGCACTGCCTGTTATAACAGATGAAAATGAATGTTATAGTTTGTCAGGTGCTGAATATACGGTCTATAAGTCAGATAATGATGGAACTTTGAGTGATCCGGTGGCTGTTTTGACAACCGATGAGAATGGTGATACGGAGACTGTTGAGCTGTATCCGGATACTTACTATATTAAAGAGACAACATCGGCCGAAGGATATTATGTTGATGATATGATATACACTGTAAATGTAACATATGAGAATACCATAGATCAGCCAGTACTCCTGAGTGTTTCTGATGTACCTGGTTATGATTCTCCGGGCATCGAGATTACAAAACTTATCGATGGGGAAGCGACAGAACAGTGTCCACCTCTGACGGGAGCTCAGTTTACTGTCAAATACTATGATGGTTATTATACTCAGAGTAACCTTCCTGAAAATGCAGTCCGGACCTGGGTGCTTCAGACGGTAGAAACGGATGGTTCATATATCGCCTGTTTTTCAGATGAATGCAAAGTTGCAGGAGATGAATTTTACTATATGGAAGATATACCGGTGATGCCATTGGGCACCATTACTGTTCAGGAAACACAGCCTGCTCCGGGTTATACGCTGAATGGATATATGATGGATAAAGAAGGCAATAAGGTTTCTGTTGACAGTGAGATCTATCTGACACAGATTACAATGGAAGATGAAATTGTGTCTCTTAATGGCGGCAATGAGTATTCGGTTTATGATACCCCTGAATATGGCAGAATAAAAATTGTAAAATATGATTCTGATGGCAACACAACGCTCTCTGGAGTAACCTTTGCGTTAAAAGAGCTGGATGGTACCGTTGTAGATGAAGGAACTACTGATTCAACTGGCACAGTTACATTTGAAGACCTGTATCCGGGCAGGTACCTGCTTACAGAAGTATCGACGGTGTCCGGGCATACATTGCTTGTCGATCCTGTAGAGATCACTGTTCCCATGACACTCACGGAGCAGGAAGCAAATGATCAGAATATCGACAGGACTCAATGTATTTATAACGAATTTGAAGATGTGTATTATATTTATGATTTTACATACGAGATAACCAATGGCGCGACGCTTATACTTCCGACTACAGGTGGTTTTGAAAGTGTCAGGACAAGGATTCCGATTGTTTTTGCATTTATGATATTTGGCTGCGTCGGATATTATTTTATGAGGCAAAAACATGTTCTTTACTGATCCTTCGTGAAATTCCCCTGCAAAAAGCATAGTAAATGTATACACAATATGATAAAATCTTTTTATATTGAGTAAGAATGGCGGGGAAATAATGAGGAGTTATAACGGGTACAGGAGGCCGGGCGGATGGCAGATGTCTCCTGTCAATACAATCATCATTGGTATTAATATCGTCGTGTTTTTGTGTCTGCGTTTTCTTGGAGATACAACAAGTGCCCTGTTTATGTATGAGCATGGCGCCAGCTTCTGGCCGGATATTTTTTATAATCATGAATATTACCGGCTTCTGACCTGTGCATTTATTCATTTTGATTTTAGTCATTTGTTTAATAATATGCTTGTGCTGGCATATATAGGTGATAATCTGGAACGGGCACTTGGAACAGTTAAATATACCATTCTGTATTTGGCAGCCGCCCTTGGTTCCAGCTTCATTTCCGCGGGGTGGAATATGATACATGATGATCTGATCATATCCGGCGGTGCATCGGGAGCAGTCTTTGGTGTTGTAGGTGCTTTGCTCATTATCGTTATCAGAAACAAGGGCCGTCTGGAAGATCTGAGTTCCAGACAGCTTGCTCTTTTTGCGGTTTTTTCAATTTATCATGGTATTACCAGTGCGGGAATTGATAATGCTGCCCATATTGGCGGCTTTGTGATTGGTGCAGTTCTGGCAGCCGTATTATACAGGAGAAGAAGGCAGAGGTAGGGCGATTCGAAAGGTAGTGCCGACATCCGGTACAGAAAAAAATTCCAGAGTTCCATGATGGGCATAGACAGTAGATTTGACCATGGGAAGGCCAAGTCCGGTACCTCCTTTTTTATAAGAGGTGAAAGGTTCAAAGATGTGTTCCTGCTGTTCAGGAGTTATGCCGATACCGTTATCTTTGACTGTGATTATAAGATGGGATTCAGTGAGTTCTGCCCGGAGGCATACCGACTGACCATCGGTTGTCGCTTCCAAAGCATTCTTCAGAAGATTGAGCAGTGCCTGGCGAATCAGGCGGGCATCAGCGCGAATGACGGGAAGGGCGGTGGGCAGCTGGAGCTGCAGTTCGGTTCCTTTTGACTGAAAGAGAGGAAGACTGGATTCATAGAGTTCTTCCAGCAGAGATTTCATATCACATGGCAGAAGCTGAAGATGCATGCCGTTCTTGTCATAGTTAAGAACTGCATAAACGGCATTGATATCCTCCTGAAGCTGGGCATAGAGTTCATCATTTTTTAAAAAGGGATACTTGGCCGCCAGCAGCTGCAGGCGGCTGGACAGCAGGGTAAGATTATTACGGATTTCATGACGGAGTCCGGCATGGTCATCATGTTGTTCTGATATTTTCATCAGGGATACCTCCTTTTTTCTATAAACTCTTATATAGTCTATCTATAAATAAAAAGGACCTGACTTTGTTTTTCGTGACAGAAAATATGAAAAATGGCTGATAACATTTAAAAAGAGTGGTAAAATGTATTTTAAGATAATTACATTGGAGGTAGAGAACCATGACAGATACAAATTGCATTTTCTGTAGAATTGCAGGCGGGGATATTCCGTCATCAACAGTTTATGAAGATGATCAGTTTCGTGTGATTCTTGATTTATCACCGGCTACAAAGGGACATGCTCTGATTTTGACAAAACAGCATTATGCAAATATTTTTGAAATTGATGAAGAAGTGCTGCGTGATCTGATTGTATTGGCCAAAAAGGTTGCGGGGGCCATGAGGGAAACACTGCATTGTGAGGGTGTCAATATTGTGCAGAACAATGGAGAGAGAGCAGGACAGACGGTATTTCATTTCCATTTGCATGTGATTCCAAGATATGCTGATGACGGACAGCAGATCGGCTGGAAACCGGGGACATCCGATCCGGACGAACAGGCGGAGCTGGCAAAGAAGATTGGAAGCGCCATGTGATGAATATCAGTCAGAGAGACTAAAAGCACGAAAGAGAACAGGCATTGCCCTACTTTTTCGTGCTTTTTAATGCTCATTTATTTAGACAACTCTTCAATAAGTTCAACGATAATGTCGATAGCCTGATTCTGATTGCTGGAAGCCATGGCTTTTTCATAAGAGGCTCTGTTATGATAGACCTCATTGATAATAGCCAGAAGCTTCTCGCTGGTAATATCTTCTTCAGGAAGAAGATAACTGAAGCCCTGTTTTTTGAAGGATTCAGCATTCAGGATCTGATCGCCGCGGCTGGAACCGGCCGGGAGCGGAATCAGAATGTTTGGCTTGCGCAGGGCCAGAAGTTCGCAGATGGCATTGGCCCCAGCTCTTGAGATAACCACATCGGCGGCAGCCATAAGATCGCGCAGTTCATCCTTGATAAATTCATACTGCACGTAACCCGGTGTGCCGTTCAATGAAGCATCAGTTTTGCCCTTGCCGCACAGATGAATAACCTGATATTCCTTCAAAAGCTCCGGAAGAATGGCGCGGATGGCATTGTTGACTGCAACGGCGCCAAGACTGCCTCCAACAATAAGAAGAACAGGTTTTTTATCATGAAAGCCACAGAAAGCAAGGCCCCTGGCTTTATTGCCTTCAAAGAGCTCGCTGCGGATAGGGGAACCTGAAAGCACAGCCTTTTCTTTTGGCAGATACTGTACAGTTTCCGGGAAATTACAGCAGACCTTTGCGGCACATGGAATGCAGATCTTATTGGCCAGACCCGGTGTCATATCGGATTCATGGATAATGACAGGAATATTAAGAGCACTGGCAGCCCGAACAACGGGAACGGCCACAAAGCCCCCCTTGGAGAAGATAACATCAGGTTTTATCTTCTTCAGATGTGATTTGGCTTCAAAATAGCCTTTGATAACTCTGAAAGGATCCGTAAAATTCTTCAGATCGAAGTATCTGCGGAATTTACCGGTGGCAATACCATAGTATGGTGTGCCGGTTTCAGTAATCATATCCTTTTCCATGCCCTCATAAGAACCGATATAGGAAATGGTGTAGCCGCGTTTCTTCAGTTCAGGCATCAAAGCAATGTTCGGGGTAACGTGTCCGGCTGTACCGCCGCCCGTTAAAACAACTTTTTTCATGATTCACGGCTCCTTCTCACAATAATTAGTGGCTGGCCTTGTAAGCCTTCAAAGCCTTTGCAAGCTGATCAGGACATGATGTGCCCCTGTTACCGCAGTTGATACCTTCCAATGTCTGAATAACGTCATCAACACTGCGGCCTACAACAAGGCGGGCAACACCCTGGGTATTCCCCATACAGCCGCCAACGAATTCACAGCTTGTGACAATACCGTTTTCAACTTCAAAATCAATTTCACGGGAACAGGTTTTACTTGTAGCATATTTCATAATAAACAGACCTCACTTTATATTATATTTTTGATTAGTTTCTTAATGCATTATAGCAGACTTTCTGCTAATTTCAAATATTTCTTTTGCCTTGACTTCCTGAAATTTCACAGTAAAATAATGGGTGAATAGTTTTTACTTATTGGAGGATATGAAATGATAGGTATAATTGGTGCTATGGATCAGGAGGTAAATATCCTGAAAGCGGAGATGGATGTTGAAAGGATAGACAAAAAGGCTTCCATGGAGTTTTATGTCGGAAAACTGAAAGGAAGAGAAGTTGTCATTGTCAAATGTGGTGTTGGTAAGGTGAATGCAGGTGTGTGTACACAGATTCTGGCAGACTGTTATCAGGCAGAAGCAGTTATTAATACCGGTGTGGCCGGCAGTCTGAAAACAGAGATTAATATTGGTGATATTGTGGTTTCAACGGATGCGCTGCAGCATGATATGGATGCCAGAGGCTTTGGTTATGAGCCGGGAGAGATTCCTCTGATGGGCAAAAAGACCTTTGAGGCGGATGAAAGACTGCGTCAGCTAATAGTCGGGAAATGCAGGGAAGTGAATCCGGAGATCGGAGTTTTTGAAGGCCGTGTGGTTAGCGGCGATCAGTTTATTTCAGACAGTGCTGTTAAGGAGAGACTTGTGTCCATGTTTGACCCTTACTGTACAGAGATGGAGGGGGCTGCCATTGCTCAGGCGGCATGGCTGAACAACATTCCTTTCGTTATCATACGTGCCATTTCTGATAAGGCAGATGGCAGTGCTCAGATGGATTATGCCGAATTTGAGGCAAAAGCTATTGAACATACAGTGAAATTGCTGGAAGCTGTCGTACCTGCTCTGTAAGATGAGGTCGGACGGGAATTTCCTGAAATTTCAGACAGAAAATACAATGAATCCAAAATCAATGATAAAATAGCAGATCGGCAGGGAGACGTGTGATAAATAGTGTCACTTCTTCCCGCCGGATTTAAAGTGGCAAAGCAGTAGTTATTGATTATAATTAAGTGCAGACGACGGGATGCTGCGGGAAACGCGGAGGCATATGCTGCGGCACCCTGCGCAAATTAAGCGAAAGGGGCACTTATTTATGAAAAACTGGATTGCGCAACAGGGATGGGGTCTGTACCTGATGGTCGGTATGGCATTTATCGGTGTCATTGGATGTATTTTATGTCGTGTGTTTTACGGGAGGCTGGCAAGAGAAGCACAGCTTTGTGGTACATCGGATTATCCTATGCTTCATTACATCCGCCAGAAGTATACAAGTTATTATAAGCTGGGGATGCACCCGTCCAATGCAGGGGCTCTTGTCAGAAGATACCTGGCATTACATAAGGTGGGACCACTTACATTGAATGCATGGAGATATGTCCGGGTCCTGATGACAGCAGGTATTCTGCTGGATGGGCTTATTGTCAGTGTTTATCGCTATCAGAGGGCATTTGAACCTGGTCCGTCCATAGTATATGCAGGGACGAGCCTGATTCTGGCTTTGGGGCTCTGGATGACAGGGCTTGTTCTTGGTGTAGAGAATCAATATCGGATTATTGTGAATGCTGTTTGTGATTATCTGGAGAATTATCTGAAAAGTAAACTGGATGGGGAATATGGATATGGACATCAGGTGGAGGATCCGGATAATTATGAAAAAGCGTTGCGGGAGGCAGCGGCAACACGGACAGGGGCTGCGGCCAGAGCCGCAGTGGGAAGAAGCGAATATAGCAGGACAACGGGCAGTGCACCGGATTATGGCCGTCGCCAGGGCAGCCGTGACCGGAATCCTTCCTCAGGTATGGACAGAGCCTCAGATGCTGTAGATGCCAGGATCGTAGAGGATGTGCTGAAAGAATTCCTGTCCTGAAAAATTCTGTTATCTAGTTGATAAATGGCGTTTGATTTGATATGATAAAGTAAATTTAGAAAATATCTGCGGATAAAATTGGAGGAATACAGACCCGGTGTTTCTTCATATGCCGGTGTGTCATAATCTAAAAAAGGGCGCAGGGAATGTTTCTCTGAGCCCTTTTATGTGCATCGCGTGTGCGGCATAGCAGGAAAACGCCTGTCGGTGAAAATGAACCAGGTTTATACCGGCAGCGGGAAAGTCAGGGGGGAAATAGGAGGTTTATACTTAATGAAAAAGCTGATACAGAATGGAAAAATTGTATTGGAGAAGGAAGTTGTTCAGGGAGATCTGCTCATTGATGGTGAAATCATTGCAGCCATTGGACAGCATATAGATCCGGAGAATTGCGAGATTATCGATGCATCAGGGATGATCGTGCTGCCGGGCGGCATCGATGTGCATACACATTTCAATATTGATGTGGGTGTGCGGTCAGTGGATGATTTCAGTACGGGAACGATTGCAGCGGCATTTGGGGGAACGACAACAATTGTTGATCATATGGGATTTGGACCGAAGGGCTGTAATCTTCATCATCAGTTCGGTATTTATAAAGGCTATACGAATGGCAAATGTGTCACCGACTATGGTCTGCACGGTGTATTCCAGGAGATCGATGAAGATATATTGAAGGAGACAGAGATTATGCTGGATGATGGTATTTCCAGTTTTAAGATATATCTGACCTACGATTACAAAATGGAAGATGCAGACGCACTGAAAGTACTGGAAAAGCTGAGAGATATCGGCGGCCTTACAACAGTACATTGTGAGAATGATGCTATTATTCATTATTTGAGAGAAAAACTGGTATCTGAAGGGAAGAAGGAGGCCAGATATCATCCTGTATCCCGACCGCCATATTGCGAAGCGGAAGCTGTTGACAGGATGATCGCCTTATCGAAAGCAGCCGGTCAGGCACCGCTTTACATTGTACATATATCCACCAGAGAGGGTGTGGAACTGATCAGACAGGCCAGGGCGGATGGCGCCACGGTTTTTGGCGAAACCTGCCCACAGTATCTTGTGCTGGATGACACCTGCTACGAAGATCCGAAAGAAGGATTGAAATATATTCTCAGTCCGCCGATCCGATCGAAGGAGCATCAGGATTTTATCTGGAAGGGTCTCAAGGATGGTTCATTACAGGTCGTTGCCACAGATCATTGCAGTTTTGATTACTATGGTGATAAACAGAATGGAAGGGATGATTTTACAAAATGCCCGAACGGCGCGCCGGGGGTAGAAACCCGTATGCCGATTGTGTTTTCCGAAGGTGTTTCGAAGGGAAGGCTGTCATTGAATGAATTCGCAGCTGTAACCAGTACCAATCCTGCAAAGCTTTTTGGCATGTATCCCAGAAAGGGAGTTTTGTCTGTAGGAAGTGATGCGGATATAGTGCTCATGAATCCGGATATGGAGGTAACGATCACAAAGAGTATTCTTCATGAGAATGTAGATTATACACCATATGAGGGACTGGCAGTGAAAGGATGGCCGGTGATGACCATTATCAGAGGAAAAACAGTTGTGGCAAATGAACGTCTTCAGGTACCGCTGGGCTTTGGACAGTTTATCCGGAGAAAACCTGTCGATTACCGTGGACTGTTGTCAAAATAAATGCAGATCAGCTAATATAATTTAAATGGAGAAAACAGAATGTCAAGCAGGAAGAAAAAAACAATTTATGTAATCGGGCATAGAAATCCGGATACGGATTCCATATGTTCTGCTATCGCCCTGGCCAATCTTAAGAACAAAATATCTCAAAAAAAAGATAGGAATTGTGCAGAGAATTGGCCGGAGCATGTCGTTTATAAAGCGGTACGTGCCGGTCATTTAAATCAGGAAACAAGATATGTACTGAAACATTTCGGCGTCAGTGTGCCAACTTATATGCGCGATGCGAGAACCCAGATCAGTGATATTAATTATAGTGTGACGGAGAGCATCAGAGATAATATATCTCTGAGACAGGCATGGAAGATCATGCGCGCCGTCAGTAAATCAACTCTGGCAATCACAGATGAGGATGGGCAGCTAAAGGGTGTGATCACAACCAGTGATATAGCAAAATCCTATATGGCAGTTTTTGATAATTGCATTTTGGCAAAAGCGCATACTCCTTTTGAGAATATCATTGATACTCTGAATGGAACACTGGTGGCAGGCAATGGTGATGGCTGTGTGGAACAGGGGAAAGTTGTTATCTCTACAGCTAATACGGAGATCATCCGGCAGCATATTGGAGAGGGTGATGTGGTTATCCTCGGCAACAGATATGAAGCACAGCTCTGTGCTCTGGAACAGCGGGCATCGGTGATCGTTGTATGTGACGGAGCACCGGTTTCCAGAACAATCAGGAAAATTGCCGGCGGTACCGGCTGTGCCGTTGTCAGCACCGACTATGATGCCTATACAGTAGCCCGACTGATCAATCAGAGCCTTCCTGTCCGTCATTTTATGACAAAGGAGAATCTGATTACATTTAAAGAGAATAATTATATTGATGATATCCGCGGTATCATGATGAAGGAACGGATCCGCGACTTCCCGATCGTGACGGAAGACAACCATTATACGGGCATGATATCCAGAAGAAATCTGATCGATATGGATAAAAAGCAAATGATCCTGGTGGATCACAATGAGGCTGATCAGGCTATCGCCGGTATTGACGAAGTAGAGGTTATGGAAATCATCGATCATCATAAGCTGGGAACCATTGAGACCATTAAGCCTGTAGTCGTGCGGAATCAGCCGGTGGGATGTACGGCAACGATCGTTTATCAGATGTATGTGGAGAATAATGTTGAGGTTTCAGCTACCATGGCTGGTCTTTTATGTTCTGCCATCATTTCGGATACATTGCTTTTCAGATCACCGACATGTACGGCGCTGGATAAAATGGTTGCCTGTAAGCTGGCTGAGATAGCCGGTATTGATCCTGAGGCACACGCAAAGGCCATGTTTGATGCCGGAAGTGATCTGAAGTCCAAGTCCAATGAAGAGATTTTCTATCAGGATTTCAAAAAGTTCAAGGCAGGCGACAAGTCCTTTGGTGTGGGACAGATCACATCCATGAATACGGAAGAACTGAAATCACTGTCGGAGAAGATGAAGTCATTCCTGGAGGTTGTGAGGAAAAAGGAAGATGCGGATATGATCTTCTTCCTGCTGACAAATATACTTGAAGAGAATTCTTACGTCATATATGCCGGACAGGGGGCAGAAGAGGTTATTGCCCAGGGCTTCAATAGGGAACCGGAAAATGGCGGTGTTCTGCTGGAGGGTGTTGTATCACGTAAGAAACAGTTTGTGCCGGTAATGATGGGCATGATGATGGCGTAGGAGGACAGGAAAATGAGTAAAGAAAAAGAAATATTTGTCATCGGACATAAGAATCCGGATACGGATTCCATCTGTTCTGCCATTGCCTATGCTTATTTGAAGAATCAGATGACCGAAAGCAGTCTCTATGTGCCGAAACGTGCCGGTGATGTCAATACGGAGACACAGTATGTATTGGAGAGATTTGGATATTCGGCGCCGGAATATGTGTGTAATGTGCGAACCCAGGTGAGAGATGCAGGGCTGACGGAAGGTGAGCGTGTGAAGCCTGGACTCTCAGTGAAAAAAGCATGGGAGATACTGAGCGAAAAGCATCGGTCAACATTGGCTGTTGTGGATGATAATGGAGGGCTGAAGGGGCTGATTACCATTGGTGATATTGCCAAATCCATTATGGATGTATACGGCGGCAAAGCGTTATCCGATGCAAAAACCCCGTACAGCAATATTGTGGAAACATTGCAGGCGGAGGTTCTGGCCGGTGATATTGATAACGCGGCTGCAACCGGCAAAGTAATTATTGCTGCTGCTAATCCCGATCTTATGGAGGATTCCATAGAACCGGGAGATATGGTCATTCTTGGAGACCGGTATGAATCCCAGCTTTGTGCCATTGAGATGCAGGCGGGCTGCCTCATCGTATGTCTTGACAGTGAGGTGAGCGACAGCATTCGTGAACTGGCGAGAGAAAAAGGCTGTAAGATATTGCGCACATCCTATGATACATTTATTACAGCAAGACTGCTGAATCAGAGTATACCGATTGAATATTTTATGATACGGAGTAATCTGACCTATTTCCGTCTGGACGATTATATAGAAGACATCAGAGGTATCATGGGTAAGATGCGTCACCGTGAGTTCCCGGTTCTGGACAGCGATGGTAAGCTGGCCGGCATGATGACCCGTCACAGTCTTCTGGAGATGGATAAGAAACGGGTCATTCTGGTGGATCACAACGAGACAGGTCAGGCTGTCGACGGTATACAGGAATCCGAAATAGAGGAAATTGTAGATCATCATAAGTTGGGATTTGTGGAGACCATGCGTCCTGTTATGTTCAGAAATCAGCCGGTGGGATGCACATCCACGATCATTTATCTGATGTTTAAGGAACAGAATATTGAGATTCCTGCAGGTATTGCGGGGCTTATGTGTTCAGCAATTGTTTCTGATACATTGCTGTATCGTTCGCCGACATGTACGGCCATTGACAGGATTGCTGCAGAGGATCTGGCAAAAATTGCCGGAATCAATACAGAGGAACATGCAAAAGCCATGTTTGCTGCCGGCAGCAATCTGGGAAGCAAGACGTCAGAAGAAATTTTCTATCAGGACTTCAAGAAATTCAAAGCCGGAGAGAAAGCATATGGAATTGGACAGATCACATCTATGGATGGCGGCGAACTTGCAGCTATTGTGGAGCGGCTGACGGATTATATGGAGGAGATACGTCCGGAAACCGGATTGGATATGTTATTCTTCATGCTGACAGATATCCTGAAGGAATCCACATCACTGATCTGTGTGGGACCGGATGCGCTGCAGATGGTAGCGGAATACAGCGGATGTCCGGTACAGGGCAGTACTGTCTACATGGAAGGTGTTGTTTCACGTAAGAAGCAGATCGTACCGACGCTGATGCAGGCCATCCAGTAGCAGAAAGCGGGGCACTGATATGAGCAAACAATTATGGAAACCGGGGAATATGCTGTATCCTCTGCCGGCGGTCCTTGTCTCGTGCGGTGACAGAGAAGGTAATTATAATGTATTAACTGTTGCATGGACAGGAACTATCTGTTCGGATCCTCCCATGGTTTATATTTCTGTGAGAAAGAATCGGTATTCTCATCATATTTTGAAGGAAACAGGAGAGTTTTTCATCAATCTCACTACGGAAAAGCTGGCTTTTGCTACGGATTACTGTGGTGTAAAGTCAGGTCGGGATACGAATAAATTTGCCGATATGCATCTGACACCGGAGATGGGAATGCTGAAATGGGCACCCATGGTGAAGGAAAGTCCCATCTGTATTGCCTGCGAAGTTGTGCGAATAGAGGAATTGGGAAGCCATGATATGTTCATCGCCAATGTGAAGGGTGTCTATGCCGATGAGGCCTATATGGATGACAGTGGGAGATTTGATCTTTCCAAAGCAGAGCCTATTGTTTATTCTCATGGACAATATTATGGCCTTGGGCATCATACAGGTAAATTTGGATATTCTGTACAGAAAGCGGCGGATCCTAAAGGCAGGCAGAAGAAAAACGTCCGGAAGAAGGTAAAGAAGAGAACTGTTCAGAAAGCGCATGAGCAGAAGCAGCAGGAAAAGTAAGAAAATCTATGACAGATTATAGAAAAGAAACTGTTATTAAAGGACAAAAACGTCTCAGATGCGGTTATACAACAGGTACGTGCGCTGCAGCTGCTGCAAAGGCGGCTGCAGCCATACTTTTTAGCGGGAAAATATGCCGGGAGATCCAGTTGACACTTCCCGGTGGGGATACGGTCATATTAGAGCCAATAGTTCTTGAAATGCTGCCGGGAACAGTCAAATGCGGCATTATCAAGGATGCCGGTGATGATCCGGATATCACCAACGGGATGATGGTTTGCGCACGGATCAGCAAAACAGCAGGAAAAGAAATTGTTATTGATGGCGGTGAGGGCATTGGCCGGGTCACCAGAGAGGGGCTTGATCAGCCTGTCGGAGCTGCAGCCATCAATTCCGTTCCAAGGAAAATGATCAGGTCAGGCCTGGAAGAGATAATGGAGCAGTGGCATTACAGCGACGGACTGTCAGTGATTATTTCCATACCGGGCGGAGAAGAAAGGGCTGCTAAAACGCTGAATCCTGTACTGGGCATTGAAGGTGGACTCTCAGTGCTGGGAACCACCGGTATTGTAGAACCCATGAGTGAACAGGCGCTGGTGGATACCATTGCAGTCGATATGCGGATGCACCGGGCGCTGCAGGAGCAGATATTTATCATGACACCGGGGAATTACGGACTTGATTTTTTAAAGGACAATTATGATATCTCGAGGCAAGAGATTATTAAGATCAGTAATTATATCGGTGAAAGCCTGGATCTGGCTGTATGTATGGGTGTGTCAGGTATTCTTCTGGCAGGGCATATTGGAAAAATGATCAAAATAGCCGGCGGTATTATGAATACGCATTCCCGTCAGGCTGATGCCCGAATGGAAATACTGACGGCTTATGCGGCAATGGCCGGAGCCGGTACAGCGGTGCTGCAGCGTATCATGCAGGCAGTAACGACGGATGCAGGGCTGGATATATTGAGGGATGCAGGGTTCCTTGAGCCTGCCATGGTGCTGGTGACAGAAAGAATTCGCACGCATCTGCAGCGGCGGGCCGGAGATCATGTAGAAATTGGCGTTATTGTATTCTCCAATGTACATGGTCTGCTGGGACAAACAGATAATGTGGGGACAATGCTTGAAAAACGCAGGCAATAATCAGATCAATCAGAAAATGAGGAGGAACGAACCATGGCCGGATGTTTGTATAGCGTGGGAGTGGGACCGGGAGACCCGGAGCTGATGACATTGAAAGCGGTCCGATGCATCCGGAAGTGTCCGGTAATCATCATTCCCACGGCGGATAAGGACAGTTGTATGGCTTATAAAATAGCTTTACAGGAGATACCGGAGATTACAGAAAAGGAATGTATATCTGCTGTGATGCCGATGACGAAAGACAGAGAGCTCCTTCGGAAAAGTCATGAGGCAGCAGCGACGGCAGTGGCTGACATATTGGCGGAAGGGAAGGACGCCGCATTTCTGACTATCGGTGATCCGACGGTCTATGCGACGCCCATGTATATTCATCAGCGGATTGCTGAAATGGGCTTTGAGACACGGATCGTCAGTGGAGTTCCTTCGTTTTGTGCTGCAGCAGGAAGGATGAAGACAGCCCTGGCAGAGGGCAGAGAACAGATCCATATTATACCTGCCAGCTATGACGTTGAGGAAGCATTAAATTTTCCAGGAACAAAGATTCTTATGAAGGCGGGGACAAAGATGCCCCGTGTAAAAGATATCCTCAGGCAGAGGGATGATCGGGTAATGATGATTGAGAACTGCGGTATGGCGGATGAAAAGATATGGACGGATGTGGATAGTATGCCGGAATGTCCGGGGTATTACACACTGGCCATCGTCAAAGAAAAAAGAGGTGGAAAACGATGATACATTTTGTAGGTGCAGGACCGGGAGCTCCGGATCTGATTACAGTCAGAGGACAGAAGCTGCTGCAGGAAGCAGATGTGATTATCTATGCCGGTTCCCTGGTCAATCCATCTCTTCTGGATGTTAAAAAAGAAAGCTGCCATATTTACAACAGCGCTCATATGACACTGGAGGAAGTGCTGCAGGTTATGAGAGATGCCGAGAAAGCGGGGCTGATGACTGTTCGGCTCCATACGGGGGATCCATGTCTGTACGGAGCTATTCGTGAGCAGATGGATGCACTGAGGGAAGATGGTATCGATTATGATATCTGTCCGGGAGTCAGTGCGTTTTGTGGGGCGGCTGCTTCCCTGGAACTGGAGTATACACTGCCCGGAGTTTCCCAGACGGTGATCATCAGCAGGACAGCAGGCAGGACGCCGGTACCGGAGAAAGAGAGTATTAATAAGCTGGCTTCGCATCAGGCAACGATGGTTCTGTTCCTCAGTGCAGGCCATTTACCAAAGCTTCAGGAAGAACTGATGGCGGGCGGTTATCCGGCAGATACACCGGCGGCGATCTGTTATAAAGCGACCTGGCCGGAAGAAAAAAAGCTGTATTGTACCATTGAAACGCTGGCAGAAACGGCAGTGAAGGAAAATATTACAAGTACGGCACTGATTATTGTGGGGCAGATTATTGACAGTCAATATAACCGTTCTCTGCTCTATGATCCGACATTTACGACAGCCTTTCGGCAGGGCAGCAGGCAGTTATAGTGACATGTTCAGGCGGTCCATAAAACGGAGGGGATGATCTATGAAAGCAGCTATTATCAGTTTTACCCGGACGGGTGATGAACTTGGCGTTAGGATAATGAGGCATCTGAAGAAAAATTGCATTGAGGCGAAGAAAACTGCGGCAGCACAGCTTCATGAATCGGTTTCGGCATGGACAAGACATGCATTTGAAAAATATGATGTATTGATCTATATTGGAGCTGCGGCTATAGCTGTCCGAAGCATTGCACCTTATCTTAGAGATAAGTTTGCGGATCCTGCAGTGCTGGTCATAGATGAGAAGGGACAGTATGTGATTCCCATATTGTCCGGTCACGTGGGCGGAGCCAATGAACTGGCAGTCAGGCTGGCTGGGTGGATGGATGCTGTGCCGGTCATTACAACAGCTACCGATATACAGGGGCGTTTTGCGGTGGATGTATTTGCCAGAAAAAACAATCTGGTGCTGACGGATCGATATAAGGCAAAACAGATATCCGTGGATATTCTGGACAAAAAGGCACTTGGTATTTATATCGGGGAGGGCATTGAATTTGACATAGAACAACTGCCGGAAGGTCTGTATCTGACTGATCAAAAGGAAGAAAGTCGTATCATTATAGATTATTGCGGCAGCTTCGGCGGGAAGGCCCGGGAGGGGAATGCACTCTGGCTGATTCCCCAAAATTCTGTATGGTTGGGAATCGGATGCAAAAAAGGCACGGACGGGCGCAGCATAGAAGATGCTTTGCGGCAGCTGATGACAGATTATGACATCTGTCCGGTGGCAGTGGCGGGAATGGCATCTATTGATGTAAAGTCTGAAGAGGAGGGACTTCTGAAGGTGTGCAGAGGTCACGGATGGGCATTTAAAACATTTTCAGCAGAAAAGCTGAAAGCGCAAAAAGGAAGCTTTACTTCTTCAGAATTTGTTCTTAAGAATGTAGGTGTGGATAATGTCTGCGAACGGGCCGCTGTATGTGCGGCGGGCGCGGGCAGCAGGCTGATAATCAGGAAGCTTGTATCGCCGGGGATTACTTTGGCAGCGGCAGGATCGTGCAGGAGGATCAGTTTTGAGTAAAAAAATATATGTTGTGGGTATCGGTCCCGGCGGCTATGAGCAAATGACGATCCGCGCGGCATCGATACTGGAGAAATGTGATATCATTGTGGGCTATACAGTGTATGTCGATCTGATAGCAGATCATTTTCCTGGTAAGGAAATGCTGACAACGCCCATGAGACAGGAAGAAAAAAGATGCCGTATGGCATTTGAAGAGGCAGAAAAGGACCGTCAGGTGGCCATGATCTGTTCCGGTGATGCCGGTGTTTATGGTATGGCCGGGCTGATTTATGAAGTGGGTGTGGATTATCCTGATGTGGAGGTAGAAATAATAAGCGGTGTAACAGCAGCTCTCAGTGGCGGCGCTGTCCTTGGTGCGCCTCTGATGCATGATTTTGCGGTGATCAGTCTCAGTGATCTTCTGACTCAGTGGGAGCTGATCGAAAAAAGACTGGATGCGGCAGCAACGGCAGATATGGTCATCTGCCTGTATAATCCTTCCAGCAAAAAGAGGAAAGATTATCTGAACAGAGCCTGCAGAATCATTATGAGAAACGCATCGCCGGATACAGTCTGCGGTGTTGTCCGATCTATTGGACGTGAAGGTGAAAATTATCAGATAATGACACTGGCGGAATTGGCGGATTATGAAGCCGATATGTTTACCACAGTGTTCATCGGCAATAGTACGACCAGAATCATCAATGGGAAAATGGTGACACCGAGAGGATATTTACATAAGCAGAAAATAAGTCAGGAGTGATTGAGATGGAGAAAGCAAAGGTATATTTTACAAATTTTCGTACGCCGATGAATGGAGACAGTATCATTATTAAACTTCAGAAAATGATCAAAAAGGCGGGGATTGATCAGCTGGACATGAATGGTAAATTCGTGGCTGTAAAGATGCATTTTGGAGAGCTCGGCAACCTGAGCTTCCTGCGTCCGAATTATGCGCGGGCAGTGGTGGATGTGGTAAAAGAACTGGGCGGCAAGCCTTATCTGACGGACTGCAACACCATGTATCCGGGAAGCAGGAAGAATGCGCTGGAGCATCTGGAGTGTGCATGGCAGAATGGCTTTTCTCCGCTGTCAGTGGGATGTCCTATTCTTATTGGTGATGGTTTGAGGGGGACCGATGATATTGCAGTGCCAGTGAAAGGCGGGGAATATGTGAAGGAAGCAAAAATCGGCCGGGCTGTCATGGACGCAGACGTATTTATCAGCCTGACCCATTTTAAAGGGCATGAGGAGACCGGCTTCGGCGGTACCATCAAGAATATTGGTATGGGCTGCGGCTCACGTGCAGGCAAAGCTGAACAGCACAGTGACGGTATTCCGACTGTATCTGTACGTAAATGTATCGGCTGCCGCCGCTGCCAGAAAGAATGTGCCAATAATGGGCTTGTATTCAATGCGGAAAAGAAGAGAATGACTGTTGATGCAAACAGCTGTGTCGGTTGCGGACGCTGTCTGGGTGCATGCAATTTTGACGCTATATCTTTCAGAAACGACAATGCCAATGCTGTTCTGAACTGCAAGATGGCAGAGTATGCGAAGGCGGTTGTGGATGGCAGGCCGAATTTTCATATCTCTCTTGTTATGGATGTGTCGCCGAATTGTGATTGCCATAGTGAAAATGACTCGCCGATTCTTCCGGATATCGGAATGTTCGCTTCCTTTGATCCATTGGCTCTGGATCAGGCCTGTGTGGATGCCTGTCTTGCTGCTGAACCACTTCCGAACAGCCAGCTGACTGACAATATGATGAAGCCGGATTTTGTTGATCATCATGATCATTTTACCAATTCCACACCTGAATCCGAGTGGCAATCCTGTCTGGAACATGCTGAGAAGATTGGCCTTGGCAGTCGGGAATATGAATTGATAGTTGTGTAGAAGCATATACTGATAAAAAAATCCGGAGAGTCTATGATTCTGACATTATTCAAAGTCATTATTTTTGGCATCGTTGAAGGAATCACGGAGTGGCTGCCCATCAGCAGTACAGGGCATATGATACTGCTGGATCAGTGGCTGCCCCTGCCCTTTGATGATGCTTTTTTGTCTCTTTTTCTGATCATCATTCAGCTGGGAGCTATTTTTGCTGTGGTGTGCCTGTTCTGGCGGGATATCTGGCCGTTTGAGCTGAATGGAAAAGGGATGACATGGAAGCAGAAACCTGTAATTCGAAAAGATATTATCAATCTGTGGCTGAAGATCGTCATTGCCTGCCTTCCGGCAGTAATACTGGAGCTGATGTGGGGGGATGTACTGGAAGAAAAATTTTACAATCCGGTATCGGTGGCGATGGCTCTGGTCGTGGTGGGGATACTGTTTATTGCCATAGAACATATCCGGCGAAGGAAACAGCCAATGGTAGTGATGGTGGAGGATATTACGTGGCAGATGGCCTTTTTCATCGGTGTCTGTCAGGCGGCAGCTGCGGCCTTTCCGGGTACTTCCCGGTCGGGAGCGACTATAATTGGTGCTTTGATGCTGGGAATAGACAGGTCGGTGGCGGCAGCATTTACTTTTTATCTGGCCATTCCTGTCATGTTCGGGGCCAGTCTGGTGAAAATTCTTGAATTTCCTGCTGTACGGAGCACAGACTGGATTGTTTATGTGGGCATCGGAATGCTGACGGCATTTATTGTGTCTGTGGTGATCATCCGTTTTCTTATGGATTATGTCAGGAAGCATGACTTTAAAGTATTTGGATGGTACAGAATAGTACTGGGAATAATTGTCCTGCTGAACAGTTTTTATTAGAAGCAGGCAGGTATAAATTTTATACATTTTCTGTTTCGGAATTCTCTTGACAAACAGAGGGGATAAGCATATATTTTATGCAGGAAAATGAAAATGATATCAGGCTGCCGGATATATGAAGATGCGTATGGAAGGCAGCTTCAATTATGAGTAATAATAGTTTGTATGCGAGCAGGAGGATTATGATGAACAGGCAAGTGACAAAAGATTTAACAACAGGTTCGCCAATGCGCCTGATTCTTGGTTTTGGCATTCCGCTTCTTTTTGGAATGCTGTTTCAGCAGTTTTACAGCATGGTGGATACGATTATAGTGGGACAGTTTCTGGGAGTAAAAGCACTGGCATCTGTGGGGGCTACGGGATCTATCAATTTTATGATTATTGGTTTTTGCATGGGGGTATGCAATGGATTTGCCATCCCGGTTGCGCAGCGTTTTGGCGCAAAAGATGAGCATGGACTTAGAAAATATGTTGCCAACAGTGCCTGGCTGGCAGCAGCTTTTTCAATTATTATGGCGGTCATTGTCTGTACATACTGCAGACAGATTCTGGAGCTGATGCAGACACCGGAAGATATCATTGATGGTGCTTATTCGTATATATTTGTAATTTTTCTTGGTATTCCGGCAACATATTTATATAATCTTCTTTCGGGTATCATGCGTTCTCTGGGAGACAGTAAGACACCGCTGTATTTTCTTGTTTTTTCGTCTCTGCTGAATATTGTATTTGATCTTATAGCTATTCTTATTCTGAAAATGGGTGTAGCGGGGGCGGCCTGGGCTACAGTTCTTGCTCAGGGGATTTCAGGCATTTTATGTCTGGGTGTTATGGTAAAAAAATTTGCGATTCTGCGTATGCAGGAGAATGAGTGGCATCCGGATAAAATATGTCTTGTTAACTTATGCAATATGGGCATTCCGATGGGACTTCAATATTCTATTACAGCTATTGGCAGTGTTATTCTTCAGACTGCAGTCAATTCTCTGGGATCTATGGCTGTTGCTTCGGTGGCAGCGGCAACTAAGATCAGTATGTTTTTGACATGTCCTTATGAGGCCATGGGATCAACGATGGCGACCTATGCCGGCCAGAATGTAGGCGCGGATAAACTGGACCGTCTGGAGCAGGGGGTAAAATCCTGCGGCCTTCTGGGATTTATTTATTCAGCGATAGCCTTTGGCCTTATCGCTTTATCTGGCAGAGCAATGGCTCTGTTATTTGTCGATGCAAGTGAGACAGTTGTTCTGAATCAGGCTCAGATATTCCTGATGGCAAATGGTGCCTGCTATTTTCTGCTTTCACTGGTCAATATTGTCCGCTTTACTATTCAGGGAATGGGATTCAGCCGTCTGGCAATTATTGCCGGTGTCTGTGAGATGGTTGCCAGAAGTGCAGCAGGTTTTATACTCGTACCGGCAGTCGGCTATATTGCGGTATGCTTTGCCAGCCCGTTAGCCTGGCTGATGGCGGATTGCTTTCTGATACCGGCATTCCTTCGTTCAGTCAGAATCCTGGAAAAGCGCAGTAATAAAAATAAGGAACAGCTGCGGAGAAAATTATGTACGGAGGGAAATGCGTGAAAAAGATTCTAATGATTGCAACAGGAGGTACGATTGCATCCATGAAAACGGAGGATGGGCTGGCACCGCAGCTGACCTCTCAGGATATTCTCCATTACATTCCTCATCTGAAGGATATATGTGAGGTGGATACGCTTCAGCTATGCAATCTGGACAGCACTAATATTTCTATGCAGCACTGGCTGATGATGGCGCAGACCATTGAAGAAAAGTATGAATGCTATGATGGATTTGTCATCTGTCATGGCACCGATACCATGGCCTATACGGCGGCGGCCCTTTCCTATCTGATTCAGCATTCGCCAAAGCCTATTGTGCTGACCGGTTCTCAGAAGCCGGTTAATATGGAGATTACGGATGCCAGAGCTAATTTGCTGGACAGTTTCATTTATGCTGCGTCTGATAATTCCTGCGGCGTACAGATTGTTTTTTCCGGTAAGGTCATTCTTGGTACAAGGGCCAGAAAAGTAAGAACTAAGAGTTTTCAGGCCTTTACAAGTATCAATTATCCTTATCTGGCGGTTGTGCAGGATGGACGCCTGGTTCAGTACATTCATCAGGTGAAGGCTGCGACGGCGGAATTCTATCACAAAATGAATCCGAGGGTGGGGCTGTTGAAGCTGATTCCGGGCATAGATGGTGATTATCTGCGGTACTTTCTTGAAAGAAATGACGGAATTATTATAGAAAGCTTTGGGGTAGGCGGTCTGCCAATGAGTGAAGAATATCATTTTGGCGAAGCCATTGAATGGGGGATCCGTCAGGGCAAGACGATTGTCATGACGACACAGGTGCCGAATGAAGGCAGTGATATGATCATTTATCAGGTGGGACATCAGCTGAAACAATATGACAGCGTGCTGGAAGCCTATGATATGACCACAGAAGCGGTAGTTACCAAATTGATGTGGATCCTGGGACAGACCAGCCAGCCTGCGGGTATTCGAAGATTATTTTATACAACAGTCGGACAGGATATTCTGTACAGCGAACGTTTTTGATTCTACTTGAATTCAGAAGCTTTTGATTATATAATGAATGAAGTAATGTGATTATTATTTTAAAGGAGGAACTTTTATGGTTACCTGGAACAATCTGGATAAACTTGCTTCTTATCAGGCACTTTTTGAAGCAGATCGTGTGAATCTTGCGGAAATAATGTCCGGTGATAATGGCGCAGACCGTGTAAAAAATTATACCGTACCTATGGCCGCAGGTCTTTCTTATAATTATGCGGCAAAGCAGGTAGATGAAAAGGTGCTGGAGGCTCTTGCCGAACTGGCCAGGGAGGCTCAGCTGACAGAAAAATATAAGGAACTCTACAATGGAGCAGTAATCAATACAGGAGAAAAACGTCTTGTCCTTCATCAGCTGACCCGCGGACAGCTGGGTGATGCCGTTGTGGCTGACGGTGTGGACAAGCGCGCTTTTTATGTAGAACAGCAGAATAAGATTGCTGATTTCGCTAACAAAGTCCATGCGGGAGAGATCACAAACGCAGCCGGTGAAAAATTTACAACAGTTGTTCAGATCGGTATCGGCGGCAGTGACCTTGGACCTCGTGCCATGTATCTGGCTCTTGAGAACTGGGCTAAGAAAAACAATCTGTTCAAGATGGAAGCAAAGTTCATCAGCAATGTGGATCCGGATGATGCTGCGGCTGTTCTGAATTCCATCGACGTTGCCCATTCCATTTTTGTACTTGTGTCCAAGTCCGGAACAACCCTTGAGACATTGACGAATGAGTCCTTTGTCAAGGATGCGCTGGCCAATGCAGGGCTGGATGCTTCTAAGCATATGATTGCAGTAACCAGTGAAACATCCCCTCTCGCCAAGAGTGATGATTATCTTGCCGCATTTTTTATGGATGACTATATCGGCGGACGCTTCTCATCCACATCTGCAGTGGGCGGCGCTGTATTATCTCTGGCATTTGGTCCGGAAGTATTCGCTCAGTTCCTGGAAGGCGCAGCAGAGGAAGACAGATTGTCCATGAATGACGATATTCTGCAGAATCCGGAGATGCTGGATGCATTGATCGGTGTGTATGAGCGCAATGTACTTGGTTATCCTGCGACGGCTGTTCTGCCTTACTCACAGGCATTAAGCCGTTTCCCGGCGCATCTGCAGCAGCTGGATATGGAATCTAACGGCAAGTCCGTGAACCGCTTCGGCGATCCGGTCAGCTACCCTACCGGTCCGGTAATCTTTGGTGAACCGGGAACCAACGGCCAGCATTCTTTCTATCAGCTGCTCCATCAGGGAACAGACATTGTGCCGCTTCAGTTTGTTGGATTTAAAAACAGTCAGATCGGTACGGATGTTTTGATTCAGGACAGTACCAGCCAGCAGAAGCTTTGTGCGAATGTTGTGGCTCAGATTGTTGCGTTTGCCTGTGGTAAGGCAGATGAAAACCGCAATAAGAATTTTGAGGGCGGACGTCCTTCCAGCATAATTATCGGTGATCAGCTGGATCCGAAGGCGCTGGGAGCTTTATTGGCCCATTTTGAGAATAAGATTATGTTCCAGGGATTTGTATGGAATGTCAACAGCTTTGACCAGGAAGGTGTACAGCTGGGTAAAGTGCTGGCTAAGAGAGTTCTGGCCCATGATACAGACGGCGCACTGAAAGCTTACAGTGATCTTTTGAATATCTAGATCGTAACTACTCAGCATACGGATTATCTCTGTACAATACGGGCAGTTTCCACCTGGAAACTGCCCGTATTTGTGCTGTCAGATATAAGCACGCTGAGTAGTTATGGGCTGTGATTAGTATTATTGAATGTGATAGATTTTTCTGAATAAGAATCTTGTTACGGGGCCTGCAGCAAACAGATTCCATAGCAGGGCCATCGGGAAGTTCTTGATGACAGTGCCTGCCCAGATAGCCGGGAACTGTGTCGGAGGATTGCCGGCCAGAATGATGTTGAACAAAATAGCTGCAACGGCGCTCATTGTCGGACACATGATCAGGACTGTGCAGCAGGAGATCATCAGAGTTATGAAGAAAGGATTATCTTTCTCAGGGCGGATGATTTTACCTGCCAGTGCATGGCCGATCTTATTACCCCATAAATTGGAGAAGATAAAAACGAAGATCCACATATAGGCAGCTTCAATCAATGCGTCAAGGAAAACGATATTGGTCATATTGCTGAATCCGCCCGGCATAGTCGTGAATCCCATTTTGCTGGCAACGTTGTAGACCTCCATTCCGTAGGCCATGGTCATGGACATGATAATACCAAATACAATTCCCTGTCCTTTTGTCTGTGGCATAAAAAATTCCTTCTTTCCTAAAAAAATAAGCGTGCTGCAGAACCAGTCCTGATTCTACATGCACGCTTTGCTGTTATTATAGACCGTATACAATATACGGAGCTACACGCTGAAATTTATTATAGCGACAACGGATAATTTTTTCAAAGGTGATTTTTAACAAAAATGAAGCATTTTTTGGAGATAATGTGCAACACCATCTTCATCATTGGACAGAGTCACATCATCTGCTGCGGCCAGAAGGGCAGGTGAGGCATTTGCCATGGCAACACCGCAGCCGGCGTATGACAGGAGCTCCAGATCATTGCCTCCGTCACCAAATGCGATGATTTGTGACGGTTGGATCTGCAGTCGGGAAGCCAGTGCATGGAGAGCCGATGCCTTGCTGACGGAACCTGCAGCCAGTTCCAGGTAATAACTTTCAGAGCCTGTAATATAGAGATCAGGAATCTGCAGGAGTCGGCTTCGTATCTTTTCCTTTTGAACCTGATCCGGTATAATGAGGTCTATGCCTTCTATCTCATGGCGGTGTATATGGATAAAATCAGCCATAGAAGGAACGGGAGTCCGGGTATTTCGGACATAGGTATTCATCCGCTCCGGCACACCAAAGTCCGATGCGCAGTTATAATATGCCTGAGAGGTGTAAGCATGCCCGGCAATAAAAGCCTCATATGTAAAGCCGCAGCCTGAAGCTACAGACAGCACCGCATCCACTGTTTCCGGAGTCATGTCACAGGCGAAAATACGTTTGAAATCCGGCAGAGTAAAGATACTGGAGCCATTGGATGTAATAGCGTAATTCAATTCATTGACGGACAGTACATCTGCCGGGAGAGCTGAGCGTGCCCGACCGCTGGCGATGACCACCTGGATGCCATTGGCAATGGCCTTTTCCAGAGTCTTTCTTGTAAAATTACTTAT
This sequence comes from Coprococcus sp., assembly GCA_051877705.1. Taxonomy (GTDB): domain Bacteria; phylum Bacillota; class Clostridia; order Lachnospirales; family Lachnospiraceae; genus Coprococcus_A. Next base: position 12,848 of record JBJEJD010000126.1, on the reverse strand, counting down.
ATGTCCGCTTGTGTTTAAGGTCGTCCCGTCCAGATCAAGGGCAATCAGCCGTATATCCATCTTTCTCTCCTCCTGTTCGATAAGGATATGATAGCATAGAATTTCTGATTTGAACATATCATTAATGGTAGCTGTATGGGCTTTATTCCAGTGGGAGGGAGAGAGTGTGGAAGAGAAAATAAGGGATGTTCTGGATGCGTATTCTTTTCATGTGGAACATGTTTGCCGGGGGCGTGGGGCATTTATCTGTGATACGGATCAGGGACTGAAGCTGGTGAAGGCCTGGCACCGCTCCCCTCAGCGGCTCGAATTTGAACAGATGGTAAAATACACCATCAGGGACAGAGGATTTTATTATGTTGACCAGTTTGTACCCAACAAGGAAGGACAATACCTGAATATGAACCAGGATGGGCAGCAGTATACAGTGCGGGACTGGTTTGAAGGGCGGGAGTGTGATGTCAGAAATGCGGCAGATGTGCTGGCATCAGTAAGGCAGCTGGCATCTCTTCATTTGTTGATGAAGAACGGGGATATGTGCGATGAGAGACTGAAACAGTTTACTTATGAAGATACCTGTCAGCTTTTTCTGAAGCGGCGGAAGGAAATGAAGGCAATTCATAGTTATGTCCGCAGAAAGAAGCAATGGAATGATTTTGAGAAGCTGTTCATGAAGCTCTATAGTGAAAGCATGCAGGAGGCAGAGACGGCGTTAAAACTTCTTGAGGAATTTCCCTTTAAAGAGCTGCGCAGAAAAGCTATTGAGGAACGAACCCTCTGCCATGGAGATTTCAATTATCATCAGGTCATTCTGAATCGGAAATTCACAGCTGTGATCAATTTTGACAGAATGCATCTGGATATTCAGGTAAAGGACTTATATCAGTTTCTTAGGAAGGTTATGGAAAAAAACAACTGGGATCAGTCGCTGGGCTTTTTGATCATTGATACCTACAGATCTGTAAGACCTCTGAGTCATGACGAAATGTATGCTTTATATGCGATGCTCGTATTTCCGGAGAAATTCTGGAAAATCGCCAACCGCTATAATAATTCAAGGAAAAGCTGGCTGTCCGGTGTCAATTATGAAAAATTATGTCGGCTTATGCAGACAACAGATCAGCGAAAGAGTTTTCTGAATACATTCAAATATTCCTTTATTTTTTAATTGTATTATTGTATAATAAAAGTACAATATGAGATAGAAAGGGGTAATTCCGATGGGTTATAAAGAAGTCTATGAGAGCTGGCTTGCTAATCCATATTTTGATGAGGCAACAAAACAGGAATTATTGAATATTAAGGATGACGAGAACGAGATTAAAGAGAGATTCTATATGGATCTGGAGTTTGGTACGGCAGGTCTGAGAGGCATCATCGGAGCCGGAACCAATCGTATGAATGTCTATGTTGTGCGTAAGACAACACAGGGCCTTGCGAATTACATTATCAAGCAGAATGCGAAGGACAAGGGTGTTGCTATTGCCTTCGATTCCAGAAGAATGTCCACGGAGTTTGCGAATGAAGCGGCATTATGTCTTGCAGCGAACGGCATCAAAGCCTACATATTCGATGCATTAAGACCAACACCGGAATTATCATTTGCTGTCAGAGAACTGGGATGTACGGCAGGTATCAATATTACAGCCAGCCACAATCCGCCGGAATACAATGGATATAAAGTATATTGGGCAGACGGTGCACAGATTACACCGCCTCATGACAGTGGTATCATGGCAGAAGTGAAGGCTGTTACGGATTACAATGAAGTTAAGACCATGGACAGAGATGAAGCCATCAGTGCCGGACTGTATCATGTGATCGGAAGTGCTGTGGATGATGCTTATATCGCACAGCTGAAGAAACAGGTGAAGAATCCTGAGATCATTAAGGAATATGCGGATCAGATCAAGATCGTTTATTCACCTTTACATGGTACGGGTAATATTCCGGCCAGAAGAATCATGAAGGAAATCGGATTCAACAATGTATATGTTGTACCTGAACAGGAATTGCCGGATGGCGAATTCCCGACAGTCAGCTATCCGAATCCGGAATCTGATGAAGCTTTTGTTCTCGGCCTTGAGCTGGCGAAGAAGATTGATGCAGATCTTGTTCTTGCAACAGACCCGGATGCCGACCGTCTGGGTGTGAGAGTTAAGGATAGTGAAGGAGTTTATCATACTTTAACAGGTAATATGTCCGGATGCCTTCTGGCTGATTATACCATCAGCCAGATTAAGGAGAAGCAGGGACTGCCTTCAGATGGTGCGCTGATCAAGACGATCGTGACAACAAACATGGCAGATGCCATTGCAAAGTATTACAATGTGAAATTAATCGAATGCCTTACGGGCTTCAAATATATTGGACAACAGATTCTGGGATTTGAAACAAAGGGAGAAGGAACCTATCTGTTCGGCTTTGAAGAGAGTTATGGCTGTCTGATAGGAACACATGCGCGGGACAAGGATGCGATTGTTGCGACAATGGCTCTTTGCGAGGCGGCTGCATACTACAAGTCCAAGGGAATGAATCTCTGGGATGCAATGGTAGCTATGTATGACAAATATGGATATTATAAAGATGATATCAAGTCCATCTCCTTATCAGGAATTGAAGGTCTTGCCAAGATCCAGTCAATTCTTGAAACATTGAGACAGAATCCACCTAAGGAAATCGGGGGTTACCAGATCATATCCGCAAGGGATTACAAGAAGGATACGATCGTGGATATTGCCACGGGTGAGGTTAAACCGACAGGTTTGCCGAGTTCCAATGTCCTGTACTATGACATGAACGATGATGCATGGTTATGTGTCAGACCGTCAGGTACGGAGCCGAAGATCAAATTCTACTATGGTATCAGGGGAACATCCCTTGAAGATGCCGATCAGAAATCAGCAGCACTCGGTCAGGCAGTGCTTGCCATGATTGATGAGATGCTGTAAAACAGCAAGTCCAAGCAAAGATAAAACGGGTATTGCCGGAAGTTTACCTCCGGTGATACCCGCTTTTTTTAATATTCGGCATCCGGCCATTTAATGATATTTTCCTGTATATCTGTCAATGTTCCTGAATCAATGGTATAAAGGCCATTTTCATCCTTGCAGATGGTGATATTGATCCGAACCGGTTCCGTATAGGAAAGTTCTGCAAGATGGCTTTCCAGGATAGTAACTATACCTTCCAGGTAAGTGTCGTAGAATTCTTCCTCGCTCATGGAAGCGAAAGAGAAAGCATCATTCTTTACATTAAAATCTGTTACATAGATCTCGAGGGATGCGTAATTCTTAATGATCAGATCGATGGGCCATATAGTCATCTGTACATTGCCGTTTTCTTCAGTTGTTATTTCATATTTGGCATTCGCATAGATCTTTTTAAGCAGATCTGTGATTCTGCTTCGTATTTCATCGGAGGGATTACCGGATCCCATAATCGTGATAAAATTATCGACAGTGTTAGAAAGCCATTGATCACGATACTGAGATACTTCAGCAGTGGAAATGCCGGTGAATTGGGCATAGGCACTGTAATCTCCTTTATATAATGCATCTGTTAAGGCTGAAACATAGCCGGAACTATCAAATAAACGCGTACAGCCTGTCATGATCAATATTCCCAGGAGCAGGGATAAACAATATATTTTAAACTTCATAAATTACCTCCTTTTCATATACAATCTATAAGTATACCATATTTATTCGGCCATCAGTGAATAAAATACCATGATTTTACATAAACTTCTGAATATAGAGCATCCAGACCCGGAGGGAATCGATGACAGTAAAAGTTTTGCGGATAAGTATATTTATGTTACTGATTGTTTCATTATGTGCATGCAGTAAAGGCACTACACGGGAAAAAAAAGTCAGTGATCTGGATTTTACAGTGGTAAATCAGGAAGATATCAGCGAGGAACTGATGAAGCATATTGAAGAAAGAAAAGCAGAGTCGTTCACTCTGATATACAAAGATGGAGAAAACATGTTTTTAACTATTGGTTATGGGCAGCAGGCCAGCGGCGGTTACAGCATAAAGGTCAATGATCTGTATCTGGGAGAGACATCGGTTTGTGTCAGTACGTCTCTGGAAGGCCCTGAGGCAGACGAAAAGAAAGATCAGATAATATCGTATCCTTATATTGTGCTGAAAATGGAAACAATGGATTGTCCGGTCATTTTTGACATGTAATAGACAGAAAATATAGAAAAAATGCCGTTCGTTTCGGGAAAACATACAAAAAACAGAAGGAATTTTCTACAAAAAACAATGAACAATTAATGAAATTTCGTCAAATACTGAGAAAAACAGGGGATTTTCCTGTGCAAATTGACTTTGAAGAAAATTTAGAGTAAAATTATTAAAGGACTTCTTTACAATATTACTAAACCGTAGTGAAATCCTTTGAAAGAGGTGAATGGATTTGCAGCAGAGAGATATTATCAATGTCAGAAGAGCAGTTGATGCAAATATAGGCCGGAGAGTTCGCGTGAAGGCCAATAAGGGAAGACATAAGTATTCAATTGCTGAAGGTGTTATTCAGGAAAGTTATCCGAGTATTTTTACTGTCAGGCTTAGTGCGGACGGTGATTCATCAGAGAGGGTTGTGTCCTATAGTTACACAGATGTTTTAACGAGAGATGTGCAGCTTGTAATATGTAAATCATAACGAATAAATCCTTCCTTGTATGCATATGAATAAAATATGGATATAAGGAGGGATTTTTTATGTTGACGGATACCTATATGCTTCAGACCAGCCGGTTTCAGTCTTCCACATCGCTGCAGATTACATTGGACAATGATTTTAACGTTCCGGATAACAAACCGGATATGGAAAAGCCCATTGCGGATAACGGTGATGTACAAGTGCAGAATATTAAGGTTATGAGGGATAAACTGATGATAAAGGGAGTGTTGACCTGGCACCTCCTGTATCTGAAGGATCGGAAGAGCTGTACTCTGGATCATCTGGAGGGAGAGCTGCCATTTGAAGAAATAGTCAATATGGATGGACTGACGGAAGAGGCCCGTGTAAGAGTGGACTGGGAGATGGAGGATCTGCGGATGACAATGATCCACAGCAGGAAAATCAGTGTTCGTTCCATTCTCAATTTTAAAGTTATGGCATCATGTATGGAGGAGGTTCCTGTTGTGACGGATATCAATGAGGAAGATAAATCTGTCTGTATTCGGAAGGAAGAACGGGATATCAGCCGGATCGCTGTCAGAAAAAGGGATACGGTTCGTATACGTGAGGAAATGAACCTTCCAGGTAATAAAGCAAATATGCTGGAAATTCTCTGGGGTGAGGTACAGGTACGGCATCTGGATGTGAAGCTGCAGGATGAAAAGATACTTCTCCGGGGCGATGGAGCGGTTTTTATTTTATATAGTGGAGAAAAAGAAGAAAATCCTTTTGAATATGCAGAAGCAGATCTGCCGTGGCATACGGAGATACCGTGCAGCGGATTACAAGAAGATATGATTGCGAATATCCATTTACATAAAATATCCCAGTCACTGGAAATGAAAGCAGATCGGGATGGGGAGATGAGATCTGTCACCATTGAAATAGTTCTGGATATGGATATGGAAGCCTATGAAGAAAATAACATACAGGTGATTTCGGACATTTACAGCCTGAACCGGGGACTGCTTCCGGTCTATAAAGAAGTGGAACTGGATCATATTCTCATCCGGAATCAGTCTGAGTGTAAAATTTATGAAAAGATTAAGATGCCGGGAGAGCAGGCCAGTGTTCTGCAGATATGTCATCCATGGGCGGAAGTAAAGCTGGATCGGCTGGAAATGGTGGAGAACGGTATACGGGCTGAGGGGGTCGTGGATATCCGCGTCCTTTATGTCAATGTGGATGATCACCTGCCGCTGGATATTGTGGGTGGTATGGTGCCGTTCTCCTGTATAATTGAAACAGGAAAACTGCCGGAAGGTATCCGTTTTGAGGTTCAGCCGTATATTGATCAGCTTAGCGCCGTGATGACGGATAGTGATGCCGCGGAGGTAAAAATAACTGTCCGGATGGATACGATGGTCTACACCAGGCAGAAGATTCATATTATGACAGCTATTCAGGAATCGGAATTGGATGACAGCTACATGGAATCTCTGCCGAACATGATTGGCTATGTCGTGCAAAAGGAGGATGATCTATTTGGCCTGGGGAAAAAATTCTGTACCACGCAGGAGGCTATCATGGCAGTCAACGGACTTGAAAAAAATGAAATAGCGGCGGGGGATCGGCTATTGATCATGAAACATATGGCTGTCTAAAGTTTTTTACAAAAAGGCTTGAAAAATGATGAATTGTATTTTATGATATACATAACAAACATTGTATACACGATACATACGATGAATCTGTGTGGGGGAATGAGTGATGGATACAATCAGATTGAAAGCCAGAGCAAAGATTAATCTTGGGCTGGATGTTGTCAGAAGAAGACCGGATGGATACCATGAGGTTCGAATGGTCATGCAGATGCTGCAGCTATATGATCAGATCAACATCAGGAAAACGGCAGAGCCGGGCATCCGGATTCATACCAATCTGTCGTTTTTGCCTACGGATGAGCGTAATATTGCTTATAAAGCGGCAAAGATTCTGATGGATGCCTATCAGATGAATAAGGGTGTAGAGATTGACATTGATAAACATATACCGGTTGCTGCCGGTATGGCTGGAGGCAGCACGGATTGTGCAGCTGTGCTGTATGGCATGAACAAATTGTTTCGTCTGGGGCTGAGCCAGAAAGAATTGAGGGACTTTGGTGTAAAGCTGGGGGCGGATGTTCCCTACTGCCTGCTCAGGCAGACGGCTCTGTCTGAAGGAATTGGTGAGATTCTGACACCGGTGGCGCCATTGCCAGATTGCCCGATTCTTATTGCGAAGCCTCCGGTCAGTGTTTCAACAAAACATGTATATGAACATCTTAAATTGGATGAGAATACAGTTCATCCTGATATTGACGGGATTGTTGAAGCTCTGAAAGAACAGAATCTTTATGGTGTGACTGAACGGCTGGGTAATGTGCTGGAGACTGTTACTGTATCGGAATATCCGGTAATTGTCCAGATTAAGGAAAGGATGATAGCTTCGGGGGCGGTTAATGCTTTAATGAGCGGCAGCGGACCGACAGTATTCGGAATTTTTGATGATGAGAAGAAAGCCAGAAAAGCTTATGAAGATATGAAAGCCTGTGGATTGTCGAGGCAGATTTATCTGACCAGACCATTTAACCAGACAGAGCTCAAAAAACGTGCAAATAGATAAGAGAGAGAGGGAACGGTAACATGAAGGATTTTGAAATGACAATTGATGAGTATCTGCCATTACGGGATGTTGTATTCAATACATTACGGCGGGCGATATTGAAAGGAGAGCTGGAGCCGGGCGAGCGTCTGATGGAGATTGCTCTGGCCAATAAGCTGGGTGTGAGCAGAACGCCGATACGTGAGGCGATACGTAAGCTTGAACTGGAAGGGCTTGTGATCATGATTCCGAGAAAAGGTGCGGAAGTGGCCCGGATAACAGAAAAAGATCTCAGAGATGTCCTTGAAGTCAGAACATCCCTTGAAAAACTGGCTATTGAATTGGCCTGTGACAGAATTACTGATGAGGAGATAGCTGACTTAGAAGAAAACTGTCAGGCATTTGCTGATTCTTTGGGCAGTGATGAACTGACAACGATGGCTGAGAAGGATGTGGCATTTCATGATGTTATTTTCAGAGCAACCAAGAATGCCCGTCTGATCCAGATTCTGAATAATCTGCGTGAACAGATGTATCGTTATCGTCTGGAGTATCTGAAAGATATAGAAGCCCGTCCGAGGCTGGTGGAAGAGCATAAGAAGATTCTCGATGCGGTGATCAGAAGAGACAAAGAAAATGCTGTCAAACTTATCGAGGAACATATTTATATTCAGGAAGTGACAGTTATCAGAAAGATTCAGGAACAGGATGTATAATATCCTGTTTTAAGGTGACAATAAGAGTGTTGCGGAATTGCAGCACTCTTTGTTTTTTATGGAGGTAAGCAGAATGGGCGGGCATAACAGGAAAGAGCAGGCTGTACTGGTGGATGCCTGTCTTGATAAAAATATCCTTTGGATCACCTCAATCTTTGAAGGCTGTGATGATGCCGTTATGAGAAAAATTATAATGGGACCGCAGAAACTGGGGATTTATGTTATCTATATGGATTCAATGTATGACCGGGATCTGGTGGATGGGGTTCTGCTCAAGAATCTTCTGTTTGATGTGGATGGGATTCCGGAAGAAGATGCAGGAGATTTTATTGTGCGGCGCTGTCTGGCTACGGCTGATATCAAGAAAGTAAAACAGCTGGATAAAATGGTGGATGAGGTACTGAAAGGAAATACAGGAATCCTGATAGATGGTATGCCTGAAGCGGTTATTATTTCAAGTAAAAATCTGCCGGGGAGGGGAGTGCAGTCAGCAGAAACGGAAGTATCTGTTCGTGGCTCCAAAGAAAGTTTTACAGAGTCCTTCAGAACGAACACGGTTCTGATCCGTCGGAGAATAAGAGATACCCGCTTAAAGGCGAAACAGATGACGATTGGCGTGCGCTCCAGGACGGATGTGGCAGTCATGTACATGGATGATCTGGTGCGTCCCCGGATCCTTGAAGAGATTTTGAGAAAACTGGACGGGTTTCGGGTGGATGCAATTCTGGACAGCGGGAGTCTGGAGCAGCTGACAGAGGATAAATGGTATTCGCCTTTTCCACAGTTTCAGGCAACGGAGAGACCAGATAAAGCGGCATCTGCCCTGCTTGAAGGGCGTATTGTACTCGTAGTGGATAATTCCCCCATGGTTTTACTGCTGCCGGCAACCTTCAGCTGCTTTTTTCAGGCTTCTGATGACTATTATAATCGTTGGGATGTGGCCTGTTTTGTAAGAATGCTTCGATATGGAGCAGCAGCAGCGGCCATGCTGCTGCCGGGATTGTACATTGCTCTGGCCGGTTTCCATCCGGAAGCGTTACCTCTGAGTTTTGCCCTGTCTTTTGCTGCATCACGGGAAGGTGTGCCCTTTTCTCTGCCGCTGGAGGTACTGGTTATGGAGATTGCATTTGAACTGCTGCGTGAGGCGGGCATCCGTCTGCCGGGTCCCATGGGCAGTACTCTGGGCATTGTGGGGGGACTGATTATTGGACAGGCAGCAGTAGATGCGCATATTGTCAGTCCTGTGGTAGTTATTATCGTAGCACTGACGGCTTTGTCTGCTTTTACTGTTCCAAATGACCTGTTCGCCTCTGCATTCCGTATGATTAAATTTTATTTTATTATTGCAGCAGCCATTGGTGGTTTTGCAGGTCTTACGGCGGCTATGCTGACAGTAATGATTCATCTGGCGGGTCTGAAGAGCTTTGGTGTTCCATATATGATGCCTTTTGTATCGGCAGAAATGGCACCTGAAGGACGATGGCAGGATACGGTGGTGAAATCTCCCGGCAGTCAAATGTATGAAAGGCCATTCTTCACAAAAGAAGGCCATCGGCGCAGGCTGAGAAAGGAGAAAAATGGCAGGTGATAATCAGATGATTTCTTTGCGTCAGACCTCTTGGGTCCTGGCGTTGGATATTTTGGCCGCCGGCCTGTTCTGGCTGCCGGCCTGTCTGGGCGGTCGAAGTTTTATCGGGATGATGCTTACGGGAATTTTCGTTCTGATGTTTATTTTTCTATATTATGTTATGTCCTTCTGCTGGCTGAGCAGAAAATACGGGACGAATAGCGAAGCATTCAGAAAACAGGACCTGCCCTTTGTTTTATGCGTTTTTTATATCTTTTATTATCTGGCGGCTGCTGTTTATAGTATGCATTATTTTTACAGGGTGATCGAAGAACTGATTCCGGCAGATTACAGTTACCCTGTAACGATCCTGTTTCTGCTGGCTGCTGTTGTTTACGGGGCAGGAAAAGGTATCGAAGTGAGGGGACGGATGGCTGAGCTCATGGGCTGGTTGGTTTACGTGCCGTTTTTGGTATTGTTTGCATCAGGATTCTGGCAGGCTGTGGGATATGGCTGGCCCATGGATCCATATGTTGGTAATGAATATCACTGGAGTCATATTTTATCAGGGAGTTATGGTGCGTTATGGTTCTTTTTCCTGGCAGATCATCCTTTTCTGATATGGAGAAGAACCAATATGAATCAGCGAGGGGAAAAAACACCTGTCAAAGGTGTGGCCGGCGGATGTCTGCTGGTTTTTGCGGCACTGGCTTTGACGGGATTGTTTTTTACACCGGAGGGAATGGCGGCAGAGGAACAGCCATTTGGTGTTCTTCTTCAGATGATTCGTTTTCCTGGAAATTTTATTTCGCGGTATGATGTCTTTTTTATTATGCTGTGGATGCTGAGCTTTTATATTTTTGCCGGAGGAATGTTATTGGAAATAGTGGAACTGAATATGGAGTTACTTGGCAGAGTCACCTTACCCGGACAGAATGGGACTGGAGAAACAGACAGAAGGAACAGAATGAAACCGTGGATTGCGCTTTTTTTTGGTGTGCTGATTCTCATCCTGTCCGGTCTGGCAAAACAATGGGACAGATTTGATGTGGTTTTCAGTAAGTGGATGCTGTGGCTGGGAGTGCCTGTTTGCGTGTTGTTGATACCAGTCGGTGTATGGAAATGGCGAAAAGTGGAGCGAAATGGAGCAGGATGACAGTAAAATGATGGCAAAATGGAAGAAAATAATCGGGATTGTATGCATATTTGCTGTAAATGCGGCTTTATGTGGATGTTATGCATGGAGAGAGCCTCAAAACAGAAATTATGTCATGTGCATGGGAATCGATGCGGCAGAAACGGGATGGAAAATTACCTATAGTTTTCCTGATCTGGCGGCGCTGACGGGAACGGATACGCAGCCGGCAGAACCTGTCAGGAGTGTTGAGGCTGCTACTATACAGGATGCTTCAGACAAATTGAATGCCGCATCGGATAAAATTGCGGATTATAGTCAGTTATCTGTGATCCTTGTCGGAGATTCTGTAGGATTCTATGGCCAAAAGATGGAACAGCTGCTTCAGGAACTGACTGACGAAAAGGCCATCAAACGGACAGTTATGATCGGCCGAGTTGATGGAAAGGCAGAAGATATTGTGCGTCTGGATGACAATGTGAATGGATCCATCGGTGTTTTTCTATATGAACTCTGTCAGAATAATTATGAGGACAGGGGATATAAGCTGAGTGTGCTGGAGGATTTTGTTGGGGGAAGAGGGCAGATAAATTGTGTGATTCCTGTTTTCGAAGCGCAGGAAGAATGGCCGGTGCTGGTACAGCTTGATAAACTGCAATAATTATCCGAAGAACGGTTACGTTGCACAGGTCTTTATTTTATGATATACTATATAAAATAAATGACAGAAAGGCGGGACATCATTTATGACAGAAGATGTCATTTTAACTGTCAGTGGCAGACAGATGGATCTTGGCGAGGATGCATCAACGGAGCTGATAGCGGGGGCCGCTTATTATTACCGTAACGGGAAACATTTTGTGATATATGACGAGCCGGATCCTGACAGTGGAGGGCAGACGGGCAATACAATTAAGATTGCCGGTGACAGAGTGGATGTGATCCGACGGGGTGCCGGCAGTGTACATATGGTTTTTGAGAAAGAAAAGCAGATAACATCCTGCTACCATACACCGGCCGGTGATATTTGGCTGAATGTCTATACATCAGATATCCGTACAGTGTTGAATCAGGATGTCATTGAAACGAATATAGATTATACACTTCATATGAATGATATATTTATTTCGGAATGCAGGGTTACCATTAAAATCATGTCAAAAGGCAGTGCCAGTCTGCATATATCGGCAAACTGATCAGCACGCTGCAAAGTGAGGTAATTACAGATGAAACAGACAGGTACAGTATATTTTTACAACCTGAATTCTACAAAGGGGCGGCAGATACGAATGCTGTGTCTGAAGCTCGGATTAAAAATACGTACAATTGACAGCAGCCAGTATCTGGAACCGTTGGGAGCTCTGGCTGGTGTGACCGGATATAAGCTTTTAGGGGAGCAATATGCCGGGGAAGGATTTTCGGATGAAATGCTTTTGCTGAAGGGCTTTACAGATGGTGTGCTGGACAGATTTCTGCAGGGCTTCAGAACCATGAAGATTGAATCGGTGGCCCTGAAGGCGGTATTGACGGATACCAATTGCGGATGGAATTCACTGGAACTTCATGATGAGCTGGTGAAGGAACGTCAGGCTATGACACAATACAGGAATTCAACAGAATAGAGTCACATAGTGTGAGGAGGGAATATAAAATGTCGAATCATTTGATTATTGCTTTAAACAGAGAGTATGGAAGCGGCGGTAAAGAGGTGGCAGAAAAACTGTCAGAGCGTCTTGGAATAAAGGTCTATGATGAAGATATTGCAGAGCTGGCTGCAAAGCACAGCGGCATCAGAAAAGATTATTTTGAAAAGGTTGATGAGAAGCCAACGGACAGTTTTCTGTATATGTTGGCTATGAATACATTTACCATGAACACGTCCATCAATCCTTTTGACAATACTCTGTCCAGTGACAGATTGTTCAATAAACAGGCAGAGGTTATTCAGCAGATCGCAGAGAAGGATGACTGTATCATCATTGGAAGATGTGCGGGCTACATATTGCGGGAAGAGGAAAAATGTATCAGGATTTATCTCAGTGCGGATAAGGATTTCAGATTGAAGAGGATCATGGAGTCGGATCATCTGGATGAGAAGGAAGCGTTGAAGAAGATCAATTCCATGGATAAAAAGAGGGACAGCTATTTTGG